>MFGX01000133.1:5272-5525 GCA_001778455.1 Candidatus Fraserbacteria bacterium RBG_16_55_9 | reverse complement strand
TTTCCAGTTCTTCCGCACGGTCCTCGATCGAGGACGTTATAGCCATTTGGGATTCGGTCAACGAAGCCAGATAGCCAACTTTCTTCCTTCTTTCTTCATCGGGAATGAGAGAGATCTCATAATCCACTGCTTCGCCGCTCAACAATTGCCATTCCCGATTTTGACAGCGCATCAAGATTAGCAGAATAGCTTCGGATTCCAGGTGGATGCGCTCCTGAGCCTGATTATCAAAAGGCCTGTTTAAGCAGCACAC
>MFGX01000133.1:0-5230 GCA_001778455.1 Candidatus Fraserbacteria bacterium RBG_16_55_9 | reverse complement strand
CCAGCTGCGAGACAATCCGTTCTGCGGCTTGGCCGTTTGCCGTGGGGACCTCATGCTGAGAGCCAGGTCGAGCCGCTCGCACGGCTTCCCAAATACGTTCTGGCTCACACCCTGCTAGCACGTTCCACCCTGTTTGCACCGTCTCCGCCCATTTCGTGCCCTTTCCCGAATATACACGAAACTTTCGCCATAAGGTTTAGCACGATCCCCAATACGAGATCACGAATCTCGCCTTTCCCTCAGGTCAACCAACAATCTGAGGGAAACTTGTGATTGATTCTTCTCGCTCACTTTCCTGTAGAACTTCTCATCGTCTGTGATGAACTCAAAGCCGAGTTCTTCAGCCAAGGCGAGGTACACAGCATCATAGCAGGTTACATCAAAACTTTTCGCCAATTTGATGGTCTTGGCCAGCAGAGAAGAAGTTGGAGTGATGATCTCGATCTCCATAGCGAAGAGCGTTTCTATTGCTTCCTGAACTTCCTCTACAGTGAAGTTTGGGTTATACCGTAGAGCATTCGCGACTTCGAAGAGCAAAAGATCGGGAGCAACGATCTCCCTCTCGCCAGCGTAGAATTCCCCTCTCAGTTGGAGCGCTTGAACACTGTCCTCTTCCTCCACGAACCATTTCAGGACGACTGAGGCATCTAATACGTTCATTGCGCTTCTCGCCACTGTCTGATCACGGAGACGCTGTTCCACCCTGCGGGGACAGGATGGCTCTTTCTGATCTCATCTTGTTTCTCTAGGGCTAGGCTTATCTTGTCTTTGTTGCGTAGCCGTGCCCCCACGAGATACCCAATCCGCTTCTCGACAAGGCTTAATTTGTCGTAATCTCTTGTGACTCTAGCCACTCACGTCACCTCCTTCCTTAACTGGTCCTGAACGCTTCTTTTCGCGCCCGATAGCGGGCTGCACTACTCAGAACGCTGGTGTAGCTGCAGAAAATCTGACACATTGACGACCTTAATTCCCTCAAACACTTTCAGATCCAACAGATCCTTGTCCCCCGTGACAATGTAGTCAGCTCTCCCGTCCAAAGCACACTCCAAAACGCGGTTGTCATCGTCATCACGGCAGACAGATACCCGCAGCACTTTCGATTTGCCTGGCCAGAACGTCCCAGAGATCATCACGTTGGTGTCCATCAGAACGTGCATCTAAGAGCGAGCCCGCCTGCGGTGAACCTTCACGATCTGGGCGACGTTTTCTTCCGTCAAGTGCTGGAAGCCCCGTTCTTTTGCCAGATTCATCGCCCACTCATCGAATCCGACCCAGTGTTGTTGCCGTTCCCTCTGTTGCAAGAACTCGATGAAATCAAGCACCTCTTGAAGGCGCTCCGGAGAGAGCTTGCGCACTCTGTCTAAGATAAGCTGCTCTTGCTCCTGGGTCATGGCAGCCCTCCTTCCTTGCTGATCTCGGTTGTAGCACAATCATAGCCTTTGGCAAACACTGCGGCAACTGATCCCACGATCCGCTCCGCTGCCCGGCCGTCACCGTAAAAGTCACAGTAGCCTAAGCTAGGGCGAGCTGCTCGCATAGCATTGATAATACGTTCAGAGTCCCAACCCGCCAGCACATTCCAGCCCGACTCGACGGTCTCTATCCACTCTGTTTCGTCTCGCAACGTCACGCACGGCACGAAAGAACAATGCCTCCTTTTTCTCTCGCCATCTATTGCTTCAATATCTCAATGACCTTCTCAATAACCTCGTCAAGCTTCTCCACTTTCAAATGGCCTACTCGATATAAGATGATCTGCATGTCAGCAGTGAAGATTCGGTTCGGACGGATTTGGCCTTCTGCTTGAAACTGCCATCGGCGAAGTCCTAGTTATCGAGTTGGCCATCGTACCGATTTCGCCCCGACCGACTGGTGATGTGGGTAAGAATCCGATTATCCCTGTAGCGCACACACAAAGACGTAACTCTAGACAGGGTTCTCACTCGATCAGATCAGCTACCGTGCCGCGATAGACCTTGCCTTGCTGATAGGCATGGAGGGCTTCTGCTACCTCCTTGGCCAGCACCGCGCACCGATGCTGGATCAAGCGTTGGCGAATGATCTTGCTCATGTGGATTCACCTCTCCTTCGCGCTCGCCCATTGGCCAAGAGCCATCCCTGTCTTCCAGTATAGCACCCAATCCCCCCGTTGAGGCAGGAAAGCATTGACGCAGGAATTGCTAGCGAGGGCTTACAGCAGAATGGTTCAGTAGATTTCATTATGAGTCCCCATCGTCAACAGCAAGATCTCCTCTTCACCTGACTCCGGGTTCTGGGCGAACTCAAACAGAATCCGGTTATCATAATCCACTGTACAGGTCCATGCGCCAGCCAGTTCTCCCTTCAACTTATGACTATGCAGACTACCCGCAAGTTCATAAACTGGAATCGGACGAAATACCAGGGGCATGGGAGAGATGAAAACGACTGGATCAAGGTTCATCTCATGTGCCGAGCAAAGACGAATACAGTCATGGCACTCTCTGAAGTTCCAGGGCTTTGAACACCTTCTTAGGCTTCCACTCACGAAGCCTTTGCCGAGCCTCGTATATATCTACATTGCGCTGGGCATTCACCCACAACTCCGGAGTGGTGCTGAGTGTCGCAGCCAGCTTCGTTGCTATTTCAACAGAGACTCTAGCGTGTCCATTGATGACGCGGCTCAAATGCTTGCGAGATATACCCGTCACTGCGCCAAAGGATCGCAGCGAAATGTGAAGAGGCTTTAGGTACATCTCATCCAGAATTCTCCCCGGATGAGTCGGTTTGCGATTGGTAGGAATCATGCTCTCCTCCTCAGTGATAATCTTTATATTGTAGGTCGTACACATCTTTCCCGTCCCACTTAAAACATATCCGATAGTTACCGCTGATACTCATAGCGTATTCGCCCTTTCGTTTGCCTTTCAACTTGTGAAACTCAAAGCGTCCATAGCAATCCGAAATGTCTCCCATCGCATTCAGAAAGTCAAGAATCATTAGACTCTTCGCATAGTGGCTCCTGGCAATCTTGCCCGTTCTTCCATGGTTGAACAACTCCCTAAGCCCCTTATCTTTGAATCCTCGAATAGCCACAAGGCATGTTACCATATTGGTAACACTTTGTCAACCTCCAGGCTTTAGAGTCGAATTCGACTTTGGGGGCAAAGCCCTCGGCGAGCTGTTTTAGGGTGCGCTCGATTTTGGCGTGGAAGTCCGGTTGACGACGAACTACTCGCTGGAAGGCCCTCATGAAAGCTGCACTCCGGACAAGGGTTCTCACTCTACGAGCTCTTTCATCAGGTCAGCCGCTGTGCCTCGACGAACTTCACCTCGCTGGTAAGCACTACGTGTCTCTGCGATTTGCGCTGCCAGTTCCGCACGTCGGTCTTGGATCAAGCGTTGGCGAATGATCTCGATGAGCAGAAACTGATCGTCCAAAGGCAATGCCTCGACCGTTTCAATAACCTCCTGGAAGCGAGGGGGCACCTTCTTCTTGCTCATATGGGTTCACCTCAAATTTCTTTAGCTGTAGAAATGTATTATAACATAGCTCTCATCTTCGCCAAATATAGCTATGATGCCCGTGGAAGCTCGGCCATCACCGTAGTCTGTGAGGATTTCGTGAGCACTATTGTCTATTGCTCACGCCCCCAAAGGAGTCGCTAGCGAGCAGCTTTCTTACGCCGTTTCTTGATTTCCATCATCGCGCCACCCACGGTAACGTCTTTGAGCCATCGTTCTCGGTCTCGAGTGTAGTTGCCGCTTCCCATTTCGAATTGCTGCAGAAAACGCACCATACCGATGGGGCCCAAAGCTTTGGCCAATACCTCGAGGCCTCGCTCCCTAATCTGTGCTGGACTCGCCTCTTGGAGTCTCATTCACCATCACCTCCATCAGCCACAAGATGGGGTTCTCAACCCTGACTCGCAATACGTCGCTATGTGCTTCTGCCTTACGCAGCACATGGTCATCTGTTGTGAGCAACACATCAACACTCCCTGCTTCCGCACAGGCAATGTGTAAGGCATCATACGCTTTGAAGCCGCGCTTTTCCAGTTCTTCCGCACGGTCCTCGATCGAGGACGTTATAGCCATTCCCGATTTTGACAGCGCATCAAGACTAGCAGAATAGCTTCGGATTCCAGGTGGATGCGCTCCTGAGTCTGATTATCAAGAGGCCTGTTTAAGCAGCACACATCGAGATAAATAAGCACAATGCTTCCTTACCGGGTCGAACCGAAGCTCTCCAGCTGCGAGACAATCCGTTCTGCGGCTTGGCCGTAGTAGGGGACCTCATGCTGAGCGTTACACATCGGATTTTGCAGAACTTTCGGAAGGTAGGAGGACAATTCCGTCTTTGGTCATCGCACGAAGGACCTCTTCCCTCAGCGCATCTTCAGCCTCGGCATAGATGTGGGGTTCCAGGCGGGGTAAATCCAGTAGCTTTTTCGCAAGAGCGTAGGCGTCCACCCGCTCCTCTCCTCTGTAGACAATAAGCAAGTCGATATCGCTTCCCACCGTATAGTTCCCTCTGGCATAGGAGCCAAAAAGGACCACCCGCACCAGCGGAAGCTCCTCTTGCAACCCCTTCAGCCGCTCAGAGAGGATTCGGATGACTTCAGCCCTAGCTAATCTTGGATAGAAGACTTGCACAGAACTTGACGATATTCTCTGCATGTCGGATCAGCCTCCGTGCCTCTTCTTGGATATAGCGCTCCCGAGGAGAGCCCGTGGGATGGGCGTTGGGATACCTTGCAGGGATATAGGCCTTGTCTAGCTCGTAAGCCCCATTGAGTAAGTCCTCCGGAACCGGCTGCGTCCTCGAGAGCTCCTTGAGCAGGTCTGCCACGGAATGCCCCCAAGCCTCGGCACCTAGCTTTTGAAAGACCGCTTTGGCTGCTTTCTCAGCAGCTTGCTGTGAGGAGAAGCACGCCCAGTCATAGAAGCCATGCTCTAAGTCGCTCTGAGCATGCCGAAGATCCCCTTCAGCTTGATCCATCCAGTCACGGCTTCTCTCCGTGGTTGCCTCCCCTTCCCCCCACAATCAGATGAGAAGAATCTTGACGATCCGCTGCGCCGCCGCCCGGCCGTCGCCGTAAAGGTCATCGCGGTCCGATCCAGGCCGAGCCACTTGCACAACGGCTATGATGCGCTCGGACTCCCAGCCCGCCAGAACGTCCCAGAGATCATCACGTTGGTGTCCATCAGAACGTGCATCTAAGAGCGAGCCCGCCTGCGGTGAACC
>MFGX01000132.1:36212-36415 GCA_001778455.1 Candidatus Fraserbacteria bacterium RBG_16_55_9 | reverse complement strand
TGGATGCCTGCTGCGAGCGCCCCTTCAACGTCTTCTACGAGGCGATCGCCGATATGAGCAGCTTCTTCCGCTCTACACTTCATTCTTTGCAGAGCAGTGCGAAAGATCGCGGGGTTTGGCTTCTCAAACCCGATCTCTTCGGAATATGTGATGGCCTGGAAATAGTCGGTGAGCCCCAAAAGAGCTAGTCGTCCCTCTACCAG
>MFGX01000132.1:27996-36180 GCA_001778455.1 Candidatus Fraserbacteria bacterium RBG_16_55_9 | reverse complement strand
TGGCGAGCACTGGCTTCGCGTCGGAGTATGCGTCCCACCAGCGCACGTCTTTGAAGCCCTCCACGAGGTGTTGGGCTAATCTCTGATCGGGATCTGGAATTCGCAGTTGTTTGAGAACTCTAGAATTGAAATTCAGCCATGATTCATCTTCGCGACCCTTATAGAGGGATCGCTGCTCGTCAAGCATCTGTGACATTGCGTATACCTCTTCTACATCCTTCAAAGGGATTCGCACTTCGGCCTCTTGGCAGAGTTGCGTGAAGATCTCCGCAGGCCGCAGCTTGGTGTAGATCAATGTGTCGTGCACGTCAAAGAAGACAACTTGAATCCGAAGGCTGCCATTCATAGAGAGAGAATAAACCCTTTCCGTTTTTGCCTGCCGCCGAGCTTGTTGAGTACCATAACGCATCTATGGTAGACATTGCCAGCTATGGAGTCTATGTGCCCCGCTACCGTATCAAGGCTGAAGAGATCAATCAGGCTTGGGGGCGCTCGGGAGGTCGAGGAGAGAAAGCCGTGGCAGCGCCCGATGAGGATGTCCTTACCATGGGAGTGAAAGCAGCACGGGCTGCTCTGATGAGAGCATCTCTGGATGGCGCTCAGGTGGAGGCCGTGTACTTTGCCAGCATCTCCAGCGGATACGCAGAGAACGCCCTGGCGGCTCAGCTTGCCGGCCTGCTCGGTGCAAACCAAGGTGTGAGCGTCGCTGATTTTGGGCTCTCTACGCGCTCTGTGACCTCCGCCTTGCAGGCTTGTACGGATGCGATGGAAGCGGGCAGAATCGGTTGTGGTCTGGTCATTGCAAGCGATAGGTTGATTGCAAAGCCTGGCTCAGATTACGAGCTAAGCTATGCGGCAGGTGCGGCAGCCCTTGTGTTAGCGAAAGAGGGCTTTGCCTCGTTGGGAGGGTTTTCAGCTTACTCTAGCGGCTTTGTGGGTCGTTCCCGTGCGGAAGGTCAATTTCATGGGACGGTGGATGAGCGCTTTGTTATGCAGCAAGGTTTCTTAGAGCATATCAGTTTGGCAATCCAAGACCTCACGAAAGTGATGAACATCACATTGGATCAGTTTGGTCAGGTCGTGCTTCACGCTCCAGATCTGCGCTGGGGAAACCGAGCTTTGGCACAAATCGGCTTGGACCCGAAGAAGCACGTCTCAACATTTGCACAGATTGGCTATGCTGGTTGTGCGTCGTTCCTGGTTGATCTGGCGTACGCACTAGAGAAACTTACATCGCTACGGAAGATTTTGGCCGTCTCGTACGGGCCTGGCGGAAGCGATGCCTTGGCCCTGAGTGTTGAGAAGCAGCCCAGCAAAATGCATGGCCTGATGACCGTAGAAGAGCAGCTCAATCAAAAGGAGCATGTTAGTTACTCGACATATCTACGCTACAGTAGGTTGTTAGGAGGACCACGATGACGAGCCCTCTCGTCTGGCGGATCAGTCGAGAAAGCGCTCGACTTATCGGCTATAAGTGCACATCCTGCGGTTGGGTTTCTTTCCCCGAACGCAAGAGGACATGCAAGCGCTGCGGCGCAGCTCCTGCTGAGTTTGAAGAGTTGCAGATGAAGCCCTTTGGCAAAATCATCTCGTTTGTCATTCAGCACCGCCTGCCAGAAGGTTTTCAGACACCGCTGCCTCTCGCTGTCGTGGAGTTCGACGAGGGCGCACGGGTCTATGGCGAGATCATCGACTGCCGCCCTGAAGAGGTACAAGTCGGCCTAGAGGTCGAAGCAGACTTGCGAGTCATGTATGAGGAGAACGGGCTCGATATCTACTCCTACAAGTTCAAGCCCCGGAGGGGATCAGCGTGACCGAGTCTTTGCGTAGGAAGGTCGCAATCGTAGGAGCGGGCATGATCGACTTCGGTGAGCATTTTTCGATGAGCTTGGAGGATATGATTGAGGAGGCATACTTAAATGCCATCGCCAGTGTCGATAAGGGGCTCGATCCGAAGGAAATTGAGGCGGCTTGGTATGGGACGGTCTATCCGGCAATGGGCAACTCCGGTCTTGTCTTATCTCATGCCACAGGATTATTTGGCATTCCGATCACGCGCGTAGAAAACGCCTGCGCTACAGGAAGCGACACCTTCCGCAATGCGTGCTTTTCAGTGGCTGCGGGACTCTATAACGTAGTGCTTGTCGTAGGGGCAGAGAAGATGCACGATGAACCCGGAGGGCTCCTCCAAAGAGCTGATCTGAAGAGGCTCTGGATGGGTCGGGGAGTGACGATGCCCGCTTTCTTCGGCCTGCGAGCGACGGCATATATGCACAAGTATGGCATCACGCGGGAGCAAGTTGCGCTGGTGAGTGTGAAGAATCATCACAATGGGTCGCTCTATCCTCATGCACATCTGCGCTTTGAATGCAGCGTAGAGGATGTAGTGAACGCTCCGTATGTTTCGTACCCACTGGGACTCTACGACTGCTGCCCAGTGACAGATGGAGCGGCGGCGCTCATCCTCGCCAGAGCCGACATTGCCACGCGTTATACAGACAATCCCGTCTATGTCTTGGGCTCGGGACTGGCAACAGACAGTTTTGTGCGAGGCGGGGATCTCACGAATTTTCGGGCCAGCCAAAATGCTGCGAAGCAAGCGTATGAGACGGCTGGAGTGAAACCAGAGGACATTGACGTGGCCGAGATCCATGATTGTTTCAGTATTACGGAACTGATCAGCTATGAAGATCTTGGGTTTGCCGAACCCGGTCAAGGAGTCAAACTTCTTGATGAGGGCCACGTCCACTTGGGTGGCGAGAAGCCGATCAACCCCAGCGGGGGATTGTTGGCTAAGGGACATCCTCTCGGAGCGACAGGGGCGGCCCAAATAGCGGAGCTATATGAGCAGTTGCGTGGCGAGGCAGGACCGGTTCAAGTGAAAAATCCAGAGATTGCGCTTCAGCATAATGTCGGCATTGGGCGCTTTGCGACGGGCTCCGTAGGCTGTGTGCATATTTTGGGGAGATGATATTCTTGGGAGAAAGAGAGAGAGCAGCGAAGATCATCCGCAAACTGAAGGCGAAATACCCAAACACGCGCTACTATCTCAACTTCAGTAGCCCTCTAGAGCTTTTGGCGGCGACGATTCTTTCAGCTCAAGCGCGCGATGAGCTGGTGAACTCTGTTACTCCTAAGCTATTCAAGAAATACAAGTCGGCGCCTGACTATGCGAACCTGCCGGTCTCCCAACTGGAAAAGGACATCAAGCGAGTGAATTTCTTTCGCAACAAGGCGAAGGCTATTCAGAATGCTTGTAAGATGCTCATTAAGCAATACGGTGGCAAAGTTCCCGATACGATGGAAGAACTCATACAGCTGCCGGGCATCGGTCGTAAGTCGGCCAATGCCATTCTCATCAATGCATTCAACAAAGTCGAGGGCATCGTGGTGGACACCCACGTGATTCGTCTAAGTCTACGCCTAGGTTTCACCCGCGATTATGACCCGGAGAAGATCGAGCGCGATCTGATGAAACTCATTCCCAAGATCAACTGGAAGCCATTCCCCTGGCTTATGAAAGATCATGGGCGGGCTATCTGTGTGCCCAAAAGGCCCAAGTGCCCTGAATGCGTGGTGAACGAGCTCTGTCCGAAGGTGGGAGTTTGAGGTGGATTACGCTTTGCGTCGGGTCAATTCCAACAACCCACGCTTGACGAGATTGCGTGCCAGAGGGATTTTGTAAGCATTGTGTTTAAGGGCTTTTGCGTTGGCGACGGCCGCTTCTCCCACACTCTGGGCGAGCCCTTCGCTGAGAGTTTGCCCTTGGAGCATCGCTTCGGCTTCCCGCACACGCCAAGGCTTGCCAGCGACGCCGCCAAGCACTATGCGCGCCTCTCTCACGCGATCACCCTTCCATTCGAGCTGTACGGCAGCGCTCACGAGCATGAACGACCAGGTTGCCCTCTCCATGGCTTTGAGATACACGCCATTGGACGGCCCGAAGCGATGGGGGATGATCACTTCAGTCACAAGGTCCGCCGCTCCCAGTAGCGTGCTTTGGCGGTGAGTTTCTGTGGGCAAAGTGAAGAATTCTTCCAGCAAGAGTTCTCCCTCGACCTCGGAGCCCGCTATGCGTATGCGTGCATCCAGCGCAATGAGCGCTGGCGCAAGATCCGAAGGGTGCACAGCTATGCACGTACTGTTGCCGAAGATCGCATGGCGGCTGTTCACTCCATCCTCGGCATAGCACATGTCTCCGTCCTTGAGCCAACACTTCACATCGGGGTGACGGTAATACCAGCAGCGCACACTTTGGCAGAGATTCCCGCCGAGCGTTGCGGCATTGCGCAACTGAGGAGTTGCCGTCACGGAGATCGCCTCTTTCAATATGGGAAATCTCTCCCGAACCATGCGATGCAACTCGATTTCGCTCAACGTCGCAAGCGCTCCGATGCGTAGATCATCCTTCTCTTCACGGATGTATTTCATATCGGAGATCGTCTTGAGGTTTACGAGGATCTCTGGCATTTTAATGCGTTCCTTGAGTTCTGTGAGGAGATCTGTTCCTCCAGCGACAGCCTTTGTACCGGGCTCCTGCAGCAGCGAGACTGCATCTTCAACATCCGGTGCGTTGACATACTGGAAATTTTTCATTGGGACTCCAGTGCTTTGAGTATGCGATCTGGTGTAAGCGGAAGTTCGCAGATACGTCTGCCTAAGGCGTCGGCTACGGCGTTGGCAATCGCTCCAGCCGTGGGGATGATCGGTGGTTCACCCACGCCCTTTACGCCCAGATTGTTCACCTCAGGGTCGGGCATATCAATCATTTCAGTGATGATCTCGGGAACATCTTGGGCTGTGGGCACCTTGTACATCTCCAGATTGCCGTTCAGTACCAAGCCAAATCTCTCATCCACAATACGCTGCTCTGTCAGTGCAAATCCCAGACCCTGAATGATGCCGCCTTCCAGTTGACTACTGATCGCTAGCGGATTGATCACGCGTCCGGACTCGTGCACGGCGACGATTTTCTGCACCGATACTCTCCCCGTTTCTGTGTCCACTTCCACTTGCGCAAACTGGGCACCGAATGTATTGACGCTCTTCTTCTCGGGATTTGGCCCACGGGCTCCGCGTCCAATGATCATGAAATTCTGAAGCTTCTCGAAGATCGTCTTGATGGCGATGCGTTCGCGTGTGCGCGTATTGAGAAACTCCCCACGATCAATCTCCAACTCATCCAAAGGCATTTCGAGCGTTTGTGAGGCTACATCCATGAGTTGCTTTCGGGCGTCTTCGGCCGCCACGCGCACGGCGGGTCCCACAGAGGCGAGAGTCATACTTCCCGCACTCAGCGGCGAATAGACGCCGAGTTGTGTGTCCCCCAGCTCGACTTTCACAAGAGAGATTGGGAAATGGAGTGTTTCCGCAGCGACCTGAGCTAACGCTGTCTTTGTGCCTGTGCCAATGTCTTGTGTGCCTGTGATGACGACAGCGGTGCCATCGGGATTGATCTTGACGAGCGCATATGCGGGTGGGCCGCCGCTGCCACCCCAAATCTGGCTAGCCATCCCGAAACCGATCTTCTTTGTGTCTGTAGAGTCTTTCTCTTTGAGAGCGGTGCGCTTCTGCCAATCGATCAACGTAGCACCTCGGTGATACGCTTGCCTCAGGCCCTTCGTGGTGTAGGGCCAACCCGTCGCTGGATCGATTTCTGCGTAGTTTCGAAGTCTCAGTTCTAGTGAGTCAAGATTTAGTTTCTGAGCCAGCTCATCTATCATCGACTCCAGAGCGAACGTGCCCTCGACGTAGCCGGGGGCTCGAAAAGCGCTAAACGGACCCAAATTCGTGAAGACGCAAACGTCTTCGGTCTTGATGTGAGGGCAGACGTAGAGGCGGCGGGTGGGTCCCGTGGTTCCCCCGCCCCAGGCCGTATAGGCGCCGAGGTTGACGATGGACTTGTGGTAAATGGCCGTAAGCGCACCGTCTCGTTTCGCCCCGACCTTGAGGGTCTGAATGCTTGATGGTCGATTGCCGGCCGCGAGATTCTCTTCATGGCGATCCAGCACAACTCTCACGGGTCGACCTGTCATTTTCGCGGCCAAGGCGGCCATGACGGCATATTTGCCCGCAGAATTCTTGCTGCCAAAACCTCCACCCATGTACTGCTTTCTGACGCGAACTTTATGCTTGGGGAGCTTCAGCGCTTGAGCCACGGTATCACGCACACCAAAGATGTGCTGCGTCGAATCCCAGATCGTGAGCGATTCACCCTCCCAGGTCGCCACACTGCCGTGCGTCTCCATGCAGTTGTGTAAGGCGACCTGCGTGCGAAATGTCCCTTCCACGATCACATCGGCTTCCGCAAAACCTTTTTCGATTTCGCCGCGCTCGTAGATTTCCGGGGCTCCTTGAAACAGGTTGCCGGAGTCATGCACTTTGGGCGCACCCGGCTCCAGCGCCTTGACGGGATCCAGTACAAAGGGGAGAACCTCGTAATTCACTTCGATGAGATCCAAGGCATCTTCGCAGATCTCTTCGTCATCTGCGATCACGCAGGCGACTTCGTCGCCTGCATAACGCAATGTCTGATCAAACAGAAGGGTCAATCCCATGCGCCAGGGAATTTTCGGTGCATTTTGGTAGTGGAGCACGGCACGCACACCGGGTAGTCGTTCTGCTCTTTTCGTATCTATACTCTTGATTCGAGCATGCGGATGTGGGCTCCTCAAGATCTTCCCATAGAGCATACCCGGCAACTGGATATCGTGAGTGAACTTTGCGGCTCCCGTCACACGCTCTACGCCATCAATTCGGGTCTGGGATTGGCCGACGATGGAGAATTTCTCATCGGCACGCCAAGCTGGAAGATCCTCTCCTTCGATGACTACATATTCGTCGTAAAAGCGACCCTCAAACTCGACTTGGGTTTTGACGACTCTTGCCATAATCTCTAACTCTTGAGGCGCTCAGCGGCTTTCAGTGCAGCCTGCACGATCTTCGGGTAGGCTCCGCAGCGACAGAGGTTTCCTGACACGGCTCGTTTTACGTCATCGGCGCTCGGGCTCGGGTTCGCATCCAGAAGTGCTTTGACGGATAGAATCTGTCCGGGTGTGCAGAAGCCACATTGAAAGGCATCGTGCTCGATGAATGCTTGTTGAATGGGGTGGATCTGATCTCCTTGAGAAAGGCCCTCAATCGTCTCGATCTCATGACCTTCACACTCAATGGCCAGCATCAGACAGGCATACACAGGTTTCCCATCGAATAAGACAGTGCACGAGCCGCAGGTGCCCTCATCGCAACCCTTCTTTGTCCCTATGAGCCCCAGATCTTTTCGTAGAGCATCGAGCAATGTGCGCCGAGGTTCCACAAAGATTGTGTGCAGCCCATGGTTGACTTTCAAAGATACGGGTGTCTTGCCTGGTCCACGTTTCTGAGCCTGCGGCTTACGTAATTTTACTGCCTTGGCCATGGGACCTCCTTTACTTGGAGCGGGTTGAGTATATCCTTCAGGAAGCACTTTCGTCAATCAACTCCAAACTCTGGGAAACTTAACGATATCCTACGGAGGCGGATATACTACCAGAGAGGTGGTATGTTGATCCCGGTAGAAAAGATGGAATCCCGTCTGCCACAAGCGCGCCACGCGATTGGGTTCTTTTTCTTGCTCGTGGCGGTCATCCTGCTCGCTGGTGCCCTCATCGGACTTGGGCTCAGCAGGCTGGGGATAAGAATTCAGGACCTGAGCGCGCAGACGCGCACCATCTTCGAGGTGATGATTCAGGCTTCTCTTACTGTGGCCTTGATCTGGGCTTTCTTGCGGCTCGGTCGCTTCAATACGAAAGCTACGCTTAGCTTACGGCCTTCTCGTCCGAGAATCTATGCTTGGGCCCTCGTGACTTCCATCTCTTTGGGGTTCGTGGTCAGTCAACTCACATCGTATCTGGTCCAAGTCGCACCGTGGCTCCTATCGGAGAGCCTGGTCGATATGGTAAGGCAGTCTCGTTTTGGGGATCCGCTAATTTATGCACTCTATGCAACAGCCATCAGTATAGGACCGGGCCTCACAGAAGAATTGGCCTTCCGGGGCTTCATCTTGCGGGGTCTATCTGCTCGGATGGGTTCCGTCGGAGCTGTTATTCTAACAGCGCTATTATTCGCGCTACTTCATATAGATCCACTCTGGATTCTGGGCGTATTTCCGTTCGGACTCTTGGCGGGCTATCTGGTTGTGCGAAC
>MFGX01000132.1:26171-27982 GCA_001778455.1 Candidatus Fraserbacteria bacterium RBG_16_55_9 | reverse complement strand
CTATCCGGCGATCGTCACTCATGCCTTCGGCAACTTGTGGTCCACTGTGGAAGGGAGCCTCCTGCAAGCCTATAACCCCAAAATGGATCTCAAAGAGCTTGCCATGGGCTCGACCTACCCTCCGATCGTCATCCTCGCGGCCGCCATCTTGCTGATTGTTGGAATCTACGCCTTGAATCGCATAACGAGAACGATTTAACATTTTTCTAACGCTTGGGTGTTATCCTTAGAGACAGTGATGTAATGTAGAATGAGCGAGGTGGCTCAGATGACGAGCAGCGAAGATCGAGCAGAAGAGAGCAAAGAGCTTACTGATCTTAGGAGGGATCAAGATGATTTTCACAAAGCTCAACCAGAAGCGGATCGCGCAGTTGCTAGGACTCCTGACGCTAAGTCTAGTTCTGATTGTCAGTAGCAACATCGCTGGCGATCAAGCTGGGCAAGAGCTGAAAGTTGAGTTCACCAAGCCATCGGATCGCGCGGTCCTGCAGGGGATAGTCGAACTGGTCGTTCAAGCCACTGGGTTTGTCGAGCAGAGCGGCAACGTATTGGGCAAGGCCGAATTTGAATATTCCGTGGATGGAGAGACCTTCTGGCCGCTGCTCGTTGTGGAAGAAGCCCAAGGCAAAACCTTCTCGGCTAGCTGGAATAGTGAAACCATATACGATGACCGCTACTTCTTGCGGGTGACGGTCACTGATCAAGCAGGCAACCGGAATAGCGTGCAGATTATCGTCACTGTGAGCAACGAATTCCTGCCGGATGAACTTGTCGTCAGATTCACGCAAGCAACGACTGCGACGGATGCTAGCGCCATTGCCGCGCGTGTAGGAACGACGGTTATCTATTCAATGAATTTCGAGACGATTGGAGAAACGTACTACCTAATGAAGATCGTCGAAGATCGCTCTGTGCAGGAGACCCTGAAACTCCTGGCTACAGACGCAGCAGTGGAATACGTCGAGCCACACTCCTTCGCCAAATTCGCGTCGCATCAGACCTATCCCAATGACCCATATTTCAAGAATGGGGACCAATGGGGCCTCCTAAATGCTGGCCAAAAGAGCGCTGCCAACAAACAGGGTATTATTGATGCCGACATGGATATCCCGCAAGCATGGACTGTGCAAACAGATTGCACATCGGTTGGAGTGGCCGTGATTGACACAGGCATCAAATACGATCACCAAGATCTGAATAGCGGGAGTGCTCCAACCCTATGGTTGACAGGCTTGGACTATGGCGCAGACATGAGAGAAACAGAGCTCGGAAGGCCAAAATCTGATCTTGCTCAGCCAAAGGATTATACCGGACATGGCACTTTCATTGCAGGGATTATCGGAGCGCAGGGTAATAATGGGGTCGGTATCGCTGGTATCTGCTGGCGGGCTAAGCTAATGTCTATGGCTGTTGCCAATGAAGCCTCTCGAGGTGACCACTCCCTGGGGCAGGGGTGGATGGTCGATGCCATAATGCGCATTGTGGGGTATAATCGTAACCCCGCAACTAAAGAAGCGGATAAAATCCGCATCATCAACATGAGTCTGGGTGGCCCTCCTAGGTCAGAACTCTTCGCTGCGGTGAAGGAGGCAGCGCAGGCAGGTATCCTGATAGTAACTGCAGCTGGTAACGAAGCTACTGAACTGGGTAAAGGCGAGCCTATTTACAAAGTCAAAGACCCAACAGTCGACGTCGTTCAAGTGGATGACACACGTTTGCACAGCATCGTGGTTCCTGGCCGAGGCGTCTTTAAAGCGGGTACCCAGGTTAGGAAGGACGATCCAGACGTGGGTTGGCCAGTATCTAGGTTT
>MFGX01000132.1:25527-26156 GCA_001778455.1 Candidatus Fraserbacteria bacterium RBG_16_55_9 | reverse complement strand
TAGGGGTAACTCCAAACGCATACGATGAAGACGACAGAATTTATCTCGACCGAGACAGGGAGGTAAAAGACCAAGGCACAGTGAGCGTTGGTGACCAGCTTTTGAAGGGCCGCTCGAATGACTACCCTGGATCAACAATCCAAGCTAAAGACCCATTGGTTCACAAAGCTCTACAGCCGTTTCCCGAAAACGTGAAATACTCCAATCGAGGAGTTGGTGACCATTTAGCGGAAACTGTGGCAAGATACGATAGCGCCGGTGCTTATCCGTGCATGTACAATCGGTTTGAGGGTAGTACGGTCATTTGCGTCGCAGCGTCAGATCGCGCAGATCAGATATGGCCTTTGGAATACACCAGAGAGGGAGGCACTAGGGGCAGCAACTTCGGCAATTGGGTCGATTTAGCTGCCCCTGGTGTCGAGATTACTAGCTTGGACGCTCGGCGAAACCCAAATCCAAGCGTCTATGAGTATTCCGGCGGTGCAACCTCCTGGGCAGTTCCCTATGTGACAGGTGTGGCGGCACTGTGTTGGAGCATGCTTCCCTACCTAGACGTTGCTCAGATCAAAGAGATCATTCTGAAGGGCGTGGATCGGAAGCCAGCGTTTGCAAATGCCGTTGCTACGGGT
>MFGX01000132.1:23596-25495 GCA_001778455.1 Candidatus Fraserbacteria bacterium RBG_16_55_9 | reverse complement strand
TCACGGCAAGGATCAGTCGGTCCCGAAAGAAAATGGATACGGTACGGTGTGGAATAACCCTGATTACCCGGGTCCTCTACATCTCGATAATGGCAACGAATGGCTCGGGCGCGGCGTCAGCTCTGAATATAGTGAGACGATGCGTACGGGAGAACCCGACAACCAGCCCAATTTAAATCCGTCGGATACTGACAAGTATGACGACGGCATAGATATACAGGTCCCGCCTCCTTGGGAGAAAGATCAAGAAATCACCGTGTCCGTGACCATGTGCACAGACTATGCTGGTAGGGTAGATGCCGAGGGTGGACGGTACAGTAAAGGGCGTAATGTGTATCTCAACGCTTGGTTCGATTGGAATGGTAACAAGAGTTTTCTTGATGAAGGAGAGCATGTGATTCTTGGTAAGGAAGTTGAAGTTCCCAAGACGGGCTCTGAGCAAGGGTACCCGCCGCCCACTAGTTGTTCGAAAAATCCGGGAAAGATATCCTTCAAGGTCCCGGCCAAAGTAACAACAGAACAAGCAAATAACTTGTGGATGCGCTTCCGGCTTGACTACGTAGAGAACGCGGGAGCAAATGATCCTTCGCAGTACTTCGAACGTGCTCAAAAGAACGAAGGTGCCCATGTCCGCCGGCCTGCCGCGGGGGGCGAGCCTCACGGCGCTCTGCAGTTTGGTGAGGTTGAGGACTACGTCTGGCAGAATGGGTCTCTGGCGTTAGTTCCGCCTGGGGGTGTGAATTGGCCGGGTGGCAACCCACCTGTCTGCGACAAGAAAGTGGACAAAGGTAACGCGAAGCCCGCTGAGGCTTTGATCTACACGATCACCTGTGCGAATCGCAACGCTGTGCCAGGAACAATCATGCTGACGGATTCGCTGCCGCCGCAGGTCACATTCCAGAACTTGGCAACACCGGATACACGTATTCAATACAACTCGGATACACGGACTGTTGAGGGCTTGTGGATCTTGCTCTCCGGGCAAACCGCCCAAGTACAAATTAACACCACGATCAACGCTGATAGCCCAGTAGGCACCACGATCATTAACACAGCAACCGTCGACTTCGACGTTCCTCCACCGCTACGTTTCGAATCTCCCCCAACCACCATCCAACCTTCAGAATCTAGCACTGTTACGCTCACCGTCTCGGCGTGCAAGTTCACACCTCCAGCAGACTATCACCCCATCAAGGTATCGATCAAGGGCGAGCCCTCCTCTTGCAGCGGAGATACACCTTATACGTGTTCAGTGAAACAAGGGTCCAACGTCACCCTGGAGGCACCCTCGGCGGTCTTGATTTTAGCCATTCCTCCGCAGCTTCTCTTCTTCGACCACTGGAATGATGGTGAACCTCCGGGTGGCACATCGCTAACGACCAGCAATATAGCCACGGTTCAGATCAATGGTGATAGGACATTATGCGCCATCTATAAGATCCCGAGTTAGCTGCCACTGTCGTCCTTCGACAGCAGGCGGAAGCCTTAGGCTTTCTTGATCGGATTTCACGAAGACCGTAGACTCTTTGGCGCTTACAGATCAAAGGAGAATCGCCTTATGCGCGCATATGCCATCTATTTCGTGCGATACGTCATTTGGATCCTCAGGAACTTCCTTCGTCGACTGAAGAGGGTTCCTGAATACGTCGTTCTCACTCTCGAAGGTGCATACCCTGAGCTTCGCCCACCGCGGGGTAATTTCTGGCAGAGGAGGATCTCGCCACCAAAGCTTAGCTTGCAGGAGCTGGCCGAGCAGTTTCGCGTCATTGCGGGCGATCCGAGAGTCCGGGGCCTTGTATTGCATCTTCGCCCTCTGAACATGGCCTTTGCCCAGCTTCAGACCTTACGCGACCTCGTTCATGAACTGCGTACGGCAGGCAAACGGGTGATCGTCTGGTC
>MFGX01000132.1:21499-23538 GCA_001778455.1 Candidatus Fraserbacteria bacterium RBG_16_55_9 | reverse complement strand
GCGGACGAGATCCTGCTGCAGAAGGGCGGCTCCATCGCGCCGCTGGGTCTTCGACAGCGCTATCTCTATCTGGCAGACGCGCTCGAACGCATGGGCTTGAAAGCGGACTTCGTGCAGATCAGCTCGTATAAATCTGCTGCAGATACCCTCACGAGAAATCGCATGTCGGATGAAGTGCGGGAGATGGCCAGCTGGCTAATGGATAGCGTCTATGGCGAATTTCTCCACGGAGTTGCAGAGGGCCGTCGCTTGGATGAGCGTGCTGTAAAGGCCATTGTCGACAGCTCGCCTCATATTGACCTCAGGGCACTTGAGGTGCGCGCTGTGGATAAGCTGGTCAGCGAAGAGGACCTGCCTGCGCATCTGGGGAGTACAGGGAAGCCGGCTCGTCTGTCACCTTGGGAGGATGCGCACAAGCGATTGCTGCGCCGTCCCATCACACGTCCAGGCCGCTATGTCGCACTCTTACGCATTGAGGGCGACATCGTCGATGGCCGGAGCAGCCGTCCGCCGTGGAAGCTGCCTTTTCGGATTCCATTGTTTCTGAATGAGCGCTCGGGTGACCTGACGGTAGTACAGGAAGCACGGCGTGTGCTAAGAGACAAACGTGCCGCGGCCGTCGTCGTCTACGTCGACTCCGGCGGAGGCTCGGCCACAGCATCCGAGGCCATGGCGGCAGCTCTAGAGAAAGTGGCTGCTGTGAAACCTCTGGTGGTTGTGATGGGCTCGGTCGCGGGGTCCGGCGGCTATTATGTCTCGACGCCCGCGCGATGGATTGTGGCACAACCCAGCACGATCACGGGTTCCATCGGTGTTCTCAATGGAAAGATTGTCAGCGCGAGCTTGTTGGACAAATTGCTCTTCCATTGGGAGTTGATCAGCCGAGGAGAGCACGCCGCATTCGAGGATACCGGAAAGCCGTTCAGTGAAGAAGAGCGCAAGATCGTTTGGGAGGGCATACAACGGGTCTACGACGTATTCTTGGATCGGGTGACAGCCAATCGCAAGATGAGCCGGGAGGCAGTGGATGCGATCGGTGGGGGTCGAGTCTGGACCGGTCGACAAGCTCTTGAACGTGGATTGGTGGATGAGCTGGGCGGCGTGGATAGGGCATTGGCCAAGGCAAGAGAGCTAGCTCGACTGCATGAGAGAGCGCCCCTGCGTGAAGTGAGATTGGGCAAGCAGCCCCTGGCACCGAAGACGGAGTCGGCGGCTGTGCTTCAGTATGCGCTCGAGGGGCTAGACATGTTCCATGGCGCAAAGGCGCTGTGTCTTTGTCCCCTGATTTGGCAGAATATCTAAATTGCCACCGCTTAACATCACACCGATTCGCTTATGAGAGAGCTTCAAATGGCCGTTGAATAGAGGCGCAAGGCCCAACGTGCCTGTCGGCTCAACCACGATCTTCATCCGCTCCCACAGAAAGCGCATCGTGCGCACAAGATCTTCGTCGGCAGCCGTGAGCATCTGATCCACGTTCTTCTGAATGATCGAGAACGTCAACACACCCAGCGAAGGCGTTCGGGCCCCGTCGGCAATGGTCTGAGGAATGGGCACGCTCTGGAGCACGCCACTCTCAAAGGAGCGCTTCCCGTCGTCTCCGGCTTCAGGCTCCACGCCAAACACTTTGCAGCGAGGCGAGAGAGCACGAGCACTGAGAGCGGAGCCGCTCAGGAGACCGCCACCCCCACAAGGCACCAGAAGATAATCCAACTCACCGATGTCTTCAAGCAGCTCTTTGGCTGCCGTTCCTTGGCCTGCCACGATGTGTGGGTGGTCAAAGGGCGGGATGAGTGTCATGCCTCGCTCTTGTTGGAGTCTTGTCGCTAACTCCTCACGTCGATTCATCTTGGAGTCGTAGAAGACGATCTCAGCGCCGTAGCCCTGAGTTGCAGCAATCTTCACTTGAGGTGCGTCGGCTGGCATGACGATGGTTGTGTGAATACCGAGCAGTCGACCGCTTAACGCCACAGCTTGTGCATGGTTTCCGGAAGAGTACGTCAGCACACCGCGTCGGCGCGCGTCTTCATCCAGCTGGC
>MFGX01000132.1:17237-21490 GCA_001778455.1 Candidatus Fraserbacteria bacterium RBG_16_55_9 | reverse complement strand
TCATCGCGTTGTAGGCTCCACGAATCTTGAATGCCCCCATACGCTGGAAATTCTCACATTTCAAGAAGATTGCACTGTCACAGATCTCATTGAGCGTTCGTGAGGTCATCACAGGAGTGCGGTGTGCGATGCCCTGGAGCCGTTGCGCTGCTTGCTGGATATCATCGAATGTAACGGATCTTGTGGAGTGGCGTGTCCCATTCTTTGCCATCATATCCTCCTGGTGCCAGGCCAATTATCGTCCTACCTCCGTAAGAGGTCAAGCCTAGAAATGTACTGTTCAATACTTGACAAAATGCGCTTCTGCTAATAGAATTATAACTTAAAGGAGATGAAACCGGTCCCGTTAAGGGTAAACCCGGAGAAATCCGGGGACACAAAGCCGCGGGCCTACAGCGCAGGTGCGCCAAGGCGGCTGGGCTGCCGAAGGACCCATGGAAGAGAGGCTACAACAGCATCTTCGTCTCATCTTCATACCCTTTTCTTGCGGGCTCTTTGCCGTTGCCACAGCGCTACCCATTTGGGCTGCTCCGCCCCGCATCACTTCGATCAACTTCCCATCAAGAATAGAGACGCAAGCGACTGCTTATGGGGAGATCAACTATCAAGACCCCGACCAAGATGTGAGCTACGCGCACATTGATGTGGCCGATGGGCGCTATTACCGTCTTACAGCCGAGGCGCCCACGATGACCTCTTCTCAAGGGCAAATGTACTTCAGGCTGAATTGTACCCCGTACGCTCAGCAGCTCACGTTGGCGATCACTCTCTTTGATCTGGCCGGAGAGCGTAGCGCACCTGTTGAATTCACCTTCACCTGCGGCCAACCTCCTCTCTACGATTTCGACACGGAACAGGCTCAGACTCTCCCCGTAAGCCAGAAGATCCCTCTAAATGTTTTCATTCTGGATGACGGAGAGACTGCTCTCGCAGAAGGAGCGACCCTTAGAGAAGATGCCTTGCTGGATACCCCTCGTGCGGAAGTGCTCCAGATGGTGAGGGAGAACATCCTACCCAAGCTCACCGGCATCTGGGATCAATGCGCGGTGGGGTTTGAGCTAGCGGACGTTTGGGTTGTGAGACCAGAAGAAGTGCAGGTGGCGGGTGGAAACTTGGCAGATCGTCTCTTCCAGCGTGAGGACTCGAGTGCAGTGATCCACCACGGTCTAGAGGCAGGCAACCTACTGCGCCAGGCAACGTCCACTCTTCTGCAAGCAGCTCAGAATCAAGAGCCACGTTCGGCTCAGGCACTCAATGTACTCATCGTCGGTGCGAGGGTTCTCACGATGTGGGAGGGCAGGCTTACGGATATCGAAGGATTCAGCGGGAGCGGTTGGCCCAACTATACTCTCGTCCGGTGGGGAACGATTCTGGAGGATGTCACTCCCAAGCAGATGATTTCTACATTGGCTCACGAGATCGGGCACACGTTGGGTCTACCACACCCCGATGAGGAAGGCCCGTCGGATGCTGTCTTAGATCCCGTGAACCTCATGAAAGGTTCTGGCGTGACCCCGCAACCCAGAGTACACATCCTACCGAGCCAGTGCCGCATGACGGAGCGTGCGTTGACAGAGATTCAAGTGAGGGCAGCTGCCACCTCCAGCGCAGCTCCCATCAATCCACCCGTTACACAGAGCGGCACGGCGGCGGTACACTGGCTGAGCCTCTGTCCGGAGAATCTCTGCTCGGGGAAGGTCTCGTTGAGCGTCGAGACGGAGGGCTTCCCGGATCTACAGAGCTTCAGCTTTGCTCTCTTCGAGTACTCAGCGGATGGTGAGCACTTTGTAGAGATCGGCGTCGACCGAACGTATCAAGATGGGTTCAGTGCACTCTGGGACACGACAAAATTACCGAGCGGTACATACACCTTGCGAGCCACAGTCATAGATGGTCGCGGGGTACGTACTTCGGTTCTGGCTAAAGTCAGAGTGCGTAACGGATAGTCTAGAAAATCTTGCCTGGGTTTAAGATGCCGTTCGGATCGAGCAACCTCTTTATCTCCTTCATTAACTCATAGCTCTTGCCGTGCTCGGCTTGCATGAAGTGGATCTTTCCCATTCCCACACCGTGTTCACCTGTTGCCGTGCCTCCGAGTTCAATCGCTCGAAACACGATGGTGTTGTTCACGGTGTTGGCCTTCGCTTTGCCCTCTTGCGTATCGTCGTAGAAGATCCCGACGTGAAAATTCCCGTCACCGGCGTGACCTAGAATGGGACCCTGGAGGCCGTGTTCGGCCAGGGCTCGCCGAGCCACTTCGACCATCTCAGGAAGTCTGCTGATGGGCACGGCCACATCAACCACAATCGCCCGCTTGCCAGGATTGGCCGCTGCGGAAGCATAGAACGCGTGATGCCGTGCCTCCCAAAGCCGATCTCGTTCTTCCCGCCCTATGGCGATCTGGTAACCTTTACAGTCGTTTCCCTCACAGATTTCTTGGGTCAACTGAAGATCCTCCATGACCTCTGAACCGTTACCTCGGAACTCCAAGAAGAGGGTCGGTAGCTCAGGCAGTGAGAGGTTTTTAAATGCGTTAATATCTCTGACAGTGACAGGGTCCATGAGTTCTAGGGCTGCTGGAGACAAACCCGCTTGCATGATCTCCACGACCGTCTTCGTTGCTTGTGGGATCTCTGGAAAGGACGCCGTGGCCGCAGAGACCTCCCGTGGGAGGCCAGCGAGTTTCAGTGTGATCTCTGTGAACACGCCCAGTGTCCCCTCTGAGCCAATGAATAGGTGCACGAGATCGTAGCCGGAAGATGTGCGCATGGCGTTCGTGCCGCAGTGGATTACATCACCATTGGCCAGGACAACTTCCATCCTGATCACGTAGTTCTTTGTTGGGCCGTACTTGATGGCCTGAATGCCGGCGGCATTGTTGGCAACCATTCCACCGATGGTGCACGGTGCACCCGGATCCGGTGGGAAGAAGAGTCCGTGCTTGCTCAATCGTTTGTTCAGCTCTTGCAGCACGACACCGGGTTGTACCCTCACTTGCAAATCACGGGGACGAATTTCAAGAATCGCGTTCATCCGAGATAAATCAAGACAGACCCCACCGTAAATCGATACAGGATTTGCTTCCAAGCTTGTCCCAGCTCCCCACGGCGTGATCGGAATCTTTTGCGCATTGCAGAATCGGAGCACTTTGGAGACATCTTCGGTGGAGTGTGCATACACGATGGCGTCAGGTGGGAATTCGCCATGGGCAGACTCATCTCGCGAGTGCGCTGCAAGTTCCGAAAGATTACGCGAGATCTTCTCGGGCTAAAGGAGTGACTGTAACTGTGCCAGTTGCTTCTCTGAAAGTGCCTTCATTGAACGCCTCCCCGTGGTCAAGGGATTGTACGCGTGGGATGAGGTGGAGGACAAACGTGCTGGACAAGGTCAGGTCCTGAAGCCTAGAATGAGAATGAATCTCGCTCAACCAAGAGAGGACCCTTCGCACGTGAAAGATCTGGAATTCGGCTTGCTTGTCGAGACATTCGTGAAGCTAGAAGCGACAAGCTCTGGAAACGAGATGATTCGGATCCTATCGGACCTCTTTCGCAGAACTCCCCCTGCGGTCATCGACACGGTCAGCTACTTCATTCAGGGGAGCGTGGTGGCAGAGCACGAAGATCTAAATCTGAACATTGGCGAACGACTGATGGCGGAAGTCATCACACGCGCTTCCGGGAAAGAGCGAGGCGTGATCGACCAGCTGCATATCGAAAAGGGCGACTACGGACTCGTCGTCGAGTCTGTGCATGAGAAGCGGGAGAGCGCGAGAGAAGAACTCACAGTGGGAAGAGTTCACGATCGCTTCTTCGAGATTGCCCAAGCCACGGGAAAGGGCTCTCAAGAGGTTAAACTGAATCTTCTTGCTGAGTTGCTGTCGAAAGCCACTCCCCTCGAAGCCAAATACATCGTGCGGATTGCGCTCGGTACTCTGCGCTTGGGCGTGGGCACGATGACGATCTTGAACGCTCTGGCCGTGACGTTTACCGGAGAGAAGAAGAGTAAGGCGCACTTGGAGAAAGCCTATAACCTCTGCGGCGACATCGGGTTGATCGCGCGAACCCTTGCAGACAATGGAATCGAAGGCATCCAGCGCATCCAGATTCAAGTGGGCCACCCGATCAAGATGATGGCAGCCCAACGAGTCCAACTCTTGCAAGAGCTGCTCGAGAAGATGCCGGAGGGCTTCGCGGCGGAGTTCAAGTACGACGGCGAACGCGTCCAGTGTCACAAACGCGGCAGCAGCGTCACGA
>MFGX01000132.1:15788-17142 GCA_001778455.1 Candidatus Fraserbacteria bacterium RBG_16_55_9 | reverse complement strand
GTCCCCGGTAAGACAGATGAATTTCAAGAGTTTCAAGTTTTGATGAGTCGCAAGCGCAAGCACGAGATCGAGAAGTATGCGGAGATGATCCCGACGAAGCTCTTCTTGTTTGATGTGCTCTACGTGGATGGTGAGAGCGTGATGGAGCGCTCGTATCCCCAGAGGCGCAAGCTGCTTGAGAAGATCACGAAGCGTTCTGGTCGGGTTGACTTGGCCCAGGCGCTTTTCACTCGTGACCTCGAAGAGATCGAGAGTTTTTTCAATGAAGCTATGGAGCGTGGTTTTGAGGGCATCGTGGCCAAGTCCTGCGCACCGGATTCCATCTATCGGGCGGGAGCTCGCGAGTGGAGCTGGATCAAGTGGAAACGAGATTACTCTCAGGCTCTTGTGGACACGTTTGATCTGGTGGTTGTTGGGGGATTTGCAGGCCGTGGAAAGCGCTCCGGCACTTGGGGAGCCGTGCTCTGTGCCGCATACAATCCTGAGCTAGATCTCTTTGAGACTCTTTGCAAAGTGAGCACAGGCTTCAGTGATGCTGAGCTTAAGAAGCTTCCCCAGATGTTCAAGCCTTGCGAGCGGGATGAGCGTCCCGCTCGCGTCCACTCGAAACTCACTCCGACGCGCTGGTTTGAGCCTCGGTTCGTGCTCGAGGTCCAGGGTGCAGAGTTGACTCGAAGTCCGATTCACACGTGCGGAGTGAACTCTGAGGATTCTCCCGGATTGGCTCTACGTTTCCCACGATTCATTCGGTTTCGCGATGATAAGAACCCCGAGCAGGCGACGAGCGTCTCAGAGATTCAGGCGATGTATCGCCGTGGTTGATCTTCACTGCGCGAGCGTGTTATTCTAGCCATCTGCGAGAGCCGGGAAGTCGTCCAAGGGGTGATCTCCACGCAAAACGGTCTGGTAAGCTTGGTCATCGTCACGCTGTTCACGTTCGTTCATGTCACGGCTCAAGGCGTGACATTTGCTGAGTGCGTGCAAGCCAGGGATTCCGAGACAAACAACGACGTACAAGCACTCGTCAGCCGTGCGGATGAGGCATTCCGCGATGATGAGGACTTTGATGATACCCAACTGTGCGAAGCACTTCGCCTCTACGAGCGTACCCTCAATCTTGATCCCGCGAACAAGAAGGCCTTGAATCAGCTCTCTCAGGGCTACTTCATGTTGGGCATCGAATTCTTGCAGGTCAAAGAGGACAAGCGGCAAGCCTTTGAGAGGGGGCGTGACCGAGGTCTGACACGCTTGGGTATCGTCTCTCCGAGCAACGCTGATTTTCTCTGTGCGGTGGCGCTCCCCATCATTCTCAAAGCCACAGAACAAGAAGGCCTGGAGGAGGCCGAACGCGTCG
>MFGX01000132.1:15423-15691 GCA_001778455.1 Candidatus Fraserbacteria bacterium RBG_16_55_9 | reverse complement strand
AGCGCTCGCTAGAGCTGGATGAGACGTTTTTCGCAGCCGGGCCTCATCGCGCGCTGGGATCCCTTCTCACTCAGGTTCCGGGTGAGAGCTTGAGTCAAGCGAAGTCTCACTTTGAGAGAGCCATCGAACTCGCTCCGGATTTTCTAGAAAATAAAGCAGATCTCGCGTGCGGCTATGCTGTAAAGGCAGGCGACCGTGCCCTCTTTGATCGTCTGCTGGGAGAAGTTCTTGGGGTGGCCATCGGAGACCGCTACATCTTCTGGAATCG
>MFGX01000132.1:13690-15210 GCA_001778455.1 Candidatus Fraserbacteria bacterium RBG_16_55_9 | reverse complement strand
GCAGCTGCCATTCATCGCTGCGCTGTCGTTGAGCCTCGTGGGTGAGGTTGGGGCCCACCTGGCCGCCTTCGGCAATGCCGTTTATCGTGTGGCATCCGATGCAACCTTGAGCGCTGAAGAGTTCCTTACCCCGATCGACATCGGCCATAGCAAAGCGTGCCTGCCCTTGGGCATCTTTCGGAATCTCAATCTGCGCTGCGCCGGTGTTGTCAGCTCCTGGGCGCTCCGGAGTTAGTGTGCTGAGGAAGGCCACTAACCCATCGATCTCTTCCCTGCTCAGGCGAGCGAAAGATGGCATATACGTTCCCGGAACGCTCTCGTGCGGGTTCTGAATCTTCTCTCTTAGCCAAGTGGCATCATGTCTTGCTGCGACATTGCTCAGCGAAGGCGCCATTGCACCCCCAGCAAGATCGAGGTTGTGACAGGCGATACATCCTTGGGTTTTAAATACAACCTCTCCGATCTCTTTGGCCAAGAGCCCTGGATAGTTGGTCGGCGAAGGGCCCTCGGCTCCAAGCCCAGGCTGATAGGAGAAACTCTTCCAAAGGGAAAAACTTTGAGCGGCGACGAAGGCCAGCACCAATCCACAAACGATAACCAATGCCAGATTGCCTAGTCTATTCATGACGATGTCCCATTCTCTGTGAGGGGGTTAGTGTAGCATTTCCTTTCGAGGTCGGCAACTGCGGCTGGTGACAACACCCGCTGACGCGATGTGGGTCTTGCGATCTTGACTCGGGACAGGAATGCTGCTACAAATAATCACTATCAAAATGGGAGCGGAAAGGCAGGTGGTTCACGTCGTCGCTCTGTTCGTTTCTCAGGTACGTGTTTCATTCATCTCAAGGGAGGTAAAGGATGAAGTCCAAATTGATCCACAGGGGGATGGCCACACTCGTACTAGCGGTTATGGTTCTCATGGTAGCGCCGCCCGCAGCGACACCCGCAGGTGGACAAGTGCAGTCGGTTGGTCCCGGTGAGGGCGAGGTCGACATCATCGCGTGGGCTGGCTACATCGAGCGCGGCGAGACAGATCCCAACTACGACTGGGTGACTGGATTTGAGAAGGACACGGGCTGCAACGTGAAGGTCAAAGTCGCGAACACCTCAGATGAGATGGTAGCCTTGATGAACGAAGGCAGCTTCGACCTCGTCACGGCATCCGGAGACGCCAGCTTGCGTTTGGTCTATGGTGACCGAGTTCAAGAGATCAATGTCAACTTGATTCCAAGCTGGAACACGGTGGATCCACGCTTGCAAAATGCCCCGTGGCACACGGTCGACAAAAACGCCGACGGGACGCCTGAGCATTACGGGGTGCCATATCAGTGGGGATCCAACGTACTCATGTACAACACGAAGGCATTCGGCGGCCAAGCGCCAACCAGCTGGAGCGTCGTCTTTGAAGAGCAGGTGCTTGCAGATGGCAAGTCGAACAGAGGTCGGGTCTCGGCCTACGACGGGGCTATCTACATCGCCGATGCGGCTCTGTACCTGAAGGCTCACAAGCCAGAGTTGGG
>MFGX01000132.1:12747-13582 GCA_001778455.1 Candidatus Fraserbacteria bacterium RBG_16_55_9 | reverse complement strand
GATGGACGACTTCGTCAACGAGGGTGTCGTAGCCTCCAGTTCATGGCCCTTCCAAGTAAACGTGCTGCAAGCCGGCAACAATCCGATTGGCAGTGTCATCCCTGTCGAAGGGGCCACAGGATGGGCGGATACCACTATGATGCACAGCAAGGCGGCTCATCCGAACTGCGCCTATCTGTGGCTGGAGCGCTCCCTCAACGTCAAGCTGCAGGGGGATCTCGCCGCTTGGTTCGGATCCGTACCGGTAGTCTTAGCAGCCTGTAAGGGTAATGCCTTGCTCACGGACACTGGCTGCGAGACCAATGGTCTGAACAACTTCGAACAGGTCGCCTTCTGGAAGACACCCATCGCGGACTGCGGCTTCGACGGCCGCACCGACTGCGTGCCGTACTACGAATGGGTAACCGCCTACGTCGCCGTCATCGGCGGACGCTAATCATCGAATGTGGCGTGGATTTGGGGGGTGCGTTTTTCACGCACCTCCCAAATCACAATCTTAGGACAGAGTGCTTATGAGCAAGAATGGCATTCCTGCCGTTCGCCTCATCCATATTCTTCGCTATTTTGGTGACATCAAAGCTCTCGATGGCATCAACATAGACATCTGCGATGGCGAGTTCTTCACCATGCTCGGTCCCTCCGGATCGGGTAAGACGACCTGCTTGCGACTGATCGCTGGCTTTGATCATCCCACCTCCGGCACATTGGAGTTGCACGGCAATGAAGTCTCAAAGCTGCCCCCCTACGAGCGAGATGTGAACACCGTCTTTCAGGATTACGCTCTCTTCCCGCACATGACTGTAGGGGACAACATCGCCTACGGACTAAAGATCAA
>MFGX01000132.1:9863-12704 GCA_001778455.1 Candidatus Fraserbacteria bacterium RBG_16_55_9 | reverse complement strand
TGCAACTGCCGGGCATGGCGAAGCGCAAACCCTCTCAGCTCTCCGGGGGCCAGCGCCAGCGCGTGGCTCTGGCACGGGCTCTCATCACCCACCCGCGCGTGCTCCTGCTCGATGAGCCTCTTGGCGCACTCGATCTTAAGTTGCGCCAGCAGATGCAAGTGGAACTAAAGGCGATTCAACAGCAAGTGGGCATTACGTTCGTCTATGTGACGCATGACCAGGAAGAGGCGCTCACGATGAGCGACCGGCTTGCTGTCTTCAATCACGGGAGGATTGAACAGGTGGGCACCCCGGAAGAAATCTATGAACATCCGGCGACGCCGTTTGTGGCGAGTTTCGTCGGCGTCTCGAACTTGATTGAGAGTGAACTTGCGGCAGCGATTACCGGATCGCCCGCAATGTTCTCCATTCGACCGGAGAAGATTCGCATCGTAAAGCCGGGCACACAGACTCCAGAGGGCACATGCATGGTGGAAGGATGCATTGAGGATGTGATCTACCTGGGCATGTACACGCGATATCTCGTCGAGATCCACGGAGGTCAGAAGTTGACGGTCGTGGAGCAGAACCGTGAGGTGACCCCAACAGATCTGCTGGAGATGTGTGGAAGACCGGTGCAGCTCATATGGCACTCGGACTACAATCGACCGCTGGCGGATAAAGGGTGAAGACTTGAATCTGCCTTCTTCCCTGGGTCGGCGAATCTCGACGTATTTCTATCGACGCCCAACGATTGCCCTCATCCTGCTCTTAACCCCGCCTCTATTGTGGTTGGGTGTTGTGTATCTGGGCGCGCTCTTTGCTTTACTCATCGAAAGTTTTTTCCATTTGGATGGCTTTACTGGGCAGGTCGTACGTGAGTTTACCCTCTCCACGTACGGCGAGCTCTTTACGCCTGCCCACCTGGACATCATTCTTCGCACTACGCTGATGGCTGCGGCGGTTACAGTCGTCTCGATCTTTCTCGCGTTTCCGGTGGCGTATTACATGGCCCGGTATGCTTCAAGCAAGGTCAAGGCTGCCATGTACCTGGCTGTCTTGCTGCCGCTCTGGTCCAGCTACCTCGTGCGCATCTATGCCTGGAAGCTGATCCTCGCCAAAGAAGGCGTTTTCAATTGGTTCATCACGCAGCTTCAGCTAAGCGGACTCCTCGACGCGGTGCTGGGATTGCCTGTGATTGGCGGACCGTCTCTTTCACTCTCGTCCCTTGGCATGTTCATCGTGTTTGTGCATATCTGGCTGCCCTACATGATCCTGCCCATTCAAGCTGCACTCGAACGGGTGCCGCCTTCGCTCATCGAAGCTTCGAGCGACTTGGGTGCCCGCCCGAGCCAGACGTTTCACCATGTCATTTTGCCCTTAGCGATTCCAGGCGTTGTGGCTGGATCGATTTTCACCTTCTCTCTTACCCTGGGAGACTTCATTATCCCTCAGACCTTCGGCAACTCGAGCTTCTTCATCGGCCTGGCCGTGCTGACAAACCAGGGCGTAGCGGGAAACATCCCCTTGGCTGCGGCATTCACGGTCGTCCCGATGGTGATCATGGCCTTCTACCTCACAGCGGCAAAAAAAGTGGGGGCGTTCGATGCGCTCTGATCCCGCTCGCGCGCCGCTCAGCCTCAAAATCGCTACGGGCGCAGTGCTCGTCTTCTTACACTTCCCGATCGCCATCATCGTGCTATATGCCTTTACGACGGATGAGGCGACATTCAGCTTCCCGCCTCCGGGCCTCACATTGAAGTGGTTTTCTGTAGCTTGGAATCGACCGGATGTCTGGCAGGCGCTTTCGCTCTCACTCAATGTAGCGCTTGTGGCAACCGGCGTCGCCCTCGTGTTGGGGACGCTTCTCGCTCTAGCTGTGCACTACAGTAGATTCTCTGGCCGCGACATCATCTCATTCTTAGTCGTTTTGCCCCTGGCGCTTCCGGGAATTGTCACGGGCATTGCCTTGCGCTCGGCCATGAGCCTGCTCGATCTTCCGTTCAGCTTCTGGACGATTGTGCTGGGACATGCCACGTTTTGTATCGTTGTAGTCTACAACAACGTCATTGCGCGTCTACGAAGAACGGCCCACTCGCAGATCGAAGCCTCGATGGATCTTGGTGCCTCATCGTTTCAGACGTTTTGGTACATTCTGCTGCCCGCGATTGCCACCGCGCTCCTGGCCGGTGGGTTGCTGGCCTTCGCTCTCTCCTTCGATGAGATCATGGTGACCACCTTTACTGCCGGCCAGCAACAGACACTGCCAATCTGGATCATGAGCCAATTGACGAAGCCGAGGCAGCGCCCCGTGACCAATGTAGTGGCTCTCTTCGTGGTGGCGGTCACGTTCATCCCCATTCTGATCTCCTACCGCCTGACTCGGGAGAAGTGAAGATTCTAGCTGCCCGTGAGTGGCCCGTTGACCAGCCAGAGTGTGGAGCTTCCCAAGGAGCCTCCGCAGGCATCGGAAAGACTAACCAGAAGGGTGTTCACCCCGAACATGAACAGATCCGTAATGTCCTGGGGAGTATCGGGGCCCGTGCCCATGCACGACTTGCTGAAATCTAGGAGCACCGATTTCTCAGTGCCGTCCGGCCGGATGGCTTTAATGCTCATCTTGTCATCTACGAAGATGTTGCCATCTCCTTTCACTGTCGAGCTGAGCAGCACTTTCCCACCCCAGTAGTTGACCTTAATCTGGGCAGATAGAAAGATCTCACCCTTCGTGGCGGGTCGTTCGGGGATGGCTTGGGTGATCAAGACAGGAAACGAAAGAGTATCGTCTTGAGGCTTCAGGATATTGGCGATGAAGTCGCATCCCGAAAGAGAGATGCTAAGCAGAGCCATAGCCAGTGCCAG
>MFGX01000132.1:8173-9820 GCA_001778455.1 Candidatus Fraserbacteria bacterium RBG_16_55_9 | reverse complement strand
TACATTCTAATGCTGTCCTTTAACTGTGCCAAGTGATCAAGACGGGCTTTCTACAGGGTGTCAAGCCTTCCCTCCCCTCCCCCCCACCACCCCGCTAGAGAAGGCCATATCCTGCTTTCAAATAGCACTTTATCTATTGCTATATGTTATCATTACTCGGCGCGATCGTAGGCGCAATTGTGTCCATGCCGCTTGACTTCAAACTCGCACCGCTCATGCCGCAAGTCCTATACTGGGTGCCTCTCCTGTTATTCGTGGCCTTACCCATTATTGGTGCAACCGTAGGTTACAATCTACCGAACTGGATTTCATCGCGATCGCAACGGAGTAATGGAGATGAACGGAAGGCGATGTGACGGGAAAGTGAGGAGGAAATGCGCATGCGATTGAGATTAACTCATGCCCAGGGTGATCTTCAATGCTTGTTCCACCTGCTGGAGGATGCGTGGCTGGAGTTCTCCCAGGCGTCGGACCAAGCGGCTCTTAGCAATTGCCCTCACCTGTCCGGTGAGTACCACCGAGTCCTTGCGGAGCCCACCCTCGGGTGCGCGCACTCGCACGTCGCTGGGGTAGAGCTCGAGCACATGAGTGGCATTTGTCAGAGGGCAGATCACGATGACCGGACTGTGAAGATTGATCGCGTCCCGCGAGACGACCACAACTTGGCGCGTGCCCGCCTGCTCCGAGCCCTCCTGGGGGTTGAGCCTCACCAGATAGACCTCACCACGGCGTGGTGCGGGCGAAGCCATGGAAGCAGATTGCCTCTTCACTTGCGCTCCGATGCCTCTCTCAGCTTGAGAGCTTCCCAGTCGGAGTGGGTGAACTCCTCATCCAGCTGGAGTTGCTCGTTCCTATATCGCTTATCGCGAGCCATTGGGGAGAACTGCGCGTCGATCCAGGCTTCCTGCAGCTGCTTCAGATACGCGCCCACAGCTTCGATTATAAGGCGGTTGCGGCTGCGGGCGGCCCCGCGAGCGACCAGAGCGTCGGCTTGTTCCACCAAGGCTTTTGGTAAGTCTACCGTCAGTCGCGTGCGTGCTTCCGAAGTCATGCGTACCTCCCTGTTCGTATGCTATGCAAGATGCATTGTAAGAAATGCCAGGAGAAATTGCAAGCATATGCGGCTCGATGCCCTGGTTGCCACAGTTGGCTATGACTGGGGAGCGAAGATGAGCGAAAAGCATACCATGCCGGCAGCACTTAGCGTGAATCTCCCTTTGTTTGCGTGGAGTTACTGAGTGTGATGGCGAGTAGTCAACGTCGTGCTCACTCTGGAAGAAGGGGATTCTCTCGCTCGTCGCTTCCTCTATGCAGGCCGAGCCCTTGGTGATATAATAGCCCTTCATAAATGCTTGTCCGGGGGATAACAAGGAGGGCAATCCATGCCAAGAGGAGAAAGGGTTAGTCGGCGAACGTTCCTCCACTGGAGTGCGCTCGCTGCGGCGGGAGCTTCTCTCGTGAGCGGACTCGTTGGTACCCATTCCACTAGAGCGGAGGCAAGAACTTTGGACGAATTGGAAGAGCTGACGATTGGAGAGACGCAAAGGCGAATAGCTCAAGGGAGCCTCAGCTCCCGCGAGCTCGTGGAGCGATATCTGTCTCGAATCCAGGCGCTCGACAAGTACGGGGCAAGAGTAAACTCAGTCA
>MFGX01000132.1:1347-8118 GCA_001778455.1 Candidatus Fraserbacteria bacterium RBG_16_55_9 | reverse complement strand
GAGCGCCGCACACGAGGTCCTCGCGGGCCGCTCCATGGCATCCCCGTGCTCATTAAAGAGAACATTGACACGGCGGATCAGATGATGACAACCGCTGGCTCCCTGGCCCTGGTTGGCCCGCCACCCAGCCGAGACGCTACCGTGGTGAAAAGGCTCAGAGATGCAGGAGCCGTCATCTTGGGCAAGACGAATCTGAGCGAGTGGGCGAACTTTCGGTCATTTCACTCCTCGAGCGGCTGGAGTGGTCGAGGCGGACAGACCTGCAATCCCTACGCGCTGGACCGAAACCCGTGTGGTTCCAGCTCAGGCTCAGGAGCTGCTGTAGCTGCCAATTTCTGCGCGGCGGCACTGGGAACCGAAACAGATGGATCCATCGTCTGCCCTTCATCGACCAACGGCGTCGTAGGGATCAAGCCGACCGTTGGACTCAGCAGTCGAGCGGGAGTCGTCCCGATCTCGCACAGCCAAGACACCGTCGGTCCGATGGCCCGAACCGTAGCCGATGCGGCCATCGTGCTAAGCGCTCTGGCCGGAGTCGATTCAAGAGACGGAGCGACAGAAGCCAGCGCAGGCAGATTTCTTGCGGACTATACACGCTGTCTAGATCTCGATGGCTTAAAGGGCGCGCGAATCGGCATTCCCCGCAAATCTTACTACGGCTACAGTGAAGAGATGGACAAGATCGCTGAAGAAGCCGTCCGGGCGATGAGGGATGCGGGCGCGGTCATTGTGGATCCCGCCGATATCCCCACAGCGCAAGAGATCAACTCCGATCCTGCGGAATTCGAAGTGCTCTTGTACGAGTTCAAAGCAGATCTCAATGCGTATCTGGCCACTCGCAGAGACTTGCCCGTACGTACGCTTGCTCAACTGATCGAGTTCAATGAGGTACATGCAGAAGAAGAGTTGAAATACTTCGGGCAAGAGATCTTCTTGTTGGCGGAAGAAAAAGGACCGCTAACAGAGCAGGTGTATCTTGATGCATTGGAGAGAAGTCACCGGCTCTCACGGCAAGAAGGCCTCGATGCCATCATGGACCAACACCAGTTAGACGCGCTGGTTGCACCGACGGGTTCGCCCGCTTGGCCGACGGATCTCGTCAATGGGGATCACTATCTGGGTGGGAGTTCATCTCCGGCCGCCATGGCTGGATACCCGCTGATCACCGTCCCGGCAGGGTACTCGTTTGGACTGCCCATTGGCATCACGTTCATGGGGCGAGCATTCAGTGAACCGACGCTGATTAAACTGGCTTATGCCTTCGAGCAAGTGACGAGAGCGAGGCGTCCACCACGATTCCTGAATACCATTGACTACTGAATCTCGCGCCAGCGGAAAAAGAAAGAGCTTGGCCAGCTGTTGGGGAAAAATCCACGCTGGTAGAGGTGGGAAGCGTGGCAAAACCCTGACAGCTACCTGCCAAGCCCTCTCCAAGTTCTATTATAGCAGATCACCTGAGGGATTTCGATAGACTTTAGTGACCCAAGACGGTCGCATTTGTCTCTTTCATCTCAAGGTATGCCTCAGATCTCCAAGACCTCACTTCGTTGGTCTTGGTAGGATAAATACACGTCACAGTGAAAGAGACTATCCAGACGGCTCTGGACAGCCGAGAGGGCCAGATCGGGTCGGTTGTTCTGTTGGCTGAGGTGTGCAAGAATTGCTTTCTTCAGAGCTCCTTGTTGAGTTAACTCACGGATCAACTCCGCCGCCTGGTCGTTGGAAAGGTGCCCTACGGGACTACGAATGCGTTGCTTGAGATCCCATGGATAGCGACCGTTCATCAACATGTTCAGGTCGTGATTCGCCTCGATGATGAGCGCTTCGCATACTCGCAGCAGCTGCTTTAGCGGAGGCGTCACCGTACCCAAGTCTGTCGCGATGGCAAGTCGCGTTCGCCCTCCACCGTCGCAATGCGAGGGTCCCCCAATAAGGAAGCCGCACGGATCGACGGAATCGTGGAAGACGCGAAATGTCTCCACCTGCAAGTCCCCAATGGGGAAGGACTCTCCCACGCGGAAGGTGTGTATCGCTTCGTGATCACTAAGCGCCCAACGCACGTGAGGCAGAGTGCGAGCGCTGAGGTAGATTGGGCACTCTAGGGCTAAGGCCACCCGACTGAGCTCGCGGCAGTGATCGCCATGTTCATGCGATAGGATCAAGGCATCCATGCCTTCAGAGTCAGCACCGATTGCTTTGAGCTCGCGATCGATGCGAGCGAGGCTGATCCCAGCGTCGATGAGGATCTTGGTCTCACCCGCGGCGACATAGGTGCAGTTGCCACTGGAGCCGCTTGCCAGAATACAGGCTTTCACAAATTATGCGTACAAGCCGCGGGCACGGGCTGCCTCGGCCACGCGGCGTACGGCGACCATGTACGCTGCGGTTCGCAGATCCACGCGTTCCTTCTTGTGCACTTCCCAAACGCGCTGGAAGGCCTGATCCATGAATTCCTTCAGGCGATCATCCACATGGTCCGCGCTCCAGAAGTCGAAGGCACGATCTTGCACCCACTCGAAGTAGCTCACGGTCACGCCACCCGCGTTGGCGAGGATGTCAGGCACGACAGGGATACCGCGCTCATGCAGGATCTGATCTGCTTCCTTGGTCGTGGGGCCATTGGCGACCTCGATCACGGCCTTCGCGCGGATCTTCTTCGCGTTCTTCTTTGTGAGCTGGTTTTCCAATGCAGATGGGATGAGAAGATCGCACCGAAGCTCCAGTAGTTCCTCATTGATGATGCTATCGGAGCCTTTGAACTTGACCACGGATCCCGTCTTGGCTTTATGGCGTTTGACTGCCTTCGGATCGAGGCTCTTATTGCTGAGAATCCCGCCCCGTGAGTCGCTTAGTGCAATCACGCGTGCCTTCGCATCATGGAAGTATTGAGCAATGGCCGCTCCTGCGTTTCCAAACCCTTGAACAGCGACCGTGGCCCCTTCTAGCTTCATCTTGAGCTGCTTAAGCGTTTGCAAGGAAACGAAGAAGCCGCCTCGCCCCGTGGCCGTATCTCGACCCTCGGAGCCTCCCAATATCTTTGGTTTTCCTGTGATCAGACCGGGCATGAACTGCCCGTGGTGATGCATACTGATCGTGTCGACAATCCACGCCATCTCGCGCTCGCTGGTGTAGACATCCGGAGCGGGAATGTCCACGTCCGGTCCAATCATGAACGCGATCTCTGCGGCATAGCGCCGTGTCATGCGCTCCAGTTCAGGTATGCTCATCTCCTTGGGATCGCATTTCACTCCCCCTTTTGCTCCGCCGAAGGGCAGGTTCAATACCGCGCATTTCCACGCCATAAGAACGGCAAGTGCCTCCACCTCTTCCAGTGTGACTTCGGGGTGATAGCGAATGCCCCCTTTGGTGGGGCCAAGCACGGGATGGTGCTGCACACGATAGCCCTCAAAATGCCTCACTTGGCCACTGTCCATGCGAATGGGAAAGGTGACGATCAACTTGCGCTTCGGGTATCGTAAAAGCTCCCGCAACGGTTCTTCCAGCTTAAGGAGATTTGCAGCCTGATCAAAGAAATGGCGAGCGGTATCGAGCATACTGATCTCGGAACGTCTGATCATCTCGGACATCGGATTGGTTTTCCTCTCTCGGTTTTAAAGATCGAGTGATTTGTAGATGCGCTGGCGTTGCTCGCTCCGTTGGGTCGTCTGTGCGATGATCTTGCGAGCCTGTTTGCTCCAGTTGAGAAGGGTAGCACGAGAAGAAGCCACAGTTTCTTGTTTCTCTTGGGCCAAGCGCCTTCCGGAGCTCTCCACCTGCAATTCCGCCCTGCGCCTCTCAAGAATCTGGCGGAATTCTTGGACCTGGCGGAAGTAGAGAGCGGCCTCCTCCTCATGTTTTGTCAGTTGCTTAATGGATAGGTTGAGTTTCCCCTCTTCATTGATTCCAATGATTTTGACAGTCACATCTTGACCGACAGCCAGATAGCTCTGGATGTCTCGCACGTACTCCTCGGCCACCTCGGAGATGTGGACCATCCCTACATCTCCTGTGGCAAGCTGGACGAAGGCCCCGTAAGGTTTGATCGCGGTGATCTGCCCTAGGGTTGTGTCTCCGATCTGCCATGGTCCGCTCATAGAAGTTCACGCTACCCTATCAGATTCAGGGGCATGGGGCAAGTCATTCGACGAGCCAACTCATTTCAGCTACAGTGTCTGGGTCATGAAAGCGATCGTATTGCTGGAACACGGGGGCCTCGAGAAGCTCATCTACAAAGAGAATCATCCCGAACCGGAGTTGAGAGAGCAAGATGTGCTCGTACGCATTCACGCTACGACAGTCAATCGCATCGACTTCTTCGTGCGCGGGGGATACCCCGGCGTCAAGATCCAATTCCCTCACATCCCTGGCGCAGATATAGCAGGAACCGTTGAGGAAATTGGGGGGAACGTGGAACGATTCCGCAAGGGAGATCGGGTGCTCTCATGGCCGCTCATCGCTTGCGGAGCTTGCGATCTGTGCCTTCAAGGTAGGCGCTGGCTTTGTGGCCAATGGAAATACTTCGGGCTCCATATTGACGGCTCCTATGCCGAATACGTCTCTGTGCCTGAGGAGAGCCTGATCCATCTGCCCAAAGAGATCTCGTTTGATGAGGCGGCCACCCTGCCGGTGGCGGGCCTGACAGCCTACCACGCGTTCGTCACAGTGGGCAGAGCGCAGAAAGGAGAGACGATACTCGTCTGGGGAGGCTCCGGCGGGCTTGGCACATTCTCTGTTCAAATCGCTCACCTATTGGGGGCCCGCGTGATCGCCACTGTGGGCAAAGATGAGAAGCGAAAGCAGCTGGAGGGCTTAGGTGCTGATCTCGTTCTCAATCATCACACAGACGATGTGATGACTGCGGTGAGAGACTTCACGCGTGGGTATGGCGTCGATATGGTCCTAGACTCTGTGGGAGCGGAGACGTTTCCCAAGGGATTTCAGCTTTTGCAAAAGGGTGGGCGCTTATTGCTCTGCGGCAAGCTTACCGGCATGGATGTGTCTTTGAGCTTGCATCAGACCTATCTTCGCCATGTAAGCATTCTCGGGCTCTATCTCGGAGAGAAGCATGAACTGGAAGAGCTCTTGGTCTGGCTACAAGAGGGGAAGATCAGACCCGTTATCGAGCGTAGATTCGAGTTGAAGCATGCTTCCGAAGCTCATCGGGTGATGGCAGCAGGCGAGCATGTGGGCAAGCTTGTCCTCATCCCGTAATGGAATCAATGCTTCGGACGGACCTTCCGCTCTGCGAAGAAGATCGATCGCATGGTGAGCGCGATCACTCCCAAGAAGAGCAACAATAGCAAGATTCTACCCCACATGGCCAATCTCCTTACTCGTCATCCGTACGATCATCTCGACTTCCACGGTGGCGTTGCGAGGGAGGCTGGATGCCCCAACTGCCGCGCGCGCATGGCGTCCGCTGTCGCCAAAGAGTTTCACCAGTAGCTCCGAGGCTCCATTGATCACTTCAGGTTGATGGGTGAAATCGGGTGTGCAGTTGACGAACCCCCGTACTTGCACGATCTCTCGGACCTTCTCCAAGGAGCCGGCAACCGATTTCGCGATGGCTAGGGCGTTGATCGCGCAAAGCTCGGCCGCTTGGAAGCCCTCTTGCTGAGTTCGCTCCGCGCCGACTTTCCCCACATACATGAGCTGCCCATTGCGAAAAGGCAGTTGGCCGGAGATGAAGACAAGCTCTCCAACTTGTTTTGCAGGGATATAGGCAGCCACGGGCTTAGGAGCTTCGGAAAGCTCTAGGCCCAGTTCTTTGAGTTTCTCTTCCACCGATGCCATCATATACCTCCTTGATCGATCTAAGCAATGAACTATGAGAGCAGAGTGCGGATGATCTCAATCGCTTGCATCATCTCTTCTCTGTTCACGTCCAAATGCGTCACCATGCGTACTTTCGTATCACTGATCGGTATGGCTAATACGCCCATTTCTTGTAAGCTCTGTGTGAATACCGAGGCTGAGATGCTCTTGAGTTCAAAGATCACAATGTTGGTCTCTGGCGGAGTCACATGAACCCCATCGAATTCAGCGAGTGCATGAGCCAGGCGCACTGCGTTCTCGTGATCTTCCTGGAGTCGCTCAACATGATGTTCCAGGGCGTAGAGACACGCAGCCGCCAAGATCCCCACTTGTCTCATGCCACCGCCCATGCGCTTTCGCACAATACGAGCTTCGGCAATAAACTCACGGCTGCCCGTGAGCATTGAACCTACGGGTGCACCCAGGCCTTTCGAGAACGAGAACATCACAGAATCAAAGCGTTTCGTCAAGCTCTTCACAGGTTTTTTCAGGGCTATGGCTGCATTGAAGACTCGTGCGCCATCCAGATGAACGGGAATCTTATTCTCATGAGCGTATTGGATGACCCGTTCGGCCTCGTCTTGGGGGTAGATCGATCCGCCCTTCATGTTGTGCGTGTTCTCCAGCACGATCAGACCTGTTCGCGCAATGTAATATACTCGAGGACGTACGGCCTTTCTGATCTGTTCTACAGTAAGCCAGCCTCGTTCCGTGGGAATCGTCCGAGCCAGGACACCTGCGTATGCGGCCATCGCGGAGAGCTCAAAATTCGCAGTGTGGGAATCAGCCTCCACGATCACCTCGTCGCCAGGGTGAGCATGGATGCCGATGGCGATTTCATTGCCCATGCTTCCTGAAGGTACAAAGAGAGCCGCTTCGTGGCCTGCACGCTCTGCACAGAGTTCCTGCAAGCGATTGACTGTGGGGTCCTCGCCGAAAACGTCATCGCCCACCTCG
>MFGX01000132.1:282-1302 GCA_001778455.1 Candidatus Fraserbacteria bacterium RBG_16_55_9 | reverse complement strand
GGTAACCGTATCGCTTCGCAAGTCAATGAGTTTACTCATGCTGGCGGATCAAGATAATCCAAGGCAGCCTTGCATTGCAAGTCATGTTCCCAGGACTCTACAATCAAAGAGTATGAGTCGGAGTGAAGAGTCTCTTCGCGCCTTTGAGAGCAGTCATGAGAGAATCTCACGGCTCGCTCGCTCACCCCAAGAGATCCGGGAGATGTTGAAAGAATGACCATGTCAGCCGAGATCATTGCCATTGGGAACGAACTCCTCCTTGGCATTGTGCAAGACACAAATACCCATTGGCTCTCTGCACAAATCACGGGTTTGGGCGGGAGAGTTGAGCGTTGTTCCATCATGCCAGATGACCGAGCGAAGATCAGTCAAGAGCTAAAGCGAGCGCTTGAATCCGAGCGAGATCTCATTCTCACTACCGGCGGCCTTGGGCCTACAGGGGATGACATGACGCTGGAAGCCGTAGCTCAAGCGTTCGACGTGCCCGTAGAAGAGAATCCAGACGCTCTCAAAATGATCCAGAGTCGCTATCGCGAGCTCATGGAATTGAAGAGGATAGATAGTTTTGAACTCACGGAGAGTCGCCGCAAGATGGCGCGGCTCCCTCAGGGGGCAATTCCGTTGGCGAATCGCGTGGGCACGGCGCCCGGTGTGCTCATCCAGCGAGGGAAGAGCCTCATCGTTGCGTTACCCGGTGTGCCGTCCGAGATGAAAGATATCTTCCAGAACGCGCTTCGGCCTTATCTTAAGAAACTCACAGGCAAAGGCTTCTATGCAGAAAAGACACTGATTGTAGATCTCAGCGACGAATCGCGTATTGCCCCGCTGCTCAAGGAACTGCAAAATGCTTGGCCGCAAGCATACATCAAGTCGCGCCCGAAGGGCTTCGATGAGGGCATGAGGATTCTAATCACTGTGGCCATGAGCGGCGAGCAGGCCGTCGTGGAAACGACTCTGGAGCAGTTGCTACGAGATCTTCAAGAGCGACTGGCGCGAGAAGGTCTTTTGGTAGAGTCGATT
>MFGX01000132.1:0-249 GCA_001778455.1 Candidatus Fraserbacteria bacterium RBG_16_55_9 | reverse complement strand
CATGTCTTTCTTAGCACTCATTTTGAAAAACCTCTGGCGCCAGAAGATCCGGAACGTGCTTACCCTCCTAGGGGTAAGCATCGGCGTTGCGACCATCTTGGCTTTAGGGCTCGTAATGAACGGCTTCGAGCAGAGCCTGGGGGCTACCATCCGTTCGGGCAAGACGGATTTCACCATTGTAAACGCTCAAGCCCCCGCTATTCTTTTCAGCGTGATCGATGAGAGCAAGCTCGAAGGGATTCGGTTGTT
>MFGX01000131.1:25393-26484 GCA_001778455.1 Candidatus Fraserbacteria bacterium RBG_16_55_9 | reverse complement strand
TCCGGTGTATCCAACGCGAGTAGATAAAACGCCCTTGATTTGCCGGAAGGCTGCCTCCACTCCCCAGAAACAACCTGCTGCAAACGTTGCTCTTGCCATAGATTGGGCTCCTTTCAATCATCATGATAGACGCTGCGAACCAATTCCTTCCTCTTATAGAATGGATTCACTCACCTGTCAAGCCCTGAGAATACCCTTCTAATCGAAAGGTTCATCACGCTTGCTCTTGGGATGGAGTATAATGCATTCGGAATACCCGATAAAGGCAAACCCAGTGAAAGCTGGGGACGCAAAGCCACGGGCCTAAAGAAAGGAATCTATGGTCGCCGGGCTGCCGAAGGGGAAGCAGGACGTAAGCAATTCCACCACCACCTTAAGTAAAGCCCTGAAATATAACTTCTAGCCAGCGTAGAGGGCCGTTTGTGCGTTTCGCTCCCAGGCACTTAGGTCCTTGGCCAACGGCAAGAGGAGAGATCACTGAGCACTGGAAGCCAGTGAGCTGGAAGTGATCTCAAAGGTAAGCACAAGCTTAGGCTAGGAGGTCTACAATGTTTAGAAAAGCAACTGTGAATGGCAAGTGGATGCTGTTGATTGTGTTCATGTTGGGAGTCTTGCCGCTTGGATTGGGAGGAGACGCTGTGGCGGTAGCAGGGGCCTCTAGCATGTCAATGCCTATCAACGGGTCCAGGTCAGACTGCGTGAGATTCGACTTGACAATCCCAGCGGTAATTGCCGCATTGAACACACAGGGGCCTACAATAGCTGCTGCTCTAGCACTCTTGCATGACTTTATACCACAAATTCCGGATCCGGTCTGGGTTCTGGCAAATCCTGCTGACCCCAGCCAGAAGTTCCGTTTTGTCAGCGGCTTAGTCATCAACGAGGCCAAGGTCAATTGGCAAGACTTTCCAACCGTACATGACTCGCATGACTACAATGCAGATATCCTTGTGGATCAAGGTCAGGAGGATATCCTGTCCGACGCTAGCGGTGACAACGATCCCATGCGTCCGGGTCCTGATACGTTGCACGTTGAGTGGGAAACCGGTACCGTCCCCCACCAAACTAGTGACAGCGATGCCGAGAAATTC
>MFGX01000131.1:23851-25329 GCA_001778455.1 Candidatus Fraserbacteria bacterium RBG_16_55_9 | reverse complement strand
GACTGTGGGCACTCTAAGACAGTCAACGGTGAGCCTCACCATTACAAGACAGAACTTCATCCGATTCGAGCGATTGCCTCCATGCGTCAGCAGGTCCGCACGTTGAAACCAGTGACTGCGACCGACCTCTACATTCACGGCCACGCCGGCTTCGCTAATGACGTGCTGGCTCCGCATTGTACGCCGTTTATAATCTTCCTTGACCCAAACGGATGCATAAAGCCATACCCTCATAGCGGTACTCCCATTAACGAAGACTTTGAGTTCGACATCTGCCTTCCCACAGGGCCGGATGGTGCCCACGTCGTCAAGTCGAAAGAAGATGGCCCGAGAAACACTGTTCCCGACACGGTGGCAGAGCCGCAGTTAGATGAAATGCCTGCGAGCGAGGTTTGCAAGGGCGCTGTGGATCCATACGATCCCTCAAGGAAGTTATTTGATCAGCACAAAATGATTCACGTGAAGATTCCTCTCAAGGACAAGAGTGTCACGCCAGAAGATGTGTACGCTCGCAAAATCTATGTCGGCTGGGATATTCCACCTTCAGAGCTCATCCGCCATTTCAGGTTGACCCTCAACAAGATGGATTTGCATGAGGATATGGACACAGACCCCGGAGACTGCGAGTGCACGTTCTTCTGGATGAATGTCGACCGGGCACCGGATAATGAGTGGATACGTCTGTCTGACTTCGCCCTAGGCGAAATGGACACTTATGATGACGACAGTTGCAATGTACCAGGCCCATTTGGCACCTGTCTGGTTCGCGTGGGTAACGGAGAGATGAACTTTAGTGGCGCTGCCTTTGATTTCTTCCTTCAGGATGGCGAGAGATTCACCGTCAGGGCTAACGGCTACGACCAGGACTGCTTGGACCGAAGATTCGGTGAAGAGCCGCTTGGTTCTCACAATCTTGTACTTGGAACTCTCGGCATTGCCGACTGTTACGTCGGTCTTGGGGGTCCCCTTTCACTCGACTTCGGCGACAACGATCCCTACAAGGATTTGGCCGGACTCTTCGGCCCTGGTACGGATCACTCCGATTACGGAGTAGGGAAGACCGTTAAGCTGAACAAGGATTCCGAAGGAGATGGAGTCGGTTACGACCTCTTTGTTTCCGTCGAGGAGCTGCCCGTCATCTCGGTGAGCAAGACCCTGACCATCCCAGCTGGCGGCATTGCTACCCTTGGTGACATGGTGGAGTTCACCATCAATCTCAGGAGTTCAGGCGGAATCGACAATCTTCCCCTTGAAGATGTCTTCGATAATCGGTTTCTTCAGTTTGTGGGGGCATCAGTACCGCCGACAGCTGTTACAGAAAGCCACATCGAGTGGGACAACTTGGGACCGCTGACTGATGCTGCAGCCCGGGCACTCAAGGTGCAATACCAAGTCATAGCTTGCGCTCCACCTGCTCGGAATGTCATCACAAACATCGCCAAAGTTGCGAGCGCCCTCGACAAGGAGGGTCATGTGGC
>MFGX01000131.1:14608-23835 GCA_001778455.1 Candidatus Fraserbacteria bacterium RBG_16_55_9 | reverse complement strand
AGTGCAGACGTTATGATTGTTTGTCTCCCCGAGGTCAGTGTCACGAAAGAGCTCATTAAGCCGGAGAGCGGTACTGCTAGCTTAAGCGGATCCGATGGGCAGGGTGATCTCATTGAATTCCGGATCACCATCACCAACATGGGGAAGACGACTATCACCAAGCTACCGTTAAATGACACCTTCGACAGCACCTGCATGACCCTCTTCCTATATAGCGTCGCTTTCAACAGCAAATCTGTGGCACCCGACGGGAAAGTGACCCTAAGGTGGGTTGACTTGACGGGAGGCGCGATTGGCGTCTTCGGATTCGACAGGGATCTGAAGATAGGCGAAAGCTTCAACATCTTCGTGAAGTTCAGGCCCAAGAAGGAAATTCCGTTGTGCCTCAACACGGCTACAGTCAATGGAGCAACCGATGAATTTGGCCAAGTGGTGACTCCGGACGTTGTTGGCAATGCGGGCGTAATCATCGGTCCATGAGCGTAGGTGGGTGCATCAGGTAGCGAATCAGCCAAAGTGCAAGAGGAGCAGAGCAAGGGCGCCCGAGGTCATTGCCGGGCGTCCTTCGCTCTTCTCATTCCGTCTCAAAAACTCGCTGGGTGCGGAATTTGCCGTCACTCTACTCCAGAGCTACAATAGACTCTAAGAGCAAAGCTTGATACACCTTAGGAGATGATGGCTGTGGCAGGGTACCGACTTCCCATAGAGATCGAGCCTTTAGAAGAAGGGGGATACTTGGCGCGTAGCGCAGTCCTGCCCGGTTTTCTTGTACAGGCTGATACCATAGAGGACCTTGTGGAGCTCGCGCCTGGAGTAGCGCGGAGCTTACTGCAAGCCATGAAAGCCAAAGGAGTACCCCTGCCTAAGGAGTTGCGTGCCCTGCGTCCACCGCTTCGGGTCGAGATCCTCGTGCCCGCTCCATGACCTATCGCGAGCTAACTCAAAAACTGCGCAAGCGCGGGTGCGAGTTCGTGCGGCGGGCACCTGGTTCTCACGAGATCTGGTGGAACCCTGCCAATCAACGGTTCACGACTATCGTCCGACACGGCAGAAAGGACCTCCCCAAGGGAACCTTGCGTGCCATCCTGCGTGATCTCGGCATTAGCCCAGAGGAATTGCGGAGATCCTAAGGCGATCGAGTCATAAACGTTTCGGCTATCCCTGGTTCTTCTCATTTTGCCTCAAAGGCCCTCTTGCCTCGCACCAACGTCATGACCGGCCAACCCACAAGCTCGAAGCCCTCAAACGGCGACCAGCCACACTTTGAAGCGATCATCTCTTGACTGACTCGATCACGCCTTTCGAGATCGACAATCACAAAATCCGCATCACAGCCGACCTCGATGCGCCCTTTCTGAGTCAACGAGAATCGCTCGGCAGGCCGCGTCGAGAAGACCTCAATCAAACGCCGTAACGTCAGGCGCTTCTTCTGCGTAGCGTCGAGCATCAGGGGAAGACCTGTCTCCACGCCGGGCAGACCGTACGGCGCTTTCTCGAAAGGTCTCGATTTTTCTTCGATGGTGTGCGGCGCGTGATCGCTCGCCAGAATGTCAACATACCCCTCTCGAAGCGCCCACCAGAGGTGCTCACGGTCTTCTTCAGTCGCCAAGGGAGGATTCACTTTCAGCCATGCGCCCTTCTCTGTAAGATCGCGTTCCGTGAAGAAGAGGTAGTGCGGGCAGGTTTCGATTGTGACATCCAATCCGTCGCGCTTGGCATCTTGCGCAAGTTCAATTCCCTCGCGGGTGCGAACGTGACAGAGGTGCAGTTTTACGTCCCTCTGCAGGGCGTACTCCAAGGCAACCTCTAAATCGCTTGCTTCAGAGGATGAATCGAGCTGCTGTGCGTGAACAGCGAGCACTTTCCCCGTCTCCGCAACCCGTCGGAAAGCCTCTTTCTGCACTGAAGGTCGCGCAATGTGAAGACTGCCCGTTGTCTCACCCATATAGAGCTTGAACGCTGTCACGTGAGGGGCAAGCGCAGGGAGGCGTGGAAGATTTTCGGGTGTGATCCCACCGAAGACTCCTCCAGTTACAGGTGAGCGTTCGGCCCGACGCCATTGCTCGCGAACCATCTTGACAGTTGTGATCGGTGGGTCCGTGTTGGGCATAGCCAGAACCGTCGTGACTCCACCTTGGATAGCTGCTCTGCCGCCTGTCTGCCAGTCTTCTTTGTAGGCTTGCTGGAAATCTCGAAAGTGTACGTGGGCATCGATCATGCCTGGCAAGATGATTCTCCCCGAGCAGTCCACGGGCTCACCGTCGAGATCATCGCCCAGAGCTTTGATTCCCTCTTCGTCAAAAGCAATTTCTGTGAGGACGAGCTTCCCGCTGAGAAAGACCTGACCACCTCGTAGGACGTTCATGCAATCAATTAGAGTTCCCGCACGGTCCCTACGATCTCTTCAAGGTGGGAATGACCGTTCTTCTTGAGCCACTGTTCGATTCCCCGCGAAAGTTCCGCGAAGACTGCCGTCCCCTTCCAAAGAAGAGCGGTGCCGACTTGCACTACGGAAGCCCCAGCTAGAAAGTGCTTGATCGCATCTTCCGCTTGGATGATTCCACCGCAACCCCAGATCTGAATTGGGCTATTGTATTTCTTGAAGAATTTATAGAAGCGGTGCACCTCAGCCAGGGCAATGGGAAGTATGGCCGGACCGCCGTAGCCTCCATAGCCCTCGCGAGGCTTGATCACTTTCGTTCGGGTCTTCAAATCAATGTCCATGACGTTCGGCTCAGAGTTCATCGTTGTGACTACGTCTACCTTTAGCTCCATGAGGAGCTGGGCGACTTCTTCGAAGAGGAGCAGGGTGTTGTTGTAGGGTGAAATTTTCACGCCAATGGGAATCTTTTTTTTCTTGCAGAGAGGTCCAAGTACACGCCGTATGGACTCAGGGTCATTGGAGATGGGAATGCCTGTCAAATTGGGTGTGGAGAGGTTTATTTCCAGCATGTCTGCCCCACTCTGGATCATCGTTTGTGCGATCTCCTCATATTGTTCCTCCAGGGGTAACTTGTGTTCGCAGGGTGCGTAGGAGATGCTCGCGATCACGAGTTTTCCAAAGCTCTTTAGTGTGGACATTAGTTCTGCGTATCCGCGATAGCCCAAATTATTTAAGCCCATGGAGTTGATCGAGCCTCGCTGACCCTCCAGATGAGGCACGAGGCGCGGCTCCGGGTTGCCCACGCGAGGGCAGTGGGTCATGGACTTGGTGACAATAGCTCCGCTTGCAGAGCGTCCAAGGGCTTCCAGCTCTTCTCGGGTGACGGAAAGAGGGCCGGAGGCGTTGGTGATGGGCGGATGAATTGCGAGCTTCTTCATACGGTACGGATTATAAAAAGGATGTGGGCTCACTGACAAATCCCCTACGACCCCAGGCTCGCCCCATTTGACTCTTGAGCATCAGAGAATATTCAATCGAAGGATCTTAAGGAGGCAAAGAACATGAGAATTGCATCTGCTCTTTGTGTTGTAGCGGTAGCAGCGTTCTGCTTCGGTCTGCTGGTCATGGGTCAAGAGGAGATGCCGATGGCAATGGAAGAGGAGGGTCTTGGCGCTGGCGGTCCAATGCCGGGTTGGATCATGCTGGACCTCTCAGGGCTGAGCACTGTTCTGGAAGCTCACGGCTACGCGCCCTTCCCCACGGAAGGCATGTTCACAATGGGAGGTGGTGGGTGGGGAGGACTCTTGAAGAGCTGGCGTTTCGGCGGCTTCGGGACAGGGGGAGAAACATCTTCATCGGTAGGGAACAAGGCGGCTGTACTCTCTCTTGGCTTTGGAGGGTTCTTCCTCGGGTATGGCCTCTTCTCCGATGAGGCATACGATGTGATGGTGGGCACGCTCATCGGAGGCGGAGGTGCCGAATTGAGCTTGTTAGACCATCGTTCGGAGAGCTTTGATACGGCGATCAGCAACCCGCCCAACACGGTGCTTAAGCGGAGCTTCTTCACTCTAGAGCCGCAAGTGAGTGTTGCGTTCACGGTCTTGAAGTGGCTGTCGCTCAGGATCTCTGGTGGATATCTGGTGACATTCGGAGGCAACTGGGATCAGAGCGGTAAGGAGTTGGTAGGTCCTCCAGCGAACTTCAATGCGTGGATGGTGCAGGTGATGGTCTCCTTCGGAGGCAAGGGCGACGAGGAGGAGCAGAAAGAAACAGAGTGAGCCGTTGCAAGAAAAGAGATGGCCTGTGCAGATCACTTCGGGATCTTCCCCCGGGTGCTTCTCGGGCAGCCAGCTCCGGCCAAGGAATCCTCTAGCACCCGCAGGGCCCGCTTACCGTTGCACCCTTCCGGGCCTGGCGGGGTTCACGAGTTTGCGCCGTAGAGGGCTCAGCCTTCGACGCCGCACGCACCGAGCGCTCTCCCAGACGAAGGCCTCTCAGATGACCCTTCGGCTCCGCTTGAGCGGGTTGCGGATTCAGGGGACCGCTAGCCCCCCGCCTAGCACAGGCCGCGTTCAGTCTACCCGCTTTTCGAAAGGTCGTCAATCTCGTTGAGAGATCTTGCCCAATACGTTAGGATAAAGCAGGGAGGAACCATGCCGGAGAGAACGCTGGATAACGCGGCAGTCAAGCGCTGGATGAAAGATCAACAAGTGGCTCAAGAGAGAATCGAAAAGGAGCGCGTCCATTTTCTACTCAATTTGACTGAGGAAGAGGCCCTACGATTGCATTTGGGGTTCATGGGCATGGAGGCTCAATATCGAAACACTCAGGTTGGAGAACCATCCCCCTCTCCTTTACTGATGGCCATGCGCCAGGCATTAAGACGGCATCCCTCTGAAGAATGAGTCTCCTTCAAGCGGTCAAGGAGATCACGAAGTTTCTCGACAGGCATAAGATCCCCTACGTCCTTCTGGGGGGATTGGCCGTTCAATATTGGGGAGAGCCCCGCACGACGCGCGATATCGATGTCACCGTCGTGGTGTCTCAGGAGGAGTTGGAATCGTTTTTACAGAAAGCTCTGGAGCGATTTTCACCTCGCATTCCGGACGCGCTCTCTTTCGCTCGTGACCATCGTGTTCTGTTGGTGAAGACAGACACCGGTGTGCCGATAGACATCTCTTTGGGAATTCCTGGTTACGAAGAGGAAGTCATGCGTCGAGCGATCACCGTCTCTTTTCACGACGTTCGCGTTCGGATGATCAGTGTTGAGGACTTGATCCTCCACAAAAGCGTTGCTGGACGAGCCCGCGACCGTGAGGACGTGGAGCGCATTCTCATTCGCCAGCGCCTCCAAGTGGATCTGGCTTACATCCGCCGTTGGCTAAGCGACTTTGCTCCTTTGGTGGAAACTCAAGATGTTCAGTTGCTTTTCGAAGAGGCCCTGGAGGAAGCCCGCGCCACGCTCCGTAACCAAGGGAATGAGGTCGCAGATTAGCACCTGTGGCGGAGAGGGTGGGATTTGAACCCACGGTAGAGTTTTACCCCTACAACGGCTTAGCAAGCCGCCGTCTTCGGCCACTTGACTACCTCTCCGAGGAGCAATTCTAGGGGGCTGTTTGGGATTTGTCAAACGATAGAGGGTACTTGGCCATGTCTGTTTGAGAATATCCAAACCGCAGTACGCGTGGCAACCCGGCGAACGGAAAGGACAATTCAACTTTTCTTTGGCAGCTATTCAAAATGCCTGTTTCCTTTTCCTAATAGCGAGCAGAGTTCCACGGGCTTGCCCGTGGGTATCTACTTGGCGGAGGGCGAGGGACTCGAACCCCCAAGCGCTCAACGCGCGTCGGTTTTCAAGACCGATGCCTTACCAGTTAGGCGTAGCCCTCCGTTTAGACTCTCTATCAATTCTTTGAGCCACTGCCGCAATTGGCTTAAGAGCTTTACATTATTTGCTGCAATCCTGACTGTGCCCTTATAGTTCAACTGGCGGCAGGTCTTTTTAGTATATGAAACGGCATCAAACTGCGCCATCGGGATCTGGAGGGCTTCGGACCAGTATCTCTTCAGCGCCTCTCCATCTTGGTTGTGGTGAACATATAGATGCACTCGAAGCTTAGACGAATTGACTCCAAAGATATCAAGAAGAAATGCTTTCCAAAGCTTCAACATATCCAGGTTTGTATTTGTAATAGCTACCCTGCTGTTTGTCTTTTGCAATCCCTCGCACCAATGGATGACAAGGCCAACTGCCTTGAGCAGCCTTTCTTCGTCAGACGAAAGCTCGCGGATTTGAAAACATTCTTCTGGATTGCACCGGTAATAAACACCCTCGCTCACGCTCCTTCTTTTCAGGCCATACTTGTCCATCCAGTAAGCAACGCTGCCTGGGCTCAGACCATGCTCTGACCCAATTTGATTGAGTGAGCGCCTCTTCCCATAGTATTCTTGGCGTAGATGCTTTTCCGTCAGCATTTCAAGACCATTGCCTTCGTCCGCTCGGCCATCCCTCCACGCGAGAACCCGGTCCGGCTGCGTGGTGATGATTCTAGACCCTGGCGCCCAATCCGTCAATTGAGGTTCTCAATGTCCTCTCTGAACATCACCCGCGAGTTGACGATCCAGCATCTTCCTCGGTATGATCCGATGGATTGTCTGGACGTGAGCTAGATTTCAGGAATTAGGGAGGAGAACCCATAGACTATGGAACGTGTAATAGCGATCATCGTCATTCTCGCCGCAGTAGCCCTGATCGGTTTTTCGCTGTTTGGCCCCAAAAGCAGCCCGCCCCCCCCTGGGGCAAGGGATGCCGCATTCACCCTCACAGAATATGCCATCACCCCCAACCGGATTACTATGGAATCTGGCCGAGTGAAGCTCACCTTCGCGAATCAGGGCAACAACATCCACCAGGTTGAGATCTACGACACGGTGGAACAGCGTGTGGTAGGTAAGATTGAGCTCCTCCGCCCTAAGTCAACGACGATTCTCTGGGTCGATATCACCGGCGGACGTCGCTATCAGATCTATGATCCCGTCTGGAGAAAGAGGGGCATGGAAGCGCTCATCATCACTCAGTAGGCGTCGCGCTTGCCAAGGGAGTGTACGCTCTTGCTTCGTCTGGCGTTAACGCTCGGACGATCGTCCCTCCGCCTAAGACTCTTTCAGCTTGATAGAAAACCGCGATCTGTCCGGGTGTGATGGCCCGTTGAGGCTCGTCGAAGAGCACCTGTACGCGGGAGTCCATGTCGGGGTGGAGTGTGGCGGGCGTAGGTCGACAACGATAGCGAACCTTAACCTCAACCCGCTCTTCGTGAGTAAGCTCATCCAGAGCAATGAAGTGGACTTCATCAGCAAGTAAGCCCCCGGCGTAGAGTGCCTCCTCAGAGCCAACAACGAGGCGATTACGGACAGGGTCCAGAGCCGTAATATAAACCTTCTCTCCGGTGCTAAGGCCCAGGCCTTTACGTTGACCGACGGTATAGAAGGCCAACCCTTGATGTTGACCCAATACCCTTCCCTGGGCATCCACGATCTCGCCCGGCGCAAGAGATCCATTCGCCCGTTCCTTCAAGAATCGCGCATGATCTCCGTGAGGCAGGAAGCAGAGGTCCTGGCTCTCCGGCTTACGAGCAGACACCAGATCGTGTCGACGAGCGATCTCCCAGACTTCTTCCTTCCGGTAATCACCGACAGGGAAAAGGATTCTTTCGAGCTGGGACTGTTCCAGAGCGTAGAGAAAATAGGATTGGTCTTTCATGGGATCGTGCCCCTGAAGCAGATGATAGGTGCCGTTCTCGTGTTGAATGCGTGCGTGGTGGCCTGTGGCCAAATACTCGCATCCCAGTTGACCCGCGAGTTCCAAGAGCTTGGGGAAGCGTACATGACGATTGCAGCGTGCACACGGGCTCGGCGTGCGACCGGCTAAATAGTCAGCGATGAACGGATCGACAACACGCTTCTTGAACTCATCCCCCTCGTCGATGAAGTGGTGCACAATGCCCAACTGTTGGGCGACCACTCGGACCTCAAGGGAGCAGCATTCATTGTAGGGTTCTTGCCTGCCTTCATACGACCACAGGTTGAGCGTCGCTCCGATGACTTGATAGCCCTCTTGCAGTAACAAGAGAGCGGCCACGGAACTATCCACTCCTCCGCTCATTGCGACCAACACACGACCTCGGGACATCGCTTCACTCTCCGGCAATGAAACTCATTATAGCAAGAAGAGATCGGTGACTCATCTGCATAGGCTCTATGTGGTTGACAAGTGGGGTCGGACTGTCTTATATTTCTAGAGATCATGCAGAATCTCTTCACGGTGATGCTCGTTTTGATCGGGGCGGCGGTGGCGCTCTTTGTTGGGCTGGTCGTCCTCCATTTGGGAGCGACTCCCACCGAGGAGACAACGGGAACAGAGACTTCGACACTCATTCCCCAAGAGATCGAGGGGTTTACCGTCGAACACATCGATCGAGTCGACCCCATCTTCGAAGGTGAGCTCTTCTCCGTACATGCCACGTTTGCGCCTCAAGAGAGCTCTCCGTTCAAAGGAAGTGTTGAAAACCTTGGAGTTACCGTCTTCCTCCTGGCAGACTCGAAAGCGGCCAACGAGATCAAGCCCTTGCTGCTCCTGGGAGATGCCACAGCGGTGACTGTGGAGGGAGTGCGGATGCAAGCGTTCTCCAACACGGATGCGAAACTGGCTGGGCTGCTCTGGCAAGACGATTTGAAGCTCTACTACGTGTTGGTCTCTGGAGTCATCGACTCTGAAAACCTTGACATGAACGAATTGAATCAAGCCGCGCAAATTGCCGCCCAGGCCATCCTCGAGGGGAAGTAATGGCCAAGCTCGTCACGACAGATCGCAAGGAGATCGTGCGGCTCTTTCGCGATATGGGCTTGGTCGGAGCCGGAGGAGCAGGGTTCCCGACATACTTCAAATATATAAAACCTACACCCATTCTCATTGTGAATTGTGAGGAGGGTGAGCCTGGCTACGAAGCCGACAAGCTCCTGCTCATCACGTGTGCAGATCAGATGAGTGAAATGCTGGACACACTGAAGCAGATCTTTGGGTTCGAGCGCGTGGTGATCGGAGCCAAAGAGAAAGACAAAGAAACGCTCGACCCCTTCAAGGAATCCCATGGGTTTGAGATCTCATACACTCCTTCCACATACGGGTACGGGGAGGAGCGTTGGCTGACCAAATCGGTCACCGGCCGCGAGGTCCCTGGGAAGCAGCTGCCAGCTACTGTCGGGGTCACGGTCAACAACGTCGAGACGATCTTTAATATGTACCGCGCTCTCTTCGAAGAGCAACCCGTGATCGATAAATACCTCA
>MFGX01000131.1:12766-14587 GCA_001778455.1 Candidatus Fraserbacteria bacterium RBG_16_55_9 | reverse complement strand
AGCCTCGCGTATATTGTACCCCCGTAGGCACGTTCAGCATGGATCTCTTGGCCCGCTCCGGCATTGACACTCGGAGGCACCGCCATCTCATGGTGATCGATGGAGGGCCGCTCATGGGGGATCTCGTGGATATCCGCGTACATGCCATCCTGAAGAAGACGAATGGGTTGCTCATCGTGGATAAATCCCTCTACGTGGCCGATCAAGTTTCTTTGAAGCAACTTCCTGGTGAGGCGTCTCCCACCTGGGAGGACACCTTGCCGCGCGCCATGGCCAAGCTAGGGCTCTCCCGCTATCTGCATTGGAAACCGAAAGCGCCAACAGATGTGCGTAGCGAAATCCAGCGCGTTCGGATCTATCTCACCCACACGCTGACACCGATCGTCAAAGCCTCCATTCCCACCGTCCAAGCGGGAGACCGCGTCCGGCGTGGCCAGGTCGTTGCCAAACCTCTCGACGGTGCCATTGAGGACATCAAAACGCTCAGCGTTGCCCAGCACGCCAGCATCGACGGCGTCGTCCGGGAGATCGCAAGCGAATACATCGTCATTGAGCGAGACGCGGCAGTTTGAAAGGCGCAAGTTCCACTCGCTATAATCCTCCGTACGCCCCAAACAAAGGAGGAGCCGGAGTGCCCACGGACGGAGGAGCTGTCCTTCAGCGCAAGCCCGAGTGGCTCAAGATCCGCCCCCCTTCTGGAGAGAACTATAAGCACATTAAGCGTGCGCTTCGCGCTCATGATCTTCACACCGTCTGTGAGGAAGCGCGTTGTCCCAACGTGCACGAATGTTGGGGCGGTGGCACAGCCACGATCATGCTCATGGGCGGTACCTGTACCCGCGGCTGCCGCTTCTGTGCAGTCACGTCGGGGCACCCCCACGGCTGGCTTGATCCCTTAGAGCCTTGGAAGGTCGCCAAAGTGTTGGGCGAATGGGGACTTGAGTATGTCGTGCTCACCTCGGTCGCTCGTGATGATCTGGCCGATGGAGGCGCAGGGCACTTTGCCCAGACCGTGCGAGCCATCAAAGAGCATCACCCCAAAATGCTGATCGAAGTGCTCATTCCCGATTTTCAAGGCAATATTGAGTCGCTCAAGAGAGTGGTCGATGCAAAGCCCGATGTGATTGGCCATAACATCGAGACCGTGGAGAGGCTGACACCCAAGGTCCGCGATCGTCGGGCGAACTATCATCAGTCTCTGGCCGTCCTCCAGAATGTCAAGTTGATGGATCCCACGCGCCATACGAAATCCTCGATCATGGTGGGGCTGGGGGAGACAGAAACCGAAGTGATGGAGACGATGAGAGATTTGCGTTCCGTGGGCGTCGATATTCTCACCGTGGGTCAGTATCTGAGGCCTACTCAACGGCACCTTGAGGTGAGGGAGTACGTCCATCCCGATCAGTTCGCGCGGTATGAGAAGCTAGGGGAAGAGATGGGATTCTTGTATGTGGCATCGGGACCGCTGGTGAGGAGTTCCTATCGAGCTGGAGAATTTTTCCTTGCTGGTTTGCTGCGAGAAGGAGGAAGAGTGAATGGCCAAGAGCACCGAGTTTAGAGCTAAAGAGAGGGTCAAAACAGATCGAAAGGGTGCGCGGACTTGGGCCTTGCGAGAGATGGTCCAAGTGCTGGGAGAGGACGGCCAACTGCGAGATGACGGCTATGAGCCAGATCTCTCGAAAGAGGACCTCAGAAAGATTTACCGCTGGATGGTAACCGCTCGGGCATTTGACGAGCGAGCGTTGGCCCTGCAGCGGCAGGGGCGCTTAGGGACCATCGCTCCTCTCTCGGGGCAGGAAGCTTCTCAGGTGGGAAGTGCCT
>MFGX01000131.1:12407-12699 GCA_001778455.1 Candidatus Fraserbacteria bacterium RBG_16_55_9 | reverse complement strand
ATCTTGACCTACTGGGGCGGCAGCGAGGAAGGGAATCGCATTCCCGAAGGGATCAATAATTTTACCATCTCCATTCCCATTGCGACGCAATGCCTTCACGCCGTCGGTGTGGCTTGGGCAGCCAAGCTCAAGGGTGACCGAATTGCTGCGATTGTCTACTTTGGTGACGGGGGAACGTCGGAGGGAGATTTTCACGAAGCGATGAACTTCGCGGGCGTCTTCCAGTGCCCGGTCGTCTTCTTCTGTCAGAACAATCAGTATGCCATCTCCGTGCCACGCGAGAAACAGACGG
>MFGX01000131.1:9310-12399 GCA_001778455.1 Candidatus Fraserbacteria bacterium RBG_16_55_9 | reverse complement strand
AGACGATCGCACAGAAGGCGATCGCCTATGGGTTCTCGGGCCTTCAAGTCGATGGCAACGATGTGTTGGCCGTCTATCAGGTCACGAGGAAAGCACTCGAAAAAGCCCGCTCGGGTGACGGCCCTACCTTGATTGAAGCCGTCACCTATCGACTGCAGCACCACACGACGGCCGACGACTGGACGCGCTATCGCTCGAAAGAAGAAGTGGAAGCGTGGAAGCAGAAGGATCCCCTCTTGCGATTCAGGAAATATCTGGAGAACGAGGGCCTCTGGAACGCCAAGGACGAAGCGAAGGTCTGGGAGGAATCGAAAGCGGAGATCGCACAAGTCGTCGAAGAGTACGAGAAGATGCCGGCCCGCGATGTGGAGGAGATCTTCAAGTACACCTTCGCGGAGATGCCTTGGAATTTGAAAGAGCAGCTCGCAGACCTCCGTGCGTATCTTCAGGAGCGAGGCGAAAAGGAAGGGGAGTAAGGCATGGCACAACTGACGCTCGTCCAGGCGATCAACGATGCACTCAAGACCGAGATGCGCCGGGACAAACGGGTGTTGGTCATGGGCCAAGATGTCGGAGTGGATGGCGGAGTCTTCCGCGCCACGGAGGGCCTTCTGGAAGAGTTCGGCTCGACGCGTACCCTCGACACGCCCCTAGCGGAATCGGGAATCGTGGGAGCAGCCATCGGGATGGCCCTCTATGGACTTAGACCTGTCGCCGAGATCCAATTTGACGGATTCATGCTGCCGGCCTTTGATCACTTCGTCTCCCATGCCGCGCGCATTCGTTGGCGCACGCGGGGACGCTATCACGTGCCCCTGGTCGTCCGTGCTCCTTATGGCGGTGGTATCCATGCGCCGGAGCACCATTCCGAGAGCCCGGAAGCGTACTACGCTCACACGCCGGGCCTCAAAGTGGTCATTCCATCGGGCTCGCACGATGCAAAGGGCTTGCTGATTTCAGCCATTCGCGATCCCGATCCGGTAATTTTCTTAGAGCCCAAGAAGATCTATCGCGCATTTCGCGAGGAGGTCCCTGAGGGAGATTATACTGTCCCCCTAGGCCAAGCGAAGATCTTAAGGGAGGGCTGCGATGTCACGATCGCCTCGTGGGGACACATGGCGCGCGTTTCGATGCAAGCTGCTGAAGAAGCACAAGAAGAAGGCATCGGCGCCGAGGTGATTGACCTAAGAACTCTTGTCCCATTGGACATCGAGACGTTGATCCAGTCCATCGAGAAGACAGGTCGCTGCGTCCTCGCACAAGAATCACCCCCTACATGCGGATTTGCTTCCGAGCTCATGGCACTCATCAATGAGAAGGCGTTTTCGAGTTTAGAGGCCCCTCCTGTGCGGATCAGCGCGTATGACACGACGATCCCGCTCTACCGACTCGAGGACCCGTACATGCCGGATGCGGGCAAAGTGCTCCGGGGAATCCAGAATGTCATGGAGTTCTAACGTATGCCTCAACTGAACTTAGTGCAAGCAATCAACGACGCACTCAAGACGGAGATGCGCCGCGATGATCGAGTGTTGGTCATGGGCGAAGACGTCGGAGTCGATGGCGGAGTCTTCCGAGCGACGGAGGGTCTTTTTGGTGAGTTCGGCCCTGGCCGTGCCATCGACACCCCTCTTGCCGAGTCAGGCATTCTAGGTACGGCGCTGGGGATGGCCGTCTACGGTTTGCGACCCGTCGCGGAGATCCAGTTCGATGGTTTCTTGCCACCGGCGTTTGATCAGATCGTCTCCCATGCAGCTCGTCTTCGCTGGCGCTCGCGGGGGCGCTTTCAGGTGCCGCTGGTCGTCCGAGCCCCTTACGGAGGAGGAATTCGCGCCCTGGAGCATCACTCCGAAAGCCCGGAAGCCTACTATGCTCATACCCCAGGGTTAAAAGTTGTTCTGCCATCGAGTCCCTACGAAGCGAAGGGTTTACTGATTGCATCCATTCGCGACCCTGATCCGGTAATCTTCTTCGAACCCAAGCGCCTCTATCGAGCCTTCCGTGAGGAAGTGCCTGAAGGGGACTACACAATTCCTCTCGGGAAAGCCCGCGTGGCGCGCGATGGGAGTGACGTCACGGCAATCTCTTGGGGCTCCATGACTCGCACTGTGCTACAAACTGCCGATGAAGTGCATGAGAAGGACGGCATCTCTGTGGAAGTGATCGATCTCAGGACTCTTGTGCCCTTAGATTTTCAGACGGTCGCTGAGTCTATCCGGAAGACAGGCCGTGCGGTTGTGGTGCAAGAAGCCCCGCGCACATGCGGATTTGCCTCCGAGATCACAGCTCTCTTCATGGAGCGTCTCTTGCTCTATCTGGAAGCTCCTGTGGTGCGTGTGACGGGCTATGACATGGCCATTCCGTATATACGCATGGAAGAGTATTACTTGCCGGATGTGGGGCGCGTGGCGCGCGGGATACGCCAGGCGGTGAGTTCCTAATGGTCGTCGGTGAGATCGCCATGGGGGCGGAAGTTCTGGTCATCGGGGCCGGACCCGGTGGCTATGTGGCTGCTATCCGTGCTGCTCAGCTGGGTAAGGATGTCACGTTGGTCGAAAAAGACGAGTTGGGCGGTGTCTGTCTGAACGTGGGCTGTATCCCTTCCAAAGCACTCATCTACGCATCGCATCTGTACGAAAAGATTCAGAGTCTAGAAGAGATGGGAATCTCTATCCAAGACGCGCGAGTCCATCTCGACAAGATGCAGACTTGGAAGGAGAGCGTCGTCAAGAAGCTCACGGGGGGCGTCAAGCAGCTTTGCGAGGGAAATGGAGTCAATATCGTCAAGGGCAGAGCCGCTTTTGTGTCGGCGAAAAAATGTCTGGTCGAAAGCGAGCATGGCACCCAGGCCATCGAGTTTAAAGACTGCATTATTGCCACGGGATCCATCCCGATGGCCATCCCTGGTTTTGAGGTCGACGGCGAGACGGTGATCGACTCGACGGGTGCTTTGGCTCTGAAAAAGCTGCCCGAATCGCTCATCGTGATCGGTGGCGGCTACATCGGGCTTGAGTTGGGCATGGTCTATGCCAAGCTGGGGAGCAAAGTTACGGTCGTTGAGATGTTGGATCGACTATTGCCCGGCACAG
>MFGX01000131.1:8314-9304 GCA_001778455.1 Candidatus Fraserbacteria bacterium RBG_16_55_9 | reverse complement strand
AGTTGGGGCTCGACAAGTTCGGCGTGCATCCAGATTCTAAGGGCTTTCTGAAAGTGGATTCTCAAATGCGTACGAGCAACCCGCACGTCTATGCAATTGGCGATGTCGCGGGGCAGCCTCTCTTAGCGCATAAAGCCTCGCATGAAGGTCTGGTAGCAGCGGAATCGATCTGTGGCTTACCCAGTGGGGCCGATTGGCAGACCGTGCCTGCGGTGATCTTTACTGATCCGGAGATTGCGTACGCGGGCATGACGGAAGAAGAGACTCAAAAAGCGGGCTTTAAGCCCTTAACTGGGAAATTTCCGTTTGCGGCCTTGGGGCGCGCGATTACCATGAACGAGACGGAAGGTTTTGTAAAGATCATCGCGGACGAAGCAACGAAAGTTGTGTTAGGAGTGCAGATCGTCGGTCCGGAGGCGAGCAATCTGATCAGTGAAGCCGCGCTGGCCATTGAGATGGGAGCGCGCTTGGAAGACTTGGCGATGACAATTCATCCCCATCCGACGCTGCCCGAGGGGCTTATGGAAGCAGCGGAAGCCACGATGGGCAAAGCAATTCATATCCTCAATCCGAAGAAGAAAGAGCCGGTAAAGGCGTAATTAACAGACGCAAGATTCAAGCCTGTGTTGAAAATGCCAGGACTTTCCGAAATATCGTGACAAAACATGGCTCGTTCCAGAAGTATATTGAATCTGTTGCAGCAACTGAATCCTGGGCAAATGGAGTTCAAGGAATTCGGCATTGAAAAGGGTGTCTGCCTCGAAAAGAATCCTTCGTTCACTACCTTGCACTCGTAACCATTATTCTGCATAATACGTATTGAATACGTATAACAAGGAGCACCCATGCAGAAGAAGCTTACCATCACACTCGATGAAAAAGTGTACGAAGGGTTGCACAAAATCATTGGGCGACGGAAGATCAGCCAATTCATTGAGGGCCTTGTGCGTCCACACGTTATTGACGCTGACATAGAAGCTGCTTATAAGC
>MFGX01000131.1:1370-8203 GCA_001778455.1 Candidatus Fraserbacteria bacterium RBG_16_55_9 | reverse complement strand
GAGATCCGCAAGCAGCGTCCTGCTGTAATCGTCAGTAATGATGCCTCCAACAAATATCTCAACCGTGTGCAAGTCGTACCCTTGACAAGTAACGTCGACCGGCTCTACCTGAGTGAGGCGTATGTGATGCTCAAAGGTAAGCAGTACAAAGCAATGGCTGATCAATTGACGACCGTAAGCAAGATGCGACTTACTAACATTGCTGGTCGCTTATCAAGATCCGATCTGCAGAAGGTCGAACAGGTGGTTAAAGTGCAGTTGGGTTTGCCTTAGGCTGAGTAAGAATCTTGATCATCTGAACGCGCGAACTGCTCATATGTCCATCTGCTTTGCGATGAGCTCGTACATGATCTCCGTTGTGCCTCCGCCGATCTTCCACAAGCGAATGTCTCGATAGAAGCGAGCGATATCGTACTCTTCCGTGTAGCCATAGCCACCATGGATCTGTAAGCACTCATCGGCCACCTCGTTCGCTACGTCAGCACAAAACGCCTTGCACATCGCAACAGCCATCGTCCAGTCCTGCCCTTGATCGTAAAGCCAAGCAGCGTGGTACGTGAGTTGACGCGCGGCTTCGAGCTTCGTCTGCAAACGGGCGAACTTGTGGCGCGTCACCTGATACTCTGAGAGGCTTTTACCGAAGGCTTCGCGGTCTTGTGCATATTTGACGGCGTCGTTGAGTGCTTGCTGAGCAGAGGAAGTCATGGCCGCGCACGCTACGAAACGCTCGTTCTGCAAGCCGTCCATGATGTAATAGAAGCCTTGGTTCTCTTCGCCGATCATATTCTCTGCCGGAACGGGCGTATTCTGAAACGTCAATTCTCCGGTATCCGACGCGTGCATGCCCAGCTTCTTCTTCATGGATTCGATGATGAATCCGGGCGAGTCTCGCTCCACGATGAGCATGCTGATGCCCTTCTTGCCCTTTTCCGGGGCCGTCTTCGACGAGACGAAGAATATGTCGGCATTGAGCGCGTTGGTGATGAACGTCTTGCTCCCATTTAGAATGTATTTGTTCCCCTGGCGCTTTGCCGTGGTCTTCATGCTGGCGAGATCGGAACCACCACCCGGTTCTGTAAGCACAATGGCTCCGATCTTCTCACCTTTGATCATCGCAGGCAGGTATTTGCGCTTGAGTTGCTCGTTGCCGTGCTTGGCCAGATAAGGAGAAGACATGTCCGTATGGGCAAGCAAGCTCATGGTGAGTCCACGTGAACGACAGCGGCCCAACTCCTCACAGAAGACGACTGTGGTCCAGATATCGGCTCCTGCGCCGCCATACTCTGTGGGGTAGCGGATCCCCAGCGTCCCCAGCTCCCCCAGTTTCGTATAAATCTCTTTGGGGAAACGACCTGCCGCTTCCCATTCGTCCACATGGGGATTGAGCTCTTCATCAACGAACTTCCTCACAGCTTTACGGAAGATGCGGTGCTCTTCAGAGAAGAACGGCGATTCCATTTGATCCTCCCAATTCGTTGTTCGTACCGAGTAGATCTTAGCCTAGCTGCAGGTGCCCTTCAAATGATCCCGATCAACTGAGCGGCAAGAGCACGAAGATCGCCACGCTCCAGATCGCGTGGGAAATGATCACAGGCACGAGGCTTCGCTCTACGAGGTAGAGCCAGCCCCAGATGAGCCCAGCCGTGAACGCCGCGAGCACCAAGGCTGTATTGAGCGTCCAGATATGAACCAGAGCATAACAGGCCGTGGCCAGGAGAAGTCCACTCATTGGCCCAATGCGCTGCACGAGAACTCGTTGCAGGAGACCTCGCCAGTAGATCTCCTCCGCTGGGCCGGTGACCAGGAGCAAGAGAAGAGCAATGAGCCATGGCGGCATGGCTTCGCGGCGAGCGTATACGGACTCGATCTCCGTGGGCGCGCCTGGATAGAGGCTCGTCAAGATGAATTTCCCCAGCCAGAAGATGACGTACAGAAAGACGGCAGAAGCAATCCCCAAACCGAGATGGCGCTTCTTGATCGTTAGTAGCTGTTCTCGAACGGCTCCCATTGCCCAAAGGGAGATGACAGCCAACAGCGTTGCAGAAAGCGAGATCTTGAGCCAGAAGTTCCCTTCGTGTAAGGCAAAGACCCCGTACCAGAGGGCAAAGGCCAAGGGCAGAGTGACGGCCACAGCCACCAGATCGTTTTTCTCGCTCTTCATATCCATGGGATGAAGTGCTCTAAGAGCAACGAAAGTATGAGCAGAAGACCAAAGATCATGGCCAGCTGAGCCGTTCGGGGATCAGCATCCGGAGGGATCTCTGGAGCGCTTTGGAGCATGCGTAGGAGTTTCCACGCCATGGGCAAAGAAGCGAAGACCAGTATTCCCCAGAGGGGAATCACATGAAGGATCATCCCCAGAGCCGTTAAGAGATAGACGATAGCCACCAGCAGCGTGTAGAGCCGAAGAGTGCCCTTTCTCCCCAAGAGCGTCCCCATCGTTAGACCTGTCTGCAGGTCATACTTGATATCTTTCAAGTTGTTGGCTAAGAGCACAAGAGCCACCCAGAGCCCTATGGGCAGCGAAGCCCACAGTACCGGAGCGGCATGATCCCAACTGCCCGTCTGGACATAGTACGTCCCCAGCATCATCAGGGGTCCCCACATGAAGAAGACGGAACATTCGCCCAGGGCACGATGCTTATATTGGATTGGGCCAGCGGTATAGAAAAAACTCGCCAGACCACCCAGAGCGGCGATCACAGCAATAGGCCAACCCCGCAACCAGACGAGATAGAGTCCGATCAACGCGGACAGTCCATAAAGGATGAGGATGCCTACCAGAGCTTGTCTCGGGCTGAGGATTCCCGTGAGCAATGGGTGAGGTCGGTAGCGAGCGGTAGGTGAATCGGAGCGATCCACGCCATGGCGCACGTCAAAGTAATCATTGATCAGATTCGTGGCGGCATGGACGAGGATCATCCCCGCAAGCACAGCGAGGTAGAGCGGCCAGTTAAACGTCGGAAGCGCCATCAAACTTGCCACAGTCACGGAGACGGTCGTCATGGTGAACGACCAGGGCCGAACCGCAAGCAAGAGCGTGTAGAGATCGAGCTTCTTAGGAACGCGTCCTTCTCGATGCATAAATGCCCTAGATCGTTTATAGGCCATCCACTCGCCTGGAGTCAACTTGCTCAGTACAATGGGACTTGAGGAAATTCATGGCGAAAAGAATAAATCGTAGACAGGGGTCAAGGCCTCAACAGGTTAAGCGTTGGTGGAAACGATTGGCCATCTTGGCGGCCATTGTCGCTATCAGCTACGGGATCTTCTTAGTTTTGGGGTTATTCAGCAGGCCCGGCTATGCTGTGGCGGATCTAGGCCGAGGGCCTATCGAGGAGCAACACTGCACTCCCCGCTTTAACAGCTCCCCGCCGACCTCCGGGTGCCACTCCCAGAGCAAAGTAGCCTATGGAGTCCACGATGAGCCCATCCCTGCGGAGCTCCAAGTGCACAATCTGGAGCATGGCGCCGTGATTATCCAGTATCGCCCATCTGGGATCATTGGTGTGGGTGATGCGTTGGCGCAAGATCTAGATGCTTTCGTGAACCGCCTGCGAAACTCCAACCTGCGTTACTGTCGCTTGATTGCCGCACCGCATGCCTTCCCGTTCTCGTTCCCGAACCGCCCGGAAGAGGAAACATCACCCAAAGTGATCGCACTCACGGCATGGGGACGGATCGATGTACTGGACACCTATGACGAAGCGCGCATCAAGAAGTTCATTGATGCCTTCATCAACCAAGGCCCAGAGTCCAGCCAGTTGCCACAAAATGAATGCCAATGAAACAGCTCATCGCGGCAGGGGCAGCCTATCTACGTTCGGATCTGGATGAGGTCGAGCAGAAGCTCCAAGAGCTGCTCCATTCGGAGATCCCTACAGTAGCTGACCTAGGGCGCTATCTTCTGGATAGTGGTGGGAAACGCTTCCGGCCAGCACTCACGCTGCTTTTCTATAAGCTCTTGAGCAGTCGCGGATCTCATGCTGCTGTCATTGAGCTGGCGGCTGTGATCGAGATGATTCATCTGGCAACGCTGGCTCACGACGATGTCATCGATCAGGCCCCGTCGCGCCGCAACCGTCCAACTCTTTGGAAACTCTCGAACAATCAATCCGCTGTACTGGAGGGTGACTTCATCTTCTCCCGCGCCTTTCGACTGCTAAACCCTCATCCCTTTGAAGTGCGGGAACTTGTCATCGCGGCCGTAGAGCAGGTGCTGGAAGGCGAGTTACTGCAAGAGAGTTTGCGGTGGCGGTTGCCTAGCCCCGAAGAGTACGAGCGAGTGATCGAGCGTAAGACCGCATCCCTCATCAGCGCCTCCTGTGCAATTGGAGCCATGTTGGGAGATCCTGCTCTGGAGCCGAAACGGCGTGATTCGATCCAGCGAGCGGGGCTCCTCTTGGGAACAGCTTACCAGATGGTTGACGATCTCTTGGACATCTTTGGGGATGAGGCGCTGGGCAAGCCTACCTGGACAGACCAGAAGGGGGGATGGTTTACTTGGCCCTATATTCGCTTGGTAGAGCAATCGGGCGATTCCCAGATTATGAAGCTCCTCCAGCAAGAGCAGCTGGCTGACAAAGAGAAACGGCGCATTCTAGAGGAGATGGAACGCCATAGGGTGCAAGAGCAATTCCTTGTCAAAGCGCACCAGGTGATTGCAGAAGCGAAAGCGCTTCTTGGCTGGATCGCCGACTCGGATCTTCGCGAGCTATTGTTTGAGAGCTTCGATTTTGTCGTGGCGCGCCAGAGCTAGAGCGTATCCCGAGAAAGAAGGGATTTAGATGGAGATCCTCAAAGTGGCAGCTGCATCCGATGTCAACGCGGTCGCCCGGGCGATCATGGGTGCGTTGAGCAAAGCCCAGCTTGTGGAAGCTCATGCCATCGGCGCTGGTGCGGTCAACCAGGCCGTGAAAGCCGTGGCCATTGCACGACGCAGCCTCGAACGAAGCGGCCAAGAGATTTTCGTGACTCCTGGCTTCATCGAAGTCGAGGTCGATGGCAAGGATCGGACAGGCATCCGGTTGATCATCGAGTGTAGGCAGTCATGAATCTCGCCGTGCGGGAGATCGCAGAGCGGGCGAGCGGCCACCTCGGTCTCCCTCCCCAGGAAATCTACCCTCTGATCACTTCTCCTCCCGATGAGGGTCTGGGGGATTATGCCCTGCCCTGTTTTGCCTTCGCTCAGAAACTCAGGCGTTCTCCGGCGGAGATCGCAAAGGAACTGGCGGATGTGCTCCGTGGTGGGCAGCATATTGTAAATGCTGAGTCTGCCGGTCCTTACGTGAATATCACCGTAGACCGCGCAAAGCTTATGCAATACGTTCTCAGCGGGATTCTCTCTGGAGGGGAGAACTATGGGCGGGAGTCGGATGGCGCGGGCAAGACGATTGTCATTGATTATTCCTCTCCCAACATCGCTCGCCCGTTCAGCATTGCACATCTGCGCTCCACGGCATTGGGGAATTCGCTGAAAAGAATCTATGAGCACTTGGGTTATCGCGTGGTGGGAGTCAATCACTTGGGCGACTGGGGAGTGCAGTTCGGCACGCTGATCGCAGCGTATAACCGCTGGGGATCTCAAGAGAGAGTCGAGCAAGACTCGATCTATGAGCTCTTCCGGCTGTACGTGCGGTTCAATGAAGAATCCGAACGAGATCCCATGCTGAAAGAGGAAGCGCGTGCGTGGTTCAAGCGGTTGGAAGACGGCGACCCCGAGGCATTGAAGCTTTGGAAATGGTTCGTGGATGAGAGTGTACAGGCTTTTCAACGCTATTACGAGCTTCTCGGCGTTGAGTTTACAGAGATCCGCGGCGAGAGCGCTTACCGTGACCAGATGGCTCCTCTCATTGAAGACCTGCTCCAAAAGGGAATCGCTAAAGAAAGCCAAGGCGCAATCGTCATACCCTTTGAGGAAGAGGGACTTACGCCCCTGATTATCCGTACGAAGGATGGGACGACGGTCTATGCCACGCGCGATCTATGTTCCGCGATTCATCACTATGAGAAGTACGGCTTTCACAAGAAGCTCTACGTGGTCGATGCAGGACAGTCTTTGCACTTTAAGCAGCTGGCGCTCGCGCTGGGAAAGTTGGGTTATCCGTGGGCTACAGGACTCGTTCATGTGCCGTTTGGAGTGATGCTCTTTGAGGATCAACGCATGTCCACACGCAGAGGTCATGTGGTCTTCCTCGAGGAAGTGCTCAAGAGGTCGATCGAGCTGACTCGCTCCATCATCGATACGATCAAGAAGAGCTCAGAGCTCACAGAGAAAGAGAAAGAGCAAGTGGCCCAGGACGTGGGCGTGAGTGCCATCGTCTATGCGGATCTTAGTCGCTCGCGCACGCACGACATCAACTTCCGCTGGGACGAAGTGCTTAATTTCAACGGTCAGAGTGGTCCGTATGTTCAATACACCCACGCTCGACTCGCAGGTGTGCTACGCAAATACGGGAAGAGCATCCCGAGTGAACTCACATATTCATTGCTCTCGCATCCTCAGGAGATCTCTCTGGCAAAGTGCTTGGAAGAGTTCCCTATGAAAGTGAAACATGCGGCGGAGGAGTATGAGCCATTTGTGGTCGCAGGATATTTAGGAAATCTCGCCGCGTCGGTCAATCAGTTCTATGATAACTGTCGGGTGCTGGGGGAAGAGCCTTCACTGGAAGAAGCCCGAATCGCGCTGGTCTATAGTGCAAAGATCGTTCTAAAGAAGGGGTTGGAGCTTCTGGGCATGAAGGCCCCGGAGCGCATGTGATGGGCTGGTTGGATCGCCTGAAGCAAGGCCTCAAAAAGACCCACGACCGTCTGGTCGATCAGATTGCTTCTGT
>MFGX01000131.1:151-1360 GCA_001778455.1 Candidatus Fraserbacteria bacterium RBG_16_55_9 | reverse complement strand
TTGATGAAGAACTCCTGCAAGAACTCGAAGAGATCTTAATCAGCGCGGACTTAGGCGTGGAGACGGCACTCGAAATCATCGAACATCTTAAGGCGCGGGCTCGCGAAGAGAAAGCCGAAGATGCCTCTCACATTCACCAATGGCTCAAGGATGCGATTCATCAATGTCTGGTCTCTGTCGAAGCGCCATTGAAGCTGCGCTCCGATGGACAAACCACAGTCGTTCTCATCTTGGGGGTCAACGGCTCAGGCAAGACGACGAGCATTGCCAAGATGGCCCACCACTTACGCGAGCGTGGGCAAGAGAAGATCGTCATTGCTGCAGGAGATACGTTTCGCGCAGCGGCCATTGAGCAGCTGGAGATCTGGTCCGAGCGAGTGGGAGCCAGGCTGATTCGCCACCAAGCGGGAGCCGATCCTGGGGCGGTCGCCTTCGATGCCACAGATTATGCCCTAAAGAACAGCCAGAATGTCTTGCTGATTGATACAGCGGGACGGCTGCAGACCAAGCACAATCTGATGGAAGAACTCAAGAAAATCAAGAGAGTCGTGGAGAAGCGTCTGGGGCGCGAGATCGATGAGCGATTATTGGTTCTGGATGCAACCATCGGTCAGAACGCTCTCTCCCAAGCACGACTCTTTCATGAAGCTGTCCGCCTTACGGGTCTCATCGTGACGAAGCTCGATGGTACGGCCAAGGGTGGCGTGATTATCCCCATCTCCAAGGAACTGAAAGTTCCCGTAAAATTCATCGGCGTGGGAGAGTCCGCAGAAGACCTCAAAGAGTTCAAGAGCCAGGAGTTTGTCGAGGCACTGCTGGCGTGACTCCTCCGAGTTGTAATGGCTCTCCCCGCCGTATAGAACGTAGTAATCCTGAAACTTCTTCAAATCAGGGGCCAATCGCTGTCTCTGCTGTTCGCTCATTACGTCTTGTGCCATTCGTCGTCCTCTCCTTCATCTTGTGTTCTCGACCAGCATTCGCCATAGGTGTTTCTCGAGCTTCTTAGCCAATTCCTCATCGCTGGTGCGCACTCCCATTGCGATATCACTCAGATTGCTTGCGCTTCATGCAGTTGCTCTTCGATCTGGACCCCCAAGCAGGGTGCAGCAGTCGATGTATGCTCTTCCTCTTCACGGTCATTTGCCAGCTAGGAGCTTGCGTCCTAACTTCGAGGCCGTCTCCCTTGCCTTCTCGTACTGGTCAGCCGTG
>MFGX01000131.1:0-76 GCA_001778455.1 Candidatus Fraserbacteria bacterium RBG_16_55_9 | reverse complement strand
CGCCCCATGGAGAGCTTCCCCTCCGACACAAGCTGTAACACGTATTCCTCCGCCCCGGTGTAGAGGAGTTGCCGAA
>MFGX01000130.1:42811-55419 GCA_001778455.1 Candidatus Fraserbacteria bacterium RBG_16_55_9 | reverse complement strand
GGACCAATCGAAGCCCAATCCGCTCAAACGACTCCGACGCCCAACGTATTGAAAGACCAGCCCAAAGTAGAGGAGAAAGCCTAATCGAGCGAATGGAGTGGGCCGCGATTGAAGCTGCTCGAATACCAGGGTAAAGAGCTGTTTGCGCAAGTCGATCTTCCTGTGCCCCCCGGTAAAGTAGCCAATACCCCTGAAGCCGCGAAACGAATCGCCGGTGAACTGGGTTTTCCGGTGGTTGTAAAGGCCCAAGTGGCCACGGGCGGACGAGGTAAGGCTGGCGGCATCCAGATCGCACGGACCTCGGAAGAAGCTGAGAAACACGCCACGGATATTCTCCGAATGACCATCCAGGGCGAACACGTGCGCTGCCTGCTCATCACTCAGGCCGTAGAAATCGAACAGGAGTATTATCTGGGCATCACGCTCGACCGCTCTGCCCGACGCCCAGTGCTCCTCTTCTCCCGAGAGGGGGGAGTGGACATCGAAGAGGTGGCGAAGTCCTCCCCGGAGAAGATCCAGAAGTGTCACATCTCCCCTCTAGAAGGGCTGCACGCCCACCAGGTTCGCCGCCTGCTCTTTGAGGCCCAAGTCCCTCAAAGCCAGATGGGAGCTCTCACCGATGTCACCCAGAAACTCTACCGGGCTTTTGTGGAATATCATGCGCATCTGGTGGAGATCAATCCGCTGGCCTTCACCCCGGAGGGGGGGATCTGGGCGCTGGATTCTAAGTTCATCCTCGACGACGATGATCTGCCCACGAAGATCCCCAATGGGTATGAAGAGAGAATTGACCCTCTGGAGCAAGCCGCCCACGAGGCGGATCTGCAGTATGTAAAGCTCGATGGGAGCATCGGCATCATCGGCAACGGCGCGGGGTTGGTGATGGCTACGCTCGACCTCGTAAAACTCAAGGGAGGGCGCCCGGCCAATTTCCTAGATGTCGGTGGCGGGGCCACCGCAGCACAGATGAGCAAGGCTCTTTTGTTGGTGCTGCGCGACCGGCAGGTCCGCGGCGTCTTCATCAACATCTTTGGGGGCATCACCCGCTGTGACCTCGTAGCCCAAGGGATCATCGAGACCCAAAAGGCTCTGGGCATGCGAGTCCCCATGGTCGTGCGCCTTGTGGGTACCAATGAGGCAGAGGGACGGGCACTCCTCAAGCAAACTCAGGGATTCATTGCGGTATCGGATATGGAAGAGGGGGCCGCCGAGATCGCCCGGCTCGTCGGCTCATCACAAGAACGGAACTGAGGAGGTATACGCATGAGAATCGCTAGATATGGCGCATTGAGTCTACTTCTGTTGCTGGTGGCCTATGCTGTCTTGCCCGCTTCTGCCAGTTTCAGTCAATCCCCTTTTCTCTTTATGAAGGATCTACGGATCGGGATGGAAGGAATTGGCAAGGTCGCCATCGGAGGCGATCAAGTACGGATCTTCCAAGTTCGCATCATTGGGATCTTTGATAACCCCGGTGAGCTGAACGATTATATTTTGGTGCGCGGCAGTGGTGATCTGATCCGAGAGGCTGGCGGATTTGCCCAGGGGATGAGCGGCAGCCCCATTTACATCAATGAGCGCCTCATCGGAGGTTTCTTTGCCGCCTTCGCGTACGATGATAGCCCCAACCCCATTGGATACGTGCGCCCCATCGAGACGATGCTCAAGCTCATCGAGCCCATCCGGCGCACGGTCGAAGCTCAGAGCCATCAGCCGCTGATACCGCGTGGTGAGCTGGAGCGAGGCCTCACGCGGCTCGAGGACGGCAAGCTTCGATTCGAAGAGCTCCGTGCCCCCGATACGGTGCAAGCACTTCCGACAGGGACTCCCCTTTGGGTGAGCGGCTTGACCGATCGAGCCCTCAGCGTGCTCAAGTCCGGCCTGTCCCCTCAGGTCCTAGAGAAATACGCTTCCAGCTTTCTTCCTCTCGCATCCCCCGGCTTCGTTGATTTCTTTGAGGGACTTCAGATGGGCTTCGAGGAACGCTTTGGGACAACCATCTACCCCCTGGCAGCGACAACAGCTCAACCCGGAGGGTTTGCCGAAGAGGTCGAGCCGGGCCGTCCCGTGGCTGCTCTTCTCTCGAATGGGGATGTGCTCTTCGGCGGCCTGTGCACGACGACCTACATTGATCCAGAGACGCACGTACTCCTTGCCTGCGGCCACGAGTTCTATCACACCGGCGCATCGGGTATGTTCCTGGCAAGAGGCCGCTACTTGGACGTATCCGCCAGTTCCTATCTCTCGTTCGTCATCCCCGAAGTCGATCGGAGCGAGATCATCGGGACCGTCCTCGAAGATCGTACGCAAGCGATCGGAGCCGCTCTTGATTATACGCCTCCCGCTGTAAAACTGAATGTCCATCTGGACGATGAGACAACAGGCACGGCGCAAGATCTGACCGTGAATCTCTCCAAGACCAGTAACTTTGTCCCGTCCTTGGTCTTCGCCATACTCCTACAGGCTGTGGATTCCACACTGAACCGCATCGGCCCAGGGACGATGAGAATCGAATACGCCATCCACGGCACGGAGATGCCAAAGAGATTGCAGCGCTCCGATATCTTCACCAATTTCAGCGACATCGCCTACTACGGACCTCTGCAGGCAGCTCAGATCGTCTTCTTGCTAAGCCAGAACGAGTTTCTCGATCCCGGGGTGGATCGGGTGGATGTGGATATCGCCGTGAACGAATCCATTCACCTGCTGCAAGTTAAGTCCATCCAGACGGACAAAGAGGTCTATCAGCCGGGCGAGACCGTGCGCTACACTGTGCAACTTAGACCCTATCGTGGCGAAGAAAAGACAGCCACGGGAGTCTTCAAGCTCCCCGACGATGCGACCGTAAAGAACTTGACGCTTCATGTCTTCGGTGGACCGCGCCGCCAACAGAACGGACAGGGACAGACCATCGCGTACGACGATCTAGGGCAACTCATCGATGCCGTTGAGGGCTCGACGACCAACGATCAACTCACCGTGGAGCTGTTGGGCCTGCCCCAAGGGAGCAGCGAAGAAGGCGATGAAGAAAGAGCGCCCGTTCAAGATGTTCAAAAGCTCGGTGATTGGGTGTTGACCGGCGAGGGGCGGGTAAGCATCCAGATCCAACTGCCGGAGCAGCCGAAGCAAGAAGAAGAGCACAAAGACGAGGAGTCCAAGGAGCCGGAAAAGAAGTGCTCTCAGCTCTTTTACTGCTGAGATCGTGTGGACGATCGAGCAGATCGCTCAGGTCGTGGGAGGTCAGGTCCACCAGCCGGACCTAACCCGAAAGATTGCGGGATACTCCGTCGACAGCCGGTGCCTCAATGCGGGAGAGCTTTTCATTGCTCTGTCCGGTGAACATACAGACGGGCACCTCTTCTTGAGAGAGGCGTTTCAGAGAGGAGCGAGCGGAGCACTGGTCCGACAGATTCCTCCCTCGCTCGTGGGAAGACTCCACAATCTCGTCCAAGTGCCGGACACTGGAAAAGCCCTTCGACAACTGGCCACGGCATATCGCCGGCAATGGAACATGCCTGTCGTTGGGATTACAGGCAGCTCAGGCAAGACGACGACCAAAGAGCTGATCCACGCACTCGCCAGCCAAGACTATAAGACATATCGCTCTCCGGGCAATTACAACACTGAGATTGGGCACCCCATCGCGCTTCTCAATATGCCTGACGAGACTGAGGTGGGCATCTTTGAGCTTGCACTTCAGCGGCCTGGCGAGATCCGAACGCTCTGCGACATCGCCCAGCCCACCATCGGCGTACTCACGTCGATTGGCGACGCACACTTGGGGTTCTTCCAAAACCGCGAAGAGCTTGCGCGGGCGAAATGGGAACTCATCGAGAGCCTCGCTCCAAATGGCTTAGCCGTATTGAACTTTGATGCACCGTATCTTGCCCTGTGGGCCAAGAAGCTGCGCGCGCGTGTCGTTGGTTTCGGCATAGAGAGCAAGCGCGCTATGGTGCGAGCAGAACATATTTGTGACGACCAACTTGCTGGAGTCGCCTTTGAGGTCTTAACGTCGCAAGAGCGCTTTCGGGTGTGCCCACAACTCCTGGGGCGGGCGAATGTGTATAACATACTCGCTGCCGTTGCCGTGGCGTTGGAACTTGGAGTCGATCGTGCGAACATTCAGAAAGCTCTTGCAGATTTCAAACCCGTGCCCCATCGACTAGAGCTTCTACGATCGCTGCGATTCGGGCTCATCGTGGATGATTCGTATAACGCGAATTCAACGTCTGTGAAAGAAGCTTTGCAGATTCTGGCACGCATGCGAGTTCCCTACCGAAAAATCTTCGTATTCGGGGACATGCTCGAACTGGGGGATTTTTCAGTAGAACTGCATCGTGAGCTTGCAGGCGTGATCCAGGAACTGGGCATCGATCAGGTCTTCACTCTAGGAGAGCTGGCGAGAGAGACAGCTTCGGCTCTACGAAGACAGGCAGCTTGGACCTCAAAACGAGCCATCTGCACTAGCAACTTGAAAGAACTCAAAGAACATCTCGTCAAAGAATTGCACGATGATCAAAATCTGATTCTGGTCAAGGGCTCGCGCGGGATGAGGCTAGATCAGATCGTCCAAACTCTCATGGCTTAGGGGCAACGGTGAGAAACGCGATGATGGAGTTGTTATTCCCATCCAATTCTGCTTGCCCGAGACCATTTACGACTACCTTGATGGCGTATAGGCCGGGTTCTAGGCCTGACGTGTCGAAGACGCTTCGCACTTCGATGGTCTTTCCCAACCGCAAGGCCGAGATCGTCTGAGTGCCGAACGGTGCAAAGCCTTGTTGCTGCGAGACATCTTCGCGGCGGAGGGAGAACTCCACGCGAAATTCCCTGGCGTCTTGGTTTCCGCTGTTTGTGATCGTGGCGCTGGCAAGGACTTTTTGGCCTTGGATGACGGGAGAGGTAGGGATCAGCACGATTCCCGTGGGATGTAGCTCGGGCGCTATCTGCGGAATGGGTTCTGTTGAGATGGCAAAAGGCAGGAGGAGCGTGTTGTCCCGTTCATTGGTTTCAGCAATCACGCCTTCGGGGTGACCATCGGTGGGCGGATCGACAATGGCCCGTAGCTCGTAGTTGCCCACGGCGAGATCCGTTGCAGAAAATTGCGCCACGACCTCCAGTGCTCCGTTCGGCCCTACCGTAAGAGCAGCACATTGGTCCTTGCCGGATTCGAGGGCCCCGGCAGGGCTACAAGCAAAGTCTGGCAGATCACGCACGTTGAGAACCGTGTTGGTTTCAGATTGGCTTAAAGAGAGCTGCAGTTCGACTCCTGTTACAACTCCGAGGCTCTCATTCTGGATGCTGAAACTGAACGAGACCAGACTCCCGGGAGCGGGGGTTGATGGCGTGAGCCGACCTCCGGAGATCGTCAAGTTTCGTGGTGGGTCCCCCAGGACGAAGTCGAGAGTGAGTACGTTGTCGCTTTCATCGAACTCTTCGATAGCGCCGTGATCCGTGGGGTCATTCAGGTCATTCCTTGGATCCACAACTACGCGCAGCTCATAGGCTCCGGCTTCAAGTAGCGTCGTCACCAGCTGTGTGCGAATCGTCTGGCGGCTGTTGGCTCCGAGTCCATTGCTCAGCACACATTCATTGGGACAACTCAGCGCCGGTGTAACGAGAGGGCGAAAATCCCTCTCCCCGTCCACGCGCTTCCGTAACTCGATCTGAATGCCAATCGGCTTTGTGATAGGCTGACGCCGACCGTTCTCGATGGTGAACTCCAGGGCAACCAGATCTCCTTGGCGCGGTTGTGCCGGCGAGAGGGTGAAAGCAGCAAGCACTGTCAAATTGGGCAGGACAGGCGCGATCTGAAAGAGGTTGGAATTCTCTTCGTTGTCATTTTCATTCAATTCGTCCACTTCGCCAGAGGGATCCGCTTGAACTATGATGCGATACGTGTTGGGTTCAAGATTATCTGTTTTGAGCTCGGCCTCGATTTGGGTCTGGAATCCCTGCTCATTGACCGGTGATAGACTTCGTATGCGGCAATGAGCCAGGTTGGCTGGTGGCGGCTCGGTCCGGGGAGATGTCTTGCACAGTAACTTATCGGACCCGAGTTGAATCGATGGCCCTGTCGGTTCCAGCGTCTCCGGGTCAGCAGGAAAGAGCGAAAACACCACATCGAACGGTCCCGATGCTGTCGTACCCGTATTGCGGATGGTCGCCGTTATCGTAAGAGGGTTGCCTTGCTCCGCACCAGTGGGTGAAACGGTGATCTCACCCGTTGGGACGAGGATATTCGGTTTCTGTTGTTGCGCCGCAAGATTGACAACAAGAACCAGAGCCACACTCACAAGGAGCACGACCGACTTCAGCCACCGACTCGTTCGCACGCTGATTCTGGGAGACATGGTCAATCTGCGGTTGAGATGGGAATCGGGGTGCTATACAGCCCATTGCCTCCGCCGTACAGGGCCCGGATCTCTGTCGGGCTGCCAAAGAAGTCCTTGAGCACTTCCAGCACCATATTGGCTTTGATGGGGCCCAACGTAGAGCGCTTATCTCGGCGCTGACAAGCTGCATTCAGCACATACAGATTGTTATCCGCCGAGCCGGCGAAGACCAGCCCAGTTTCTTTATCGATCGCCAAGGTGTTAATGGCCTGCTTGGAGTCGGATTCAAAGCTGGGTTTCACGGTTGTAGTCTGCATGTCAATGCACCAGACTTTCCCATCCCCTGTCGCGGCGTACGCCGTCGACTGCTGGTCGAGCTTGTTTGATTGGAGTTGTTTGATCTCAGCGCCAAACGCCATCGGAGATTTCGGCAATTCCCTCCCGGTATCGGCAAGAGCGTGGACTGTTCCATTCTTCGTGCCTACATAGATCCGGAGCACGGTGGTATCAAAGCTGAGCACTCGATCCACGTCGAGAGTCGTCACGGCACTTGGAGCTGTGAAGATCTGACTTGGGGTTCCCGGACAAGCGACGTCACTCATTCTATACAGAGCTCCGTTGTCGGCCCCGAAGTATATGTTGCCCTGAAAATCTCGTACGACGTTGATGGCCCGACTGACGTTGGCACACAGTTGGACCGACGGCGATTGGATTCTGCTCGAAGAGTCTCTCGGGACACTGACCCGATAGAGCCTGCCATCCCCGGTGCCGATGAACACTTGCTCCGAGCCCCCCTCCGGGCGAACGCTCAGCGACATGAGGGGCTGTGAAGTCCCACTGACGCGGACCTTCCTGGATACCAGAGCATCCACGCCGTTGAGGGTATTCTTGAGGTCTACCACGAGGAGTTCGCCGTTGCTCAGACCCACATAGAGCAACTGAAACTGATCGAACAGGAAGGACCTCATCGAAATGCCGCTCGCTAAGGGCGGATCCAAGGATTTCGGAACCACCTGACAGCCGGACTTCTCCACATCGTCTTCTGTAAAGGCCTTTAGATCGAAGCGTCCGACCTCGTCAATCCCTAAGTAAACGACTTTCACCGTGCTTCTACCCACGCCTTTGGCCAGCGCGTTCACGCTGCCCGAGAGTTGACAGATCGGCCGGTTGGGACCCACTCCTCCAGGCGGGTCGATCCTCAGGTGAGTTATAATCTCGTTGTTGCCGTTATCCAGCTCATCCAGCTCGTTGCCCGAGAGGTTATCCACACCTCGGACTCCCACCCGGAATAGATACGTACCCGTGGGGAGATTCGTTGTGTCCAGCCTGTTTGTGACTTGGAGGGGTTGTCCTGTACTTAAGGCTCCCAGTTCTGCCGACGTTCGGCGTATAGTGCCACCCGTTCCGTCTTGAAATCCCTGGCTGCTGAATTCGACGCAAGCGCCTTCGGTGATCTCCTGGCAGTACTCGAACTTCACTTCAAGTGTTGGGAGGATGTTGGGAAGGAGTAGACTGACAGGCTTGCCGGTGTTCTCGATCTGCACGCGCACCGTCAGCAATGAACCCTTGGGAGCGGGCGAAGGCGGACTAAACGTTAAGGAAGTGGGATGAAACTCGGGTCGGTCGACCCCAATGAGGAGTGATGTCTCTTGGCTCGATTGCACGACGCTGTTCTGAATGATTTCCACGAGGATAAGGTAGCGCCCGCTGCTCAAGGCGCGCGTGTCCAGCGTTCCGAAAGCCACCGTGGTCTTCCCAGCAGACAGCGATAGATTGTTGCAAGAGGCAGGAAGGCAGAATAAGTCTTGGAGGTCTTGGCTACCTTCCGCGCGATACTTCATGCGCACGCTGAAGCCCTGAGCGTCCGCCGATCCGTTATTGATAATGGTAGCCTGGACCGTTACGTTCTCTCCGGGCTCTTTCAGGTAGGAGCTGGGGAGAAGCTCGATGACCTGTATCCCCAAATTCGCACTCGCTTGCCCGAAGCTGATATTCCATCCCGCACCGCCAGCCAAACCGATGACAGCAGAGAAAAGACTCACCAGGATTACGCGGTATGTGCGCCCTCTTGGCACTGATCTCACGGGACGTCACCCCATTTCTTTTGAGAGCTCTGACTTTTCTGCCTAGGGATCTTACACTATAGTCTCCCACGCTGTCAATCTGATCCGCGTGCGTGCTCCCAGATCACTAGGCTGAGGTGAAACTTTTCTCCGGGTTGAGGGTATATCCTTTATGAGTAGTATGTGCCTGCCTTGTTTGCTGACGGGCATGGCGATATAATCGACCGTAAGAAAGGAGAGATTCATGCGGCGCAAAGTGCTCTTAGGCTTGTTGCTCCCCACCCTCATCGCTGTCGTCGGCATTGGACAGGCCGATCCCGCAGAACAGTTGAAGCAACTGCTCCTCACCGAAAGCCAGGTGCAGGAAGTGCTAGGACAGAACTGGGTGATCGTGAATGTGGATGTGGCGACTGGTCTGCCTGCGGACACGGTCAGCCAAGTGGGCACCTATAAGAACAGAGAAGTGGTGGAACAAGTGCTCGATATCGGATTGCTGGACTTTAGCGATGAGCACCTTTCGGGGCAGTTCCTCGAGGCGATTCTCGCCGCGAAACTTGTCGTAGGCATGGTGGACATCGGCAAAGACAAGCCGGAGCAACTGCCAGAGCAGCTGCGGCCAGAGACGAAGAACGTCGAAAAGGTCGTGCTGGTCTTGCTCGACAATGGATTACAGCAGCTCATGTGGAAGCGCCAGACGCTCCTCACCTTCTTCCGCACTCCCCTAGCCGGGCAATCCCCGCTCACGCTGGAGCAGCTAATCCAAGTGGCGAATCGCGAACTTACGAAGCTTCTCGAGGAGTTCTGCCCAAAGGCAGATCCCAAGCCGCTGTATTGTCCGTGATATCGCGATTCGGACTAGGGGCTCGGAAGCGCAATCCGCGCGAGTGCATGCTCTGCACAGTTCTTGTTGTTGACTTTGGTAAGCCTGCCCTCGTATAATGGCTTCGTCATGTAGGATCAGGGACTCTTAAGCCGAACCCAAAACAAAAGGAGGTCCACATGGCTGCCAAGGGCGTAGTTCGGGTCCTAAAAATTCTTGCATTCGTGATATTGGCCGTAGGTGGGTTGACCTATCTTTTAAGTTCTAGCCAGCCTGGGGGCGGTAAGCCCGAATTGCACCCGACGACCTTGATTCTGGATCCGGCTTCGCCTGTGGACCAGGGTCGCTTGGTCAACGTGCTCGTCAAGTTCGAGAACAGCGGTGTAACTGCCGCTTCCGAATTCAAGGTGGAGTTCTTCATCCGCCTCCGCCCCACACCCGAAGATCCTCCAAGTTGGACAAGCTTTGCCGTCTCCCAGCGCCGTGGACTAAGTTCCGATGAGCAAGAAGTGCAAGCAGAAGGCGTGTTGGACACATCGAACCCAGGGCTGATCCCCGCACCGGGCATCTATGAGATCCGCGTGGTCATAGACTCGAACGATCAGATCCCCGAGACCGATGAAACCAACAACGAACTGATCGCCTCGCTGCTCATCCAGCCTTCGAAGTTAGGTAAAGCCGATTTGCGCCCTCAGGCTCTCACATTTGAGCCAACGTCCCCCATCCGGCAAAGCGAGATGGTCTTCGTGGCGGCCACGGTAGTCAACACCGGCGACAAAGATGCGGGACCGTTTGACGTCAGTTTCACGTATTGTCGTATCACCGAGGGACAGACCTCCTGCCCTACGGAATTTCTTGAGTTCGATCGACAGGTGTTCGCAGGTGGGCTGCCGAAGAGCGGCGCTCAGGATGCCTCCGCCTCACTTCAGACCCTGGAATTGGGTTTGGAGACCGGCATCTACTTGATCAAAGTGAGCGCCGATCCTCCGAACTTGGATAACCCTTCGGGCCAGATCGCCGAGCAAGATGAGGCCAATAATGAACTGATTGCGGTATTATCCATCCAAGGCCCCGAGTTGCATGCCATAAGCATCAGCTTCAACCCTCCCCTGCCTCGTGTGGGGGATACCATCAAGGTCACCGCTGTCGTAGAGAACTCCGGACAAGGAACAGCTCGGAATATGGAAGTGGCCTTCTATGTGGACGGGGCCGAATTCGCCCGGCCAACGGTCACTCTAGAAGAGGGCGGCACAGCTCTCGTGGAGGGATTCCTGAAGACGCCGGACTTCAGCTTGGGAGTCGGCATTCACGTGATGCAGATCGTTGTGGACCCGAACCATCAGATTGCGGAACGAGATGAGACGAACAATGAGCTCCGCACCTCTCTGACACTGCAGCCATCCCTCCCGCGCCGACCCGAGCTCCATCCCAAGAGCCTCGTAGTCAACCCAAGATCACCGATCGAGCTTCACAGCAACCTCAGCTTGACGATCACTTCTGAGGCCGTGAACACCGGAGAGGTCGAAGCGCGAGGCTTCCTGATTGCCTTCTTCTACCGTCTGACGGGAAGCGCACGGTGGGTCCCCCTTCCGTGTACGACGAACTGCACCGTGTCCACACTACCGCCCGGCACAGGAATTGTTGCCGAAGGGAAGCTTAGTCTACTCGGAATCACCGCGGGCAGTTACGAGGTGCGGGTGCTCATCGACCCAGCCGACGCGCAGAACCCCGATGGCCAAGTCAAGGAGCTGGATGAATCCAACAACGAGATGAAGAGCGCATTGACGCTCCTGACCGCTCGCAAGCCAGATCTGTTCATCGATCCCATCGGTGTCTATGTGGATCCGTCGCTGGAGATCCGGCGAGGGACTACCGTGAACCTGTCGGCAGATGTGCTAAACATCGGGGAGCAGGCCGCAAGCGTCTTCACGATCGAGTTCTCGTTGCGCCGCCTGGATGAAGAGGTTTTCACGGTCTTTGCCCGACGTGATGTGAATGGCTTGGGAATTGGCGAACGAATTGCCGTGGAAGTTCAGTTAAGTACGGCATCTCTACGACCTGGGTTCTATGAACTTCAAGTCGTCGCCGACCCGGAGAATCGCATCAGTGAATTGGATGAAGGGAACAACGTCTTCACGACGGGGCTCGACCCGCGAGGTGCGCTCTTCCTCCGTGGCCCAGATCTTGCCGTGCTGAACCTGCAGATCCAACAGCCTTCGGTCTCCTCTACGATCTTGGCCGTCTCCCCAGGACAACAAGTCCCGCTGGTCGCACAGGTCACCAACATCGGAGTGGAAGCCACAGGGGCCTTCGATGTGGAATTCTGCCGACAGCGTCTGGGTGAGACAAGCTGCGTGCCCTTTGGAGAGCGGACGAGCTTCCCTGGTCTGGGCATCGGAGTGGTCGTTCAGGTACAAGCGACCTTGGATACATCCAACCTGACTCCGGGTAGCTATGTCCTCCAGGTGGTTGTCGATCCCACCGCGCAGGGCAAGCCCGCGGGCCAAGTGGAAGAGGAGAATGAACAGAACAACATAGCGCTTCTGCCTCTAGAGATCCTGGGGCAAGGGGGCACGCCCGGTGGCGGGGACGGGGCCGATCTTACAGCGCTCAGTCTCACCCTGACGCCAGAGCTAGCTCAGGTTGGCGACCTCATCCAAGTGAGAGTCGAGGTAGGGAACATCGGCCGTTCTGGTTCTGGACCCTTCCGTGTCGTCTTCTTCTGGCGGAAGACGGGTGAGTCGAGGCAGGTGAACTTTGCCGGCTTCAACGTATCCAATCTAGCTGTTGGGGCAAGGCAGTTCCTCAGCGCTGAACTCGATACGTCGCTCCTCTTCCGCGGTAGCTTTGAAGTCATCGTCGTCGTGGATTTCAACGACGATGTGAGTGAACCCAACGAAAGCAACAACCGCTTGACGAAGCCGCTTCGTGTGAACTGATCCGTTCTATGGTTTGAGAGCCAGCGGCACCAAGCTCATGAAGGTGTCGTATTTGATCTGACCCTGTGGGTCAATCACGGCAAAGCTCTCGAAGGTGCTTCCATCTTGGGTCGACCACATGATGCTCACGATCGTGTCCCCGTCCGCAATGCGCTCCGAGACGAAGTCCTTGAGAGACTCTACACCCAACGGGCTCAGGTCAAGTTGATCATGCTCCTCGGATGAAAGGTCTTCATACGCTTTCACAGTAAGCGTGCTTTCCTCCACGGAGACAACGATCAAGCCTTGATTTACCAGAGTCCTCACCCAGTGAGCTCGATTGAGTTTATCGACTTTCTCGACGACCTTGACGGCAGAATCCCCTTCCAAGGGGAGGTTTGTCAGAGTTAGGAATTGCCCTAGACCCTGTTGCACGATCACGATCACGTCAGACGGAGTCGTCTCTTCTCCGGCA
>MFGX01000130.1:42449-42770 GCA_001778455.1 Candidatus Fraserbacteria bacterium RBG_16_55_9 | reverse complement strand
CAGGTAGATCACAATTCCCCCGACCACGGCCCCAATGGCGATCACGGCCTCCAAGGGGAGGCCAAACAACGACGGAGGAGGAGGCTCTTGGACCGCGATCGTAGCCGATTTCGCTCTCGATGCGGCTCCTTCATCATCCTCGACCACCAAAGTGACTTGGAAGGTGCCTGCGTGCGCATAGGCGTACGTGATGATTTCCTTGTCTGGACCTTCGAGGACCGTCCCATCCCCAAGGGTCCATCGATAATTCTCGATTGTTCCATCGGGATCATTGGACATCGACGCATCGAGCGTAACGGAATCCCCGACCATCGGATTGGG
>MFGX01000130.1:23202-42427 GCA_001778455.1 Candidatus Fraserbacteria bacterium RBG_16_55_9 | reverse complement strand
TCTGGTTGGTGGATGGGGGTGGGGGAGGCGGCGGAGGCTCCTGATCGCTGACTGTGATTTCCAATTCCACTGTGAGGCCTTGGCTCTCACCCGATGGAGGTTTGCCACGAGCGCTTGCGGAAAGCGCGTAGGTCCCTACCTGATCGGTAGCCTTCACTTCGTAGCTATTGGTCAGGACATCTCCGGCTTGAACGCCACCAATCTGAAATTTTCTTAAGTCACCACTCTGCAATTCAAACCCTTCGGGGAGCATAGCGACGATGGCAGCGAAATCGAGCCTTGCCTTCGCTTGAAGAGCGTCTATGACGGTGAAGACCTCACCCGGAGCAACTTGATCAGGGGCTTCCCGAGTGAACGTCATGAGGTCGTTCTCTTGGCTGTTGGTGCTAAGAAGAAGTGCCTTGAACATCGTGAGTGTCACCTGCTCCATCGACGGAGAAGCGGAATGTGGCTCGCGACCCGAGCTGCTCTGCCAACCCAATGGGGGAGCGCTAAGCAGCAGTAAAGCAGGGATTAAAATATAAATCAAGACTCGTTCGAACATGTCTCTCATCCACCCTCTCCTCTACCACGGATTCGTCCTGTTTATACACACTGAGCCCCTCTAGGGCAAATCCCTTTGCCTCTTCGGGATGGGAAGTTTGCGATTGATTTCCCATGATAAATGGGTTATATACAAGGGCGAATGAATTTTGAGCGAAGGCATTCGAGCTTGACCCCACTCTTCTGGATGGGGGTCATTGTGGCTGCCGACCAGTTGGCCAAGCTTGCCGCCGCGACATATCTTGAGCCCATGCGCTATATCCCAATCTTCGGCGAGTACTTCCGACTGACACTCACCTGGAACTCGGGAGGGGCTTTTGGGATCTTGGCGGGGCAGGGATCGCTGCTTACTGCACTTACGGTCGGCGTAGCCGTGACAATTCTGCTGGTCCTACTGCGGGGGGACCTCCAGTCGAAACAGGTCGTCCTAGGTCTGGCGGGGATTGCAGGCGGTGCCATCGGCAACCTCATCGATCGACTCTGGCTAGGAAGGGTCGTCGATTACCTGGATTTTGGAATTTCCCCTACGCTTCGGTGGCCCACATTCAATCTCGCCGATGCCGCGATCGTAACAGGGACGGCGCTTCTCTTATGGCGCCTCTTAGCACGGGGGTCCACCCATGAAGGGATGTTTCATCGTCTTTGAGGGCTTGGACGGCAGCGGCAAGACGACGCAAGCCCAGCGTCTATTTCGCTATTTTGAGAAACGGGGCCGCGAGGTGATCGCTGTGGAAGAGCCGGGGGGGACACCTTTTGGGGAGCGCATTCGCGCCATCTTGCTTGACGAGAGGAGTTCCCTGGAGCCGCTTACGGAACTCTTGCTGTATCAGGCCTCTCGACACGAACTCACGCGTCGAGTGATCCGGCCCGCCCTGGAACGCGGGGCCATGGTCATCTGTCAACGGTACGGGTACTCCAGCTTGGCGTATCAGGGATACGGTCGTGGACTTCCGCTGGAATGGGTCGCCGCTCTCACGGAAAGAGCCACAGAGGGCCTGACACCCTCTGTCGCGTTCTTTCTCGATGTTCCGGTGGAGGAAGGCTTGAAGCGCGTGAAACGCGAGCGCCAGCCCGATCGCATGGAGAGCCAAGGGCTGGAGTTCCTACGACGTGTGGAACAGGGGTATCAAGAACTTGCCGCGCACCATCCAGAGATGGTTCGACTGGATGGGACAAAGGGCCCGGAACACCTCTTTGAGGATATCCTCCGAGCCTTGGAACAAACGAAGGGGGGACAAAGCGGTGGAGTTTACCTGCACTAAATCTGCCATCATGTTCGGGGTGAAGACCGCAAACCGCGCTCTGGGCAGCACATTGCCCATTCTGGCAGGCATAAAACTTGAGATCCAGGGCTCGGAACTTAGGTTGCTGGCTACCGATCTCGAACGAGCGCTTATCGTGACGATCCCGATTGAAAGTTCCAAAGGGAAGGGAACGTGCGTAATCAACGGCCAGCTGATTTCAAAGATCACGGGCATGCTTCCGGATGAAGAGTTGAAGCTTCGACTGGACGATGCGGGCGATAAAGTCGAGATCACCTCGGGGGAAGCGACCTTTGAACTCTTGCTCCTTCCGGCAACAGATTACCCCGAGATCCCGGCCCTCCCAGGCGATACGCTCTGCGTCATCCAACGAGAGCGACTGGTGCGTGCGCTCGAGCGCACGACCTTTGCCGCCATGAGTGCTCGGGAGACCTCACGGCTCAATCTCACCGGTGTGGACATTCTCACTCGGGCAGAGGCGATCAAGATGGTCGCTACCAATGGGTACCGGCTCGCGCTCAAAGAAGAGCGACTGGAATCGGGCGCGCCCGAAGGCGAATACCTCATCGACGCCGATGCCCTCAAGGATCTTCAGAGCATTCTGGGCAGCGTGGAGGACGAACAGGTGAAGCTCGCCCATAAAGGAGGCCATCTCTTCTTCGCCACATCCCAGGTGGTCTTCATCGCGCGGGTCATCCAAGAAGAGTACCCGGACTTCGAGCGGGTCATCCCTCGTGATAATCCTGTGGGGCTTCACATGAAGCGCGAGGTCTTTCTGAATGCTCTGCAGAGAGCAGAGATCACCACGGCCGCCGAATCCGGAGCGGTCGTCCTCGAGCCGCGGGATTCTTCTTTACTCCTCAAATCTTCTTCCGCCGAAAAGGGTCACACAGAGGAACGCATTCCTCTGCTTAAGCCTGCGGGATCTCTGACCATCTCCTTCCGCGGTGAATACCTCATCGAGGCACTCCGACGGATGAGTTCATCAGAAGTAGTCCTCTGGCTCAAGGACTCAGAAAGTGCGGGATTGTTAGAGCCTACAGCAGACAGCGAGGAAGATCAGGGATTCCTCTACGTCTGCATGCCTATTCGGATGGATTGAAGTTCAGTCTTCGTCGTCTTGACCGCGCCCTCGGCGGCGAATGAAGGTCGGGACGTCCCAATCTCCTACTCGGTCCCGCTTTCTGGAACCTCTCTCGTTGAGCTGAGGCTGGTACTCTTTGAAGTCTTCCTCGGGCTCAATCTCCTCCAGCTCCTGGTCTTCGACTTGTTTGAAGCCGGTGGCGATCACCGTCAACTTGAGCTTGTCAAACCCCTCTCTGACGGTGGCTCCAAAGAAGATGTCGGCAGATTCGGACACGGCTTCTCGAATGAGCTGAGCCGCTTCTGTGACTTCTTCGAGCGTAAGATCCAAGCCACCTGTGACGTTTAAGATCACCTTCTGGGCTCCCTCAATGGATCCCTCAAGTAAGGGGCTGGTGATGGCGTTGCGGGCGGCCTCCTTGGTTCGCCCTTCGCCCTCCGCCTCGCCGATCCCCATCATAGCGGTACCCGCTCCTCGCATCGTGGCTTCCACGTCCGCGAAATCTCGATTGATCAGTCCCGGCGTGGTGATGAGATCGGTGATGCCCTGAACACCTTGCCGGAGAATGTCGTCTGCCAGCTCAAACGCGTTCATGAGTGTCAGATCTTGGGGAGCCACTTTGAGCAAGCGATCATTGGGGATGGTGATCAGAGTGTCGACATGCTGGCGAAGCTCTTCAATTCCTTTCTTTGCGCGCTCCGCACGCTGACGTCCCTCAAACGAAAAGGGCCTTGTGACGATGGAGACGGTGAGTATCCCCGCTTCACGCGCTAGCCGCGCGATCACGTGCGAGGCTCCCGTGCCCGTGCCGCCACCCATACCGGTGGTAATGAAAACCATATCTGCGTCTTCCAGCAGATCGCGGATCTCGGCTTCGGACTCCTCCGCGGCCTTACGCCCGATCTCGGGATTGCCTCCCGCTCCCAGTCCAGCGGTGAGTTTGGATCCAATCTGTAGCACTTTATGGGCTTCGATCACCGCGAGCACTTGAGCGTCGGTGTTGATGGCAACGAGTTCTACATCTTTGATCTTGGCCTTCACCATACGGTTTACGGCGTTGCAGCCGCCTCCGCCGACGCCGATCACTCGAATCTTTGCCGGTCCATTGCGGCGAGTGAGCTCCATTTCCCCTTCCTCCCTCATGGGACCGAGCCACGAAAGACTCGATCTAGCCAGTGCAGGACCCGCATCAAGACGGACTCGTCGTGTCGCCCGTTGGCTGCCCACCAGCGTCGGCCCTCGCTCATGTTCCCTCGATGGCCCCCTCTCGTATCATTGCCGTACCGGTAATGATATTCGCGGGATTCGAGGGCGTACTTGAGCAATCCGATGACGGTGGCGTACTGGGGGCTCTCGACGATATCACGTAGTCCATGAATGCCCTGTGGAGTCTTGCCGCGCCGGACCGCGACGTTGTACCGCTCTTGGACGAACTCCGGAAGGCCCTTAAGAAGAGCCGTTCCTCCGGTGAGTACGACTCCCGCAGGAATCAAATCCCGATACCCTGCGTCCTCGATCTCGCCCATCGCCAGATCAAAGAGCTCTTCGAGCCTGGGTTCGATGATCTTGGCCAGCTTTCGCTTGCTGACGCTCTTCTTCTCGCCGCTGATCGTGGTGATCTCGAAGCGCTCCTCACCACTCACTTCGTCCACACGCGGCAAGCCTTCCACACGCTTGATGCGCTCGGCTTCTTGATACTCCACCTTGAGGCCTACCGTGATATCGTTCGTGATCTGCTCACCCGCGATGGGCAGGACCTTAGAGAACCAAATGTCTCCCCGGCGGAAGATGGCGATATCCGTCGTGCCGCCGCCGATGTCCATGAGCACTATGCCTAGCTCCTTCTCAGCCTCCGTGAGGACGGCATAGCTCGACGCCAAGGGCTGCAGGACAATCTGCTCCACTTCCATCCCCATGTTGGTCACACAGCGGTAGATGTTGTGAACGGCCGTGATAGAGCCGGTCACGATATGCACGTCGACCTCGAGCCGTGTGCCCGTCATCCCCACCGGGTCCGTGATGCCTTCCTGGCCATCGACAATATATTGGCGAGGTATGACGTGAATGAGTTCAGAATCGGGAGCGATCTGAATGGCCTGCGCGGTCTCGATGACCCGTCGGACATCGTCTACGGTGATGGTTCGATTGTCCCGGGAGATGCTGACGGTCCCGGAGTTGTTGATGGAGTTGATATGCTTTCCCGCGATGCCCGCGTATACCCGTTCGATACGTATATCGGCCATGTTCTCCGCTTCTTCGACGGCCCGTTTGATGGAGGTCGTCGTTTCACCAATGTCGACTACGACTCCCTTCTCCAGGCCATGCGAAGGCGCTTTGCCCATGCCGATGATCTCGATGAGACCGTTCTCGATGCTCCCCACCAGGGCCACGACTTTGGTAGTCCCGATGTCAAGCCCGACGATCAATCCCCCTGACCCTCTCACCATTGTCTCATCCCTCTCACCGCCTGAGCGTATTTAAGTGATCATGAAACATATCATCGACACTTGTCAAATTGCACGAGGCCACTTCACGGGCCCAACATCACTTCCCCTTCGAAACGCAAATCCAGCGTGCGCCATCTTGAATCGCCCAGAGCCGAGAACACGCGATCCAGTCGGGTCAGCTGGTGTGCCAATCCACGGATTGGGAGGAGCACTCGCCACCCCTCTTGAGAGTGAAGCTCCAGATCGTATTCCCGGTAGTCAAGCTGAGTGAAGTGGCTGAGCCTTCGTCCCTCGAGCGAATAGAATTCCTGGATCACTCGCTGTGCCTGCTCGGTTGCGACCTGCTCTCCACTCGGCGTTTTCACCGTGCGAAGTCCCGTCACGATGGGTAAGTAGGGTTTCCCCTCCATGTCTCCCAGCAAAAAGCCTTCTCCATCGACCCAAAATAACCCGCGCCCCATCAGGGAGATGATCCCATACGGCTCACGGTCCTCGACACGGATATGAACTCCCACGCGACCTTGCGGGTGATTCTCGACTTGAAGATTCACGGTGCGGACGTTGGGCAGGCGGTGAAGCGCTTGTAGGACATTCTCTTGGGCAGATGAATTCCAGATCTGTCCCACTTGGAGGCTACTGGTCACACGGACCTCTGCGGCGCCGATCCTCTCACCACCTTCAACTGTGATCTCGTCGATCACTAGGGCTCTGCCTCTGAGGAGCATCCCCCCTACGAGAACGAGCGCTCCGAAGCAGACCGCCAGGAGAATTCCCCTTCTCACTGGAAGTTTTGGTTGGAGACCACCGCCAACTCTAGCCGTAGCTCCATCCTGAATTCTTTATACACCTTCTCTCTTGCAATGTCAATAAGGTGGAGGATGTCCCATGCGGTCGCACCCCCACAGTTGACGATGAAGTTCCCATGGATTGGCGAAATCATCGCTCCGCCACAACGCGAACCCTTGAGCCCCACCCGTTCGATGAGTTGGCCCGCTGTGAATGGACCACCAGGGTTTTGGAAGACGCAGCCGGCACTCGGCCAGCGCAAGGGTTGGCGTTCCCGGCGCCGCTGAAGCAACGATTCCGGATCGAAGCGCTGCGTGCTGCCCAACTGGAATTCTCCCGCCAAGATTGCCCAGGGACGTCTGCGAAATAGACTTGTGCGATAGCTGAACTCACAGTCCTCACGTGACAGATTCAGAAGAGCACCATCCTTCGTAAGCACGGTTAAAGAGAGCACATACTCTGAAATCGTCACCTCAGGGATGCCCGCATTCATGGCGACCGCTCCGCCCACGGTGCCCGGAATGCCAACCAGACCATCGAAATCGTAGAAGCCATGGGTTCTCAGATATCCCATTGTCGCACCCAGACTTGCCCCCGCTTGCACAATCAGATGATCCTCTTCGATTCGCTTGGCGCTGAAGTTCCGCCCCAGATGGATGATCAACCCTCGGTATCCCTCATCCGGAAAGAGCGTATTGGTCCCGTTGCCCAGTATGGACCAGGGCAACCCCCGCTCCTCAGCGAACGCCAATAGATGCTCCACTTCATGGAGAGTTCGAGGGCTGGCAAAGTAATCTCCCGGTCCCCCGATCAAAAGCGAAGTGTGACGACTCAAAGGCTCATTTCTTTGGATGAGCTCTACCAGCTCGGCTCGCTCGATGGGGCGAGCTATGTCATGGACAACAAGGGTAGTCATTCGCGAATCACGATCCCTTCTCTACCCAGCGGTGCAGGATCTGCCAGATGTCTCCAGCACCGAAACCGATGATGAAGTCGCCTGGAACTGTCTGTTCGTTCAAGAACGAGTGGATTTCTTTTGGATGGCTCAAGTAGTGCACCCGTTCGCGGTCTTTGCTCATGGCCTCCACCACAGATCGAGCATCCACACCCGGAATCGGGGCCTCGAAGGCCGGGTAGATATCCGTCACAACGACCAGATCGGCCAGCTCAAGCGCCCGCGCAAATCGCTCGTTCATGTAGCGTAAGCGAGAGTATCGATGAGGCTGGAAGAGAGCGATCACCCGCTTGGGCTTCCACCCAGCGCGCACGGCAGCCAGGTTCACTTCGATCTGCTCGGGGAGATGGGCATAGTCATCGACGACGACGACTCCGTTCTCTTCAAGGATCTGGAAGCGACGCTCGGGCAGACGGAACTCTTTCACGATGCGAAGCATCTCTTTAAACTCAAGCTCCAAGAGATGCCCCGCGAGCAGTGCCGCCAGAGCGTTGGCGACGTTGTGACGACCGGGAGCAGCGGCAAGCTCTAGCTCTCCCACCCGATCGCCACGAAAAATCAGATCGGCACGCGTACTCATGCGATGCTGCTCGATGGAAGACGCCACCAGATCTGCCGGTTGCTCGATTCCGAACGTGAGTGCCTCTCGCGCGTACGATCTCAACGTAGCTGCAGGTGGGTCGTCGGCGTTGAGGACTGCCTTGCGGCTCTGGGAGACAAACCGGGCGAAGCCCGCCAGCAGAGCTTGTTGACTCCCATAATGGTTGAGGTGGTCGCACGCCACGTTCGTGACCACGGCAGTATCTGGGTGGAGTTGGGTGAAATACCCATCGCTCTCGTCCACTTCGGCGACCAGCCATTGGCCTCTGCCCCAGCGAGCGTGATGGCCCAATGTGGGAGAGGACGCTCCCACAAGGAACGTTGGATCTCGCCGACTCTCCAGTAATAGCGAGGCGATCATGGCACTGGTCGTCGTCTTGCCGTGAGTTCCAGCTATGCCAATCGACTGATGCGCGTTGAACAGTTGAGCCAACAGCTCTTGACGATGCAGGATCTTGCACCCGCTGCTTTGGGCAACTTGAAGTTCCACATTCGACGGCTGTATAGCCGAGGAGTAGACGACGGCCTCCGGCGAACGCAGATGGAGGCGATGATGTCCTTGATGGACAGGGATTCCTGCAGCACGAAGCTGCTCGGTCCGTGCGGTCTCTCTAAGATCCGAGCCGCTGACGGGATGGCCTTGCTCGTGAAGTACCCGCGCTAAGGCGCTCATCCCATCCCCGCCGATTCCGATGAAGTGATACGATCCGCGAACGCTTTCCATAATCGAGATACGCCTCGACCTCCCTGATCACGTGATTGAGTGCATCGGCATTACCCAGATGAGCACTTCGAGTGGACATCTCTTGCAAGCGGTCCTCATCTCGAAGCGTGTTCACAATCTCGTCCGCGAGCTGAGTGTCTTGGAGCTGATCTTCCAGCAACAGACGACACGCCCCTCGCTCGGCCAGCCAGCGGGCATTCTTCTCCTGATGTCCATCTGCGGCTCCAGGCCATGGGACGACGATCGCGGGTTTCCCCAGCGCCGTAAGCTCCGCCAGTGTGGCACCCCCCGCTCGGCAGACCACAAGAGCTGCCGCTTTTAGTAGAGCGCCGATCTCCGCTGTGTGTTCAAGCACAGTAATTTGACTGCTGCCACCACCATCACTCAGGAGCTGAGCGTTCAGACGAGGTGCGTCTTTCCCTGCAACGATCACCAGTTGAATCCCCTGGCGCTCTAGGCGTTCACGACCGTTCACCAGCTGCTCGTGCAAAGCCCGAGCACCCTGAGATCCCCCCATGACCAGCACCATCGGCCGTGCTGGATCGAGCTTGAACAGGCGTTTTGCTGCGCTGGGATCGAGGTGATCTCGAGCTTGGAGGATCGAGGAACGAAGAGGGACACCCGTCGTCACTACCCGCTTGGCCTGAAGAGAGAGAGCCGCGTCGGGATATGCCAACATCACGCAGTCCACCCAGGGAGCCAAGACTCGATTGACCAGACCGGGGATGACGTTCTGCTCGTGGATCAACGTGGGAATGCGCAAGAGAGTGCCCCAAAAGAGCGGCGCGAACGAGGCGTACCCCCCTGTACCCAGAATCAAGTGGGGTCGAAAGCGCCCTACGATCCTTAGGGTCTGAACCAAGCCCAACCCGTTCTGCCACAGCGCGGAGCTAGCTTGCTTTGAGAAGCGACGCTCGATGCCTCGAGCTTGGATCTTAAAGAACTCCACCCCAGGACAATCGGGAACCACCCGAGCTTCCAGTCCGCGCTCCGTGCCCAGGTAGCCGATCCGGACGTCCTTGCCATATCGTTGGCGAAGACCCTCGATGAGAGCCAGGGCTGGGTAGAGATGACCTCCCGTTCCCCCACCGGCGACTAAGATGTTCAAATGCCCCTCCTTCCCTTTCTATGGGGATTGCGACAGAGTGTCGTGAGATATTGAGCAAGATTCCGATCATGGCGAGTGAGATGATCAGTGAAGAGCCGCCGTAGCTTACGAATGGCAGCGTCAAGCCCGTAACGGGCAACGCTCCCACGGCCACTCCAAAATTGATGGCCGCTTGAAAGGAGAGCGTGAAGGTGATCCCCGAAGCGAGCAAGAATCCGAAGCGATCGGGAGCACGAAACGCGATCTGAAATCCCCGCCAGGCCAAGTAGGCAAAGAGCCCCAGAACCAAGGCCGCCCCGATCAGTCCCAACTCCTCGCCAATCACCGACAGAATGAAGTCGTTATAGGCAGAGGGCAGATAGAGCCACTTCTCTCGACCGGCTCCTAGCCCCCGCCCAAAGAGTCCTCCAGATCCGAGCGCGGTCAGCGATTGAATCAAGTGATAGCCTGCTCCACTGGGGTCCGCGAAGGGATTGAGAAACGTAAAGAGCCGAGCCCGACGATACGGCGCCAGCAGGAGTAACCCCGTAACCAAAGGGAGACCGACCAGTAGGGGAGCCAGGAGATGCATCAACCTCGTGCCAGCCATGAGAAGCAGGAAGACAACGATGGCCCCGTAGATCACAACGAGCGCAAAGTCCGGCTGGGCCAAAGCGATCAACGCCAGAAATCCGAAGAGGGAGAGAAATGGAAGCACGCCCGTCGAGAATTCTCCCAGTTTCCCTGCCTCCTCTTTTCTCACCAGTGACGCAGCCATATAGATGATGAAAGCAAGTTTGGTCAACTCGGTGGGTTGAATGGAGATCGGGCCTAAGCGAAGCCATAGCCCATCGGGAGCGAGCGCAGGCACGAAGGTCAACAGGGTCAACCCCAAGGCGGCAAGCAGAAGAATCCCGTCCCTCGCAAAGAGCTTTCGATAGTCGACCCGCACCAGGAAGACAAGCAGCGCAAATCCGACGCCGGCTGCAATCAACTGTTTCACGAAGAGATACTCCGGGCGCTGGTAACTCTCATACGAAATGGGGGCACTGGAAGAGGCAACCATCACTAACCCAAAGAGCGCGAGCGCCGTTGCGATGATCATCAGCGAGAAGTCCGGTGATCCCATCGCTCGATTGCCCCACTCGAACCTCTCCACATGGCGCATTCGACTTCCGTTCTCGATCCAGGGATGCGGCCCCCGCAAGACGACACCTCCCTACGTGCCTGGCAGGCTGTGAAGCAGAGCAATAATAGGCAACAATTGGCGTTTCTATTTGTAGCGCACCCTAGAGATCCTCCGAAGGACCCCTGCTAAGGCGCTGCAGCCAGTTGATCACTCCGTAAAGTGATGGCTGTCTGAGGCAGGTAGGAGCATACGATGTGCTTGAAGTGTTCGCCGCGTTCTTCGTAGTTTCGGAATTGATCGAAGCTGGGAGAGGCAGGAGAGAAAAGACAGGCATGGGGGCGAAGCTTGAGAGCTTCCTCGATGGCTTGGCCTACGTCTGTCACGATTCGAAAGCTTCGATAGCCCAAAGACTTCAATTCAAGTGCCCAGCGTTCGCGTGTCTGCCCCATAAGAAGAACGGCTTGAACATTCCGCTCTTGAATGGCCACGGCCAGTTCTTTGAGGTTGTCCCCTTCATCGTATCCTCCGAGAATGAGGACCAGTGGTTCAGGAAACGACTCAAGCGCGGCCCGCGTGGCTGCAGAACTCGTGGCCTTCGAGTCGTTGTAGAAGCAGACTCCATTCACTTCCGCAACGAACTCCAAGCGATGGGGTAACCAAAGAGCCCTGGCAAGATCGAGTCGCTCATGGGTGATCGCAGGATCGAGCAGCCGCGCGGCCTGAAGCGCGCCAGCCAAGTCCTCTCGTTGATGCCTGTGGAGGTTTGGCTGAAGAGTTTCCAGATCCTTGGCAGAGTATTTCAGCACCCGAGAACGGATGGGATGCGGGAGCGCGATGTCGCGCTGCACGAGAGCAAAATCACGTTCTGTCTGTTTTGCGAAGAGCCGACACTTGATTGCAAAGTAACACTCTAGGCTTCCGTGACGATCCAGATGATGCGGCGCGAACCGGGTGAAGACGCCAATATGAGGCCTAAACGTGTCGACGTGTTCCAACTGATAGCTGCTCACTTCGAGGACTACAGCTGTTTCTTTGTTGATCTTACCCAGGAGAGCGATGAGCGGCTGTCCAATGTTGCCCGCGACGACCGTGGGGTGACCGTAAGATTTGAGCAACTCGGCGACGAGGTGGGTCGTGGTCGTCTTGCCCACGGTGCCGGTGACGGCGATGATCTTTTCACTTTCAATGAAACGATAGGCCAGCTCCAGCTCACTCAGAATGGGAATGCCTTGCGCGCGAGCTTTCATGAGCACAGGAACATCGCAAGGGATGCCAGGTGAAGGGATGATCAGATCCGCTTGGAGTGCTCGTTCACTGTGGCCGCCTTCTTCACAGGAGATACTGAGATTGGCTAACTCATGCTGGACGGAAGACGGAATCTGAGCCCGATCACTCACGAAGGTCACGGCATGCTGCCGGGAGAGGAAACGAGCTGTAGCCTGACCGGTTCGACCTGCACCCAATACTGTGACGCGTGCCCCGGCGAGATCATTCGGCACAGAGTTCTCCCTCGATGTGCATCTCGTAAAGTAGGGAGATGCTACGCCAAGGAGAAAACTCACGCAAGGACAGACGTCTTTTGGCTATATCGCACAACGCACAAGACCCACAAATGGAGAAGACCACTGCCCTTCGGCAGCGGCCTTCTCAATCCGTTTGAGGCGCGGCAACAGATTACTTGCCTTTCTTGCCGCCCTTCTTCGCGCTCTTCTTCACCTGCCTCACCCCCTTTTCATCTTCCCCTCAAAACATTTATTCTAGTGAATCAAGCCCGCTAAGAATAGTGTGCGCATTACATTCTGTGCGCTTGCGACCTTCGATTGGGAAAGCCACTTTGGCATTTCCCCTGATGCTCCATTAGTATCGTGGCAAGGAGGATTCCATTGCCCCCATCGCGAAGCGTGGCCATTCATTGCTCATCCCTGGAGGCTACGGCACACGCAAAGAGATGAACATTGACCTGTCACTCTATGTCGTAGCGAAGTTGCTGGGCACTGAGCAAGCTCTCGAGACAGCTCAATACATGGAATACGATTGGAATCTGGAGCGATGAGCCCGGACAGGGAAAGCTCTGCTGCCATCGCTTCCGATCGCGCGGCCCGCATGGGTTTGATAGCCCTTCTCATGGGTGCCGTTGGCATCGCCTTCGCTCCCATCTTTGTACGGCTGAGCGAGCTTCAGCCCAGCGCCACAGCTTTCCATCGCCTGCTCTTCGCGCTTCCGCTCCTGTGGATCTGGACTACGATGGAAACCCGCAGCGACCGACCCCCCCGCCAACCTACCCAATCCAGTGAGATTGGGTGGCTCGTGCTTGCGGGTCTGTGCTTCACCGGCGATCTGGCCGTATGGCATTGGTCCATCCGCTTCACTTCCGTTGCCAACGCAACGCTCTTCGCCAATTTTGCTCCCATCTTCGTGAGCACCGGAGCTTGGTTGTTCTTGAAAGAGCGAATTACTTTGACGTTCGTCGCAGGGCTCGTGTTCGCACTCTTCGGGGCTTCCTTGATGATCGGAGCGAGTTTTGGGTCAGGGCCACAGCGTGTGCTCGGCGATGGCCTCGGACTCATCACCGCTGTCTTTTATGCAGGGTACATCTTGAGTGTGAAGCGATTAAGATCCCTTTTTAGCACGGCGACGATCATGGCCTCGAGCGGTCTCGTGACCTGCGTCGCCCTGCTCCCCATTGCTCTTCTCTCCGGAGAAAGCTTGATTGCCACAAGCCTCTGGGGTTGGGCCGTGCTCATGGGCTTGGCTTGGATCTCGCACGTGGGCGGGCAGGGTCTCATTGCGTATGCCCTGGCTCATCTGCCGGTCTCGTTTGCCTCTGTCGCGCTTCTCTTGCAGCCGGCAACTGCCGCCGTTCTCGCTTGGATCCTCCTTGATGAGTCGCTCGGCCCGCTTCAGGCAACCGGAGGTGCCCTAGTCCTGCTGGGCATTCTCCTTGCGCGGCGTGCCTCGTTGCCAGCTGCCGCATGAAGACCCCTTGAAGAGAATCGGAGTTTGCGGCATTGCACGCACTCGAGAACCGCCTACGCGGTGATTGAGGAGATGATCCAGAAATGGATGGCCGATGGTAGAGCGATTGCTTAGGCCGTTGGCTCAAGGCAGCCATGCTGGAGAAGATCTTGGAAATAGGGTCCATCCGTTCACCCGTGTTTTGTCATCGCGCGCTCAATGCGATCTTCTAACACTTGTTCTCGCTGAAACTCTTCGAGCTGCAGGAAGAACTCGGCAGATTGATAGAGCGCCTCACGGGGGACCAAACCGACGATCTCACTCCCCACAATAGAAATCCCATATCGCTCCGCCTCGCGCTGGACGAGTGCGAAGGCTCGATACAAGGGAGTCTCTTGATAGTGGGTCATGTTCATCGAGACTTGCACGATCCCTCGCTCTTCGATCTTAAATCCCAGGGCCTTCACATAGCGCAACCCACCACTCGAATGACGCACCGCCTTCGCGATCCTCTGCGCAATTTCGAGATCATCTGTCCCCAAGTTCACATTGAAGGCGATCAACGGCATGCGAGCTCCCACCGCCACGACTCCCGCTGTGGGATGGATCTTCCGGTCCCCAAAATCCGGAGCCCACTCCGGCTCCTCAATTTTAGCTGGAAAGCCTTCGAACTCTCCCTGGCGGATCTTTGCCAAATCTTCTCGCTCACGCCGACTTGCGGATCGTTCATAGAGATAGACGGGAACCAGGAATCGCTCCCAAATCGCTTGCCCGACTCGCTTGGAAATATCGACGCACTCATCCATGGTCATGCCTTTGATGGGGACAAAGGGAATGACGTCCACAGCCCCCATGCGAGGGTGTTCACCGCAATGCTCACGAAGATCGATCAGTTCGATGGCTTGGGTGACCAGGCTCAACATGGCACGTTCAACAGCGTCCGGAGCCCCTACGAACGTGATGACCGTCCGATTGTGAGCGGCATCCGAATCGACGTCCAAGAGCCAGGCACCGGATATCTGGCGCACAGCCGCTGCCATTTGATCAATCTTTTTCTGGTCTCGGCCCTCACTGACGTTGGGGATGCATTCAACGAGTTTGGACATCGCTGGATTCAGAAGTGCTCATGAGCGAGAGCACAGCCTCGGCGACCAATTCATTCTCAACTCTTGCCGCGACTTCCATTCGATACAATCCCCCACGGGCTTTCAGTAGCTTCGCCTCATAGAGTATCTGGTCGCCCGGCACCACTTGCCTGCGAAACCGCGCCCCATCGACGCCAACCAGTAAGCCTTGAGCCTGCAGGTGGTTCGAGTGCTGGTGCATCAAGATCCCCGCTGTCTGGGCCATGCCTTCTATAAGAAGCGTGCCGGGCATGACCGGTCTACCGGGGAAGTGCCCCACGAAGAACCACTCATTCTGACTGACGTTCTTCAAAGCGACGACGCGATCCGGTTCGCGCTCCAGCACGCGGTCGACCATCAGATACGGGTAACGCAGTGGCAGAATCTCTAAGACCGTCGGTTCACACTCTCTCGGGTTATTTGTTCTCATTCTGATTGAGCTGAGCACTCAGCCGGATGATGACCTCTTGGGTGATGTCATCCGCATTTCCGGGTTGCGAATGGAGCACGAGTGGATTATATTGGCTAGCCTGGTTGTCGAAGATGAGGCTGTAGCCCTTCTCCTGTCCGATTTCTCGAATGACCCCAACCATCGCTTGCTGGATGGGAACGGAAAGATCAATATTGATGCTATCCAGCTGGCGCCCCAACTTCACAACCTCCTCGTCATGCTGTTGCTTGCTGATATCCCCCTCTTGGAACTTCTTACCCCAATCCTTGATTTGTTGCTCGATTCTCGCTTTTTCCTCCTCGTACTGTTGGAGGGCTTTTTGCACCTGCGCACTCTCTTGCAGCTGCTGCACATCGAGGTGTGCCCGCTGGCATGGATCACTGTTTTTGTTATAGAGGCAGGCCATGACCGCGAACATATCCACGTACGCCATCTTGAAGCTGCCTGTCCCACGAGACGAAGAGGCTTGCTCGAGAGCTGCCACTCGCTTGTCCAGATCCGAGGACGTGCCGCCACCCTTCCAGATCTGCCCTCCGAAAAATCCAAGCCCCAACGCAATCACCACGGCAACGACCAGTAAAGCTGCCCCCACCCCTTGTTTCATCTTCGAATTCTCCTTTCCCAGTTCTGAGCGATCTTGATGCATGCAAACGTCACTTTGCTGTCAGAATGCGTGACCAGACTTGCTCTGTAATGTCGTCCAAGACAGTTCCTTGGATATACAGAACCACGTCCTCACGCTTCATCACAACGTCATAGCCCTTTTCCTGAGCGATTTGGTTGATGGCCGCTTGAATCGGACCGGCTACGGCCACGAGGAGGTTGTTTTGAGCAGACCGTTGTAGCTCAAGGGCCTTTAAGCCTGCATCCTCCTTGCTGATTTGGCCATTTGCCACTTGCTGTTGCAACAGCTCGATCGAGAGCTTGATCTTGTCCAGTTCCTCCTTGAGCTGCTCCTCGAGAGCAGGGTTGTTCTGTTGATAGCGCAGCGCCAGATCGTTGACTTTGACGACGGCAATCCGTTGAGCTTTGAGGGGAGTCTGAGCTGCGCTCCCTCCTCCTTGTTTTTCTAGGGACGCAAGTCGATTTTGAAGATTCGCCAACGCCTCCTGTTCTCCCGACAGGACGCGTCCCCCGAAGAACCCAGCGACCAGTGCCCCGATCACAACCAGCGCCCACATGGCTTGTTTTGCCATACGCAGAACTCCTTCCTAGAACTTAGAAGAGTGAGCCAAAGCCGAATTCCACCTTGAAGTATTCGATTCGATCCGTAACCGGCCACGCGAAGGCCAAGCGAATCGGTCCGACGTAGGGCAGTGCGACGCGAGCCTCAATTCCGACAGACTTCTTTAGTTCAAAGGGAAGCCCGCTTCCCACATCGGCGAATAGAGCGATCGAAAAGACCGTCGGGATGAATTGAATGCGGTATTCCAGGTTCATGTACCCCATCGTAGGAGTGCGCTCTGGAGTGATTCCCCTGAGCGTCGTCGAGCCTCCCAGCATGAACTGCTCTTGCGGGTCATTGAGGAGATCCAGGCCAAGACCGCCGACCAGACGGACGGCGATGTTCTGGTCCTCCAGGGTGGAGAAATGGCGGATCACCGTGGCTTGGAGCTTGGTGAATTCCGTTCCCAGAGCAAAAAAGCCCGCCTGCTCCACACGGAAGGACTCGAGCCCTCCTCGAGTAGCGAAGAGCGGGTTATTTCGATCGTCGTAGTTTAGAGTAAGGGAGATCGAATCCGTCAACCCGTGCTCGATCTTTGGTCCATCCTCCCCTTCGAAGTCCTTGGTAAAGGTCTCATGTCTAAGACCGAAGATGAGTTGTACGCCCTCCCACGGGTACGCAAGCGAAGCTTCTACGCCCACGCGGTTTAGGAAATACGCCTTCTTGACAGGCCTGGGGATGTCATCCTCTTCGCTCGTCTTCTCGTTGCTGTTGTTGTTGAAGAGCTTGATATCAAAATAGTCGCTCCCCTCCACCAGCGTGCGGCTTTGATACTCCAGCGTCCAGTTCATGACGGCTTTCCCCAAGATCCCGCGATCGAACTGCAGCGAGACATCCTGACCAGTCCCGTAGAGGTTCTTCCCGTTCACACTGAGCTGCCCCACGAGTCCTTCCGAAGAGACAGAGAAGCCCCCATTGAGGCTGCCGAGCTTCTCTTGCTCTGCCACATCGATGATCATCTTCAGCGCGCTGCTCGACTCGATAGGCTGGAAGTCAAAGCTGACGTCTTTAAAATAGCCCAAACTCAGAAGCTTCCGGTAGCTATCCGCTAAGCGGAACTGATTGACCAGCTGCCCGGGCTCTAGAGTGATCGTTTTGGCGATGATCTCTGGCTTCGTGCGCGGAAGTCCGCTCTTCGCTGCCGTTGTGCCCAGGATGTTTCCCAAGAAGTCAGACACGTGAGTCAGCAGCTGGAGCAAGATATTGCTATTCTGCTCCGATGGAGGCTCCTCAGCCGGGGACTGGACGTTCCCCACAGGGACCTCTACAGGCCCCGCAGAAGTCAGACGCAGGGTAGGGTAACTGTTCTGGCGGATCTCGATCTCCCCAATGCGCCCCTCATCGACTCGGAGGGTGAGCACTTCATCGACGAGCTGCTCCTTGGTGAACTTCACCATGAAATACCCTTCTTTACGATAAAAGCGATAGACACCTTGCAGTGCCGTGAGCAGTTGGTAGTTATCCGCCGCTCCTCCCGGCAGTTCAACCCTGGGCAAAAGTTCTCCTTCCGAGAAGGCCGTATTGCCGATGAATTGAATTCGCTTAATGGCTTGAGATCCCTCGATGAGCTGGAGCACTTTGAGGTTGAGCACGAGTCTGACTTGGTCCGGTGCACTCCCTTTATCGAAGGCGACATCTTCAGGACGCAGGGTCTCAAAGTAGACAGACTGCGCAAGCCTCTGGAGCACTTCTTGCATCTGCTGTAACTTCACAGGTCGGAGCACCGGCAGATCCGCCATCATCTTAAGAACCTCGCTCTTCAAGGGTTCTTCCAGTCCTTGGAGATCAATGGACTCGATCACACCCTCGAGGACCTGGATCTTCAGCGTTTCTCCTGGCTCAACATTGCCAATCGCAAACAGAAAGTATCCCTTGCTCTTGTATTCTCCGCAGAGGCTGGCCGGAGGAGGATTCGGGGCACACCCACCCTCCCCAATTCCTAGGGCGTCGGCCAGCTTATTGGTGTTTAGGACCTTGCCGGGCTGGATTTCTTGGTCTTTGAGGATCGCAAGCATTCGCTCCGTGGTCACTAAGTAATCCACAAGCGGCCAGCGCAGACTCAACCCGATCAGTGGGATATCCAGTCGTCGACCCTCGTTCCAATCTCGATTCCCGGTGATCTCAATCTTCTGAATGACGGGGTTCTCGACCACCTTGAAGATCACGACAATCCCATCCTCTACAAGACGATAATCACCTGTGGCGTTCTCCAAGGGCCCCATGTCTTTCAACTTGAGCTCTGCACGCATGAGGGCATCCGGCAAGGTGATCTCGTCTCCTTCTTTGAAGGGCAAAACGGCCTTAATGTCCCTGGCGCTGATGTGATCGTTTCCTTCAATCTGGATCTCAACGACCTTGGTCTTCCCCGTTTCGGGGGCCTGTTTCGCATGAGCCATCTCCACAGGGCTAAGCCAGAGGGCGGCCAGCCCACCCGCGACGATGAGCAGAAATGCTGCGAGCGTCTTTAGTCTGTACCATGGAATCGAGTTTTGACCCATTTCACACTCCTCCTTCAAGCAGATCCAATGAGCTACGATACTGGACGGCTTCCGCTATGTGTGCGGGTCCGATGAGTTCTGACCCTTCCAGGTCGGCTACGGTGCGCGCGACCTTGAGCACACGACCGTAGGCCCGTGCGCTCAAATGAAAGCGATCAATGGCGCTTTCAACTAACCCTTGAGCGTCTTCTGACATGATACAGTACTTACGGATCTCTCGGATACCCATTTGGGCATTGATATAGGTGCTTGTGCCCGCAAATCTAGCGTACTGACGCTTGCGGGCTTGCTCAACCTGCTGACGAATCCCTTGGGAGGATTCACCGGCAGGTTTGCCCATCAGCTGCTCCTTGCT
>MFGX01000130.1:16946-23184 GCA_001778455.1 Candidatus Fraserbacteria bacterium RBG_16_55_9 | reverse complement strand
AAACTGATCGATGCGATCCAGGAACGGCCCCGAGATGCGCTTCCGATAGCGTCGGATGTCGATGGGGCTGCAGCGGCAGCGTTTGGCGGGATCACCTAGATGCCCACAAGGACAGGGGTTCATGGCGGCCACCAGGGTGAAATTCGCGGGGAAGGTCACGGCCATTGCCGCACGGGAGATGGCGATTTGGCGCTCTTCTAGAGGCTGACGAAGCGTCTCCAGCACAGGACGATCGAACTCGGGCAGCTCATCCAAAAACAACACGCCGCAGTGAGCTAAGCTGATCTCCCCGGGCCTCGGCACGCCGTGCCCACCTCCCACCATCCCTGCGTACGAGATGGTGTGATGGGGTGAGCGAAAAGGCCGTTGCGTGATGATCGGCTGTTCGCGAGTGAGCAGTCCCATGATGCTGTAGATCTTCGTGACCTCTAGAGCCTCCTCAAAACTGAGTTGAGGCAGGATGGTCGGAAGTCGCTTGGAGAGCATGCTTTTGCCGGAGCCGGGTGGTCCGATCATCAAGAGATTGTGGCCTCCGGCCGCGGCCACTTCCAGAGCTCTCTTCGCTTGCTCTTGGCCACGGATCTCGTTCATGTCGGCATCATACCCTGGCCGCGTCTCAAAGTAAGCTTTATGATCGAATTGGTAGGGCACAAGCTCCAACTCGCCGTTCAAGAACCGAACGGCCTCTTCCAGGGTGTTCACTCCCATGACATTCACGCGTTCCACAATGGCCGCTTCGTTCGCATTGCCTTGCGACAGGACGATCCCTTTGACTCCGGCCCGGCGGGCCGCCAACGATACAGGCAGGGCACCCTTTACGGGTCTTAGTTCGCCATCCAAGGAGAGTTCCCCTAGGAGCAGATGATCGGAAAGACGCTCGCTCTCGAGCTGTTCTGTAGCCTTAAGAATAGCCACTGCCAGCGGCAAATCCAGACCTACTCCTTCCTTCTTGATGTCGGCTGGAGCCAAATTGACCGTGATGCGCTTGGCCGGAAACTCATAGCCGGAGTTGCGGATGGCACTCCGGATGCGCTCACGGCTCTCTTGGACTTCCTTCTCCGGCAGTCCTACGATGGTGAACGCCGGCAGCCCCGGCGAAATGTCACACTGGACCTCCACTAAAGTGGCATCAATACCGATCACGGCACCACTGAGCGCTTTGGCGAACATCGGAGATCATCCCTCAAGAGAGAAGGCGTTTTGATGAAGGCGTGCCGTCCCACCGGAAAGAGCTACGACATCGAAACGCACATTAAGCTCCGTGGGGTGCTGGAGCAAGTATCTTTGGGCAGTGCGAATCAGCTTGTGTTGCTTCGCTGCGTTGACAAACTCTTCCGGGAGTCCAAAGGCCTCGGAGCTACGAGCTTTCACTTCCACGAAAACCAAGAAATCACCATCCCGTGCGATAAGATCGATCTCGCCCCCGCGCCAACGGTAGTTCTCTTCGATGATCTGATAGCCGTGGCCTCGCAAGAAGTCTGCGGCTTGCTTCTCTCCTCGCTTGCCCCGCTCGAGAGATTTTCCCATAGTGATCCAATGCGCACTATCTTAACGGGTGGGCTTAGAGACTGTCAAGCGATGGCTCTCTAGGGATCAACTGCCCCCGGATGGGCTTGAGGGGGCAGACTTTGGCGATGGAGGGGGAGGTTGATCGGAATCATTGGTATCGTGGTGGTTGTTCTCCAAGCGATTGTCGGCGATCTTGTTTTCACTGGATTGCTGGACGAAGATTCCAAATTGGTTCTCGCGAATCCAGTTTCCTTGGATCACATGGGCACCACCCTGCTCTACGAACACTCCCACCCAGTTATTGCGAATCTGATTCTGCTTCAGCAGGACCCGACGGCTTGCCTCTAGATGAGCGCCGGACTCGCGATTGCCCTCCAGCTGGTTCTCGCTGAGTTCGTTCTCCTGAGAGTTCTCCAGCAGCACACCGTGCCCTCCGCTGGCCGATACGTAGTTTTTCACGAGGTGAATGCCCTGGGAACCCATGAGCGTGATTCCGCTCTCCTCCGTTCGCTCGATGCGATTTCCGGAGAGCTCAATATCCCGGGAATTCCAAATGTAGACGCCCCGGACCGTGTTCAGAAGCACGTTGTTTCGAAGAGCTGAAGCCCGCGTATTCACCAGGATGATCCCTGCCGATCCATTGCTCAGGGTGATCCCATCGACGGTGATCCCCTCACAATTCACAAGCGCCACAAACCCTGGTTGATCCTGTGAATGGATCGTGACGTTTCTCTCATTCACGAGATAATAGACTGCTCTTCCGTCGATGGTGTTGCTCCGGTCCATCTGGTGGATGAAATGCTCGGGGGAGCCCCCCTCGATGCGCAGGGAACGAGTATTCCGATCAAAGCGATTGGCGTGGAAGATATTGCTGCTGGAAGAGAGGCTCACAAGACCCCAGGAGTTTCTCTCACTCTGGTTTGCAATCCACTCGTTTCGATCTGCGCTTTCCATCAAGAACCCTTCGCCCTGGTTCGCGAACGACCGATTGGCTCGGACTTGATTCTCACGAGAATTTCTCAGCACAAGGCCTCGAGTGTTTGTTTGGAATCGATTCAACATCACATGATTATGCCACGAGCTTTCCAGCAAGATGCCTGTCTCGCTCTGAGAGACCTCGTTCTCTTGCACTGTGCTTTCGCTGACGTTGATCAGAGCAATACCTGCGTAAGCGCTGTTGGAGATGCGGTTGTGAGCAAGCCGGGCGTTTCGGGTCCGCGTAACGAGAACACCTTGGCTGCCGCCGCGGATGACAAGGCCGTTGAGCTCCACGCCCTCGGCGCGAATCTCAATCGCAGGGCGCTGGGGGTCGGCGGCTTCGAGGACCACCAAAGGGGTCCCTGCCGCAGGTGAACTGGTATGTAAGACAATGCAGTTGCCGGAAGTACCCGCACCTCCTGCTCCGGGAAAAGCAAGAGTGGAAGCGTATCCAGCAGCGATGAGTCGAATCGGTTTTGTGATCATGAGATTCTCCCGATATGAACCGTAAGCCAAAATCAGCGTATCCCCAGGCTTGGCTTGGTTTATAGCCCCTTGGATGGAAGAAAAACCAGTGCCTTGACCCACATAGATGCACGCCTTTGTCGCCGTAATGACCCATACGGTTACGGTCGACACCAGAAGAATCCCCGCCAAAATGGCAACTCGAATAAGCATTTCTTAACCTGATCACCTCACTATCGTCTTACGCGGGATTGCCACGGGGGTCAGTGACGAGGATCACGGCAAAGCAAATTCACTGAGTGATATAGGGCACCTCTGTCGCGTTCGCCTCCAAACGTGCTATAATGGGTTTGACCATGCGCATGACTCGATGGATATGCCGATGGATGCTGGCGGGTATACTGATCGTTCTGGTGGGCTTGAGCCTCTCTGCACAAAGCACCACACAAAGCTTCTCCGATAGTTTTCACAACACTACGCTCGATCGAACTCATTGGGTGATCGGGAAAATCAACGCCCAAGGAGATGCCACTCCCACTCAGGATGGCCTGCAGCTCACCCTCACACCCCGCAATTTGAGCACCTACTTCGCTCTCGATGTATGGCTCAATTGCCGCATCCGCGGAGACTTCGATGCCCAAGTGAGTTATCGCTTGGTGGACTGGCCCAACCAGAGCGGAATCCGCTTGGGGCTCGGCGTGCATCCCAATCCCCTGCCTCTGGGAAGAACGAGCCTCCTTGGGCTTGCGGGGACGAACGCTGTAGGCCTGAGGACGGCCATCTCCGAGCGAATCAGCCTCAAGCCTCAGGCGGTGACAATCTATCCTAACGGCGGGGAATTCTATGCAGCGGAGCTAAACGGCCGACAGGGCCAACTCTACATTACGCCGAACCGCTCTGGCAAGCTCCGAATCACCCGCATCCAAAACGATTTCACCGCCTGGTATTGGGATCAGGGCGGGAACATGTGGCTACCTGCAGGTCGCTGGAGCGTCACCTCTCAAGTCAAGGATGACGAATGGATTGCGCTTCAGCTCTGGGGTCGTAACGATAGCCCCAACATCACAGTCAAGGTAGAGAACTTCTCCGTGAGCGCCCAGACGCTCAGTTGTCCTTAGTAGGCTCTAGGTGTCTAAGCTCGATGATGCCCTGAGCGATTTCCCTAAAGATGGGCGCAGCCGTCTGACCCCCGTAGTAGAGCTTGGCCCCTACCTCATCGAATACAACGAGAATCACGTACTTAGGATCAGAAGCCGGAAAGAACCCTGCGAAGAGAGACGTGTATTTGCCCTTTACATAGCCTAGGCCGGGAACGGCTTTCTGACCGGTGCCCGACTTGGCGGCGATATCAAACCCGTCAATCTGGGCTAAGATTCCGGTTCCATCTTCCACGACCAGTCTCATCATATCTGTGAGCGCCTGAAGATTACCTGGTGAGGTGATCCGTCCATCCGCAGGAAGACGTAAGCTCTGCGTAGGAAGCTCACTACTTTCCCTTCGCACACCCGGCGGAGGAACGATTCGCTCGGCGATCTTCAGGGGGCGCAGCCAACCCCCGTTGGCAAGGGCTGCATAGCGAGAAACCAGCTGTACTCCGGTGACGGAGACGCTCTGCCCGATTGCGATAGAGCCGATTTCCAACGCCGACCAGTCCTCCAGATGCGGTAACGTGCCAGATTCTTCACCAGGCAAGCGCACTCCCGTCTTCTCCCCAAAGCCTAGGCGCTTTAGGAAACCATACAAGCCTTCTTCACCCAACCTTTGGGCTACGCGAATCATCGCTGTGTTGACGGAATCTCTCATGATCTCCGCCGGAGTGATCGATCCGTAGTTCTTATTCTCCGAGTTATGGAAGGCGTGGCCTGCGATCACGACCGGCTCGTTTCCATCAAATCGCTGCTCAAGTCCAATGGCTCCGGCCTCCAAGGCGGCCAACATGGGAAATACTTTGAAGGAGGATCCCGGCTCAAAAAGCTGGCTGATGGCCAAGTTCTTTCGTGCTAGAGATGACGAATGTTCGAAGTCATTTACGTTATACGTCTTGTCCTGCGCCATGGCGAGGATCTCCCCTGATTGTGGATCTAAGACAATGGCAAAGCCGCTCTTGGCCTGGTAGCGCTGAACGCCCTCATAAATAGCCTCTTCCGCCAGATGCTGGATGTGGGCATCCAGAGTAAGATAGAGATCCGCTCCGGGGTAACCAGGCTCGATGACGCGATCTTGGAGGATGATGCCCCCTGCCCCCAGCACCACCTCATGCTTTTCCCCTTGCCCCTTTAGAATCTCGTCAAACGAGAGTTCGATACCCTCTAGGCCCAGGTTGTCCAGCCCTGCGAATCCAATCACGTTGGAGGCCAGGTTTCCCTGCGGATAGACCCGCTTCCATTCGGGAAGGTAGATCAACCCTTTGATGCCTTGGGCTTCGGCCTCACGCTGAAGTGCTTGGGCTACGTCGGGATCGACCTTCCGGGCAATCCAAGTGAAATATCCTTCCCGATAGGTGAGCTCTCGCGCCGCTTGAGGCGTGAGTTTCAAATAACGCTCGAAGAGCGACTCGATCAACTCCGGTCTCGTCATGTGGAAATTGTCGAGAGCAATGGAAGTGGCTCGTACATCAAACGCCAAGAGCAGACCGTTCCGGTCATAGATCCGCCCTCGGGGGTAGCTTTGGAGCATCTCGCGAACTTGAAATTGATTCGCTGCCTTGAGCCAGCGGCTATGCTCGAGTACTTGGATTTCGACGAGCTTGGCTGCTACTATGACGAAGAGCATGGCCAATAGCCCCATCACCAAGAGAAAACGTCCTCGTAACGTCATGGTTGAAAGGGTGGCGGAAGTAGAAGATATTTTAACGTCGGGCGGATCATGCCCAGCCTTTGGGTCGCGATCTGTTCGATGCGTGCCAGTGAGAAAGCTTGGGCGATCTCGAACTTCAACTGATCGTTCTCCGCTTGGAGTTGATCTCTTTTTGCCTCGGCTTGATGGAGTTGATTGAGCCAATAGACCCACTGCCAGGATTGCCAGAGGTAAAAGAGCGCGAGGGCGGTGATCAAGACGAGGGAAATTAGCACGAGTAGACGTTTCCCAGTCAAGAAAGAATCTTTACCATCCGCTAAAGTCACAGGGCGATGTCTTGTGCGCGAAGTAGAAAGATCACGAATCCCGATGGCCACGGGCCCACTCTAGAGGACGGGGCTATAGAACCCAAGGACAGACGTCTCTTGACGGGGAGCAGCAGGTCAGAGCTTCTTGAGTGCTCGCAGCCGGGCGCTACGGGCACGCGGGT
>MFGX01000130.1:16391-16906 GCA_001778455.1 Candidatus Fraserbacteria bacterium RBG_16_55_9 | reverse complement strand
TACGATCTCTGCTTCCGGGGTCCGGCCACATTGACAGACTGGAAAATCCGGAGGACAGACACAGCCCTGAGCTTTCCCCTTCATAAAGCGTTTGACGATGCGATCTTCCAGCGAATGAAACGAGATCGCTACCAATCGCCCATCGGAGGCAAGACGACGAAAAGCAGCCTCCAGTCCCTCTTTCACATTGCTCAGTTCATCATTCACCGCAATACGAAGCGCCTGAAACGTGCGCGTAGCCGGATGGATGCCATGACCTTCAAGATACTTGCGCTGGGCTGGTTTCGGGATGATCCGCTCAATGATCGAAGCGAGTTGACCCGTCGTTTCGATGGGAGCACGTTCTCTCTCTCGCGCGATCTCCATGGCAATGCGGGTTGCCCATCGTTCTTCACCGTACTCTTTGAGAATTCTAATGAGCTCCTGTTGCGGGTATTCGTTTATGATATGTCCTGCCGTAAGCGGATCTCCTGAATCGAAGCGCATGTCCAGAGGCGCATCCGCCTGGAAACTGA
>MFGX01000130.1:13337-16369 GCA_001778455.1 Candidatus Fraserbacteria bacterium RBG_16_55_9 | reverse complement strand
GCGGCAAGTTGAAGAGACGAGAGCCCAAGATCCAGCAATACTCCGCCGACATCGACCATGCCCAACCCATCCAATACCCGTTCAAGCTCTCTATAGTTGGCTTGAACCAACTTCACCCGATCCAGGTAATCTCGAAGGGTTTCGCGAGCGATCTCGAGCGCACGAGAGTCGATATCGAGAGCGATCAAGCGCCCCTGAGCCAGCCGCCGGACGATCTCGAGGGCATGGCCACCACCACCCACCGTCGCATCCACGTAGATCCCATCACACCGGATGGCCAAATACTCGATTACCTCATGAAGGAGCACCGGCTGATGCTTCACGAGACTCGACCTCCCGCTTCGATCTGATCGGACAATCTCTTCCAAACTGCATTTACCGTTTGGCGGGTCTGGCGATAGAGTGTCTCTCCCGCTTGTACAAGTCGTGCGTGTTGAATCTCATCATTGCCGTTTAGACACATCAAGAGTTGCGCAAGTTCGGTCCCCTGCGCATCTGGTCTTGTTAACGTACAGCAAGAGCTTATCGAGCCATCTGCTGCTTCAATCCGCTTCACGAATGCCTCGAGCTTATGGTCATCGCCGAGCGCGACAAACGGACGAGCAGTGAGGAGCGCGAAGATGAGCGCATGGAGGCGCATCCCGACGATGGCTTGGGCATGGCCAATGCACTCCATCGCGCTTTTAAGGCCAAGCTTAGCAAAGCTCAGCACTTTCGTGGATCGTTTCATTCGAGAAGCGATCTCCTCCATACCCTCTAAATCTTCCTCAGGATATAAGGCGATGAACGTGATCTTGGTGTTTTGCAGCTCACTCCAGCGGTCAAGCTGCTCTACCACCGATGCCTTCAACTTTTCTGAAAGCTTTCCCTTGAGGCAGATCGCCAGATAGGGTCCTTCATCACCTAGGGCGGAAGTTTCGCGTAGCGATTCGAATTGAGGCCAGAGAAGCAGTGCGAGATCTCCGCCTAAGACCAATCGCTCTTCTGGGAGTCCCCAATCGCGCAATACTTCGCGGCTTATCTCATCGCGCACCATAGCCAGATCTACCCGGCGCAACAAACGCTCAGACCATGCCCGAACAAAGCGGCTCCGAATCGGCCCGATTCCCTGCCCGATCAGATACACAGGGCATCGGCGCCGAGCGAGCGCAATCAAGGCAAGATAGTAGAGCGCTGAGCGCCGGCTGGTCTGATCTTGAATGAGTCCACCTCCGCCACTGATGAATGCTGTGGCGCTTTGGAGCTCTCGCTGAACGCCCATCAGATCCCACCGATTGATCGCTCGCACGTGGTACTGCTTGGCCGTTTCTTCCGGCATGGCAGAGAGCACCACGATCTCTGCCTGGGGGAACCACTCTCGCAGTTCTTTCGCCAAGGCGGACAAGATCGTCTCGTCTCCCAGGTTCCCAAAACCGTAGTATCCTGAAACCAAGAACTTCATTGATGGAGTCAGTCTACTCATCGGGTGGGCGAAAGTCGAAGGATTTTCCAGATGAGTATGTGTAGTAGCAATCCCAAGATTGCTCCAAGCCACAAGCCATGGAGAGTGCGTAGAAGCGTTACCCAGAGCGGCGTATGAAGATGCATGAAACTGTTGACGATCGAGACTTGTCCCACTAGACCCGCCGATAGAATGGCCAGCGCCCATGGACGCCAGCGGAGAGCTCCCAGTCCACCCCAGAGCAAGAGGAGCGGATGGCCAAGGAGAAACTCCTTAAAACGTGGGCGCGCGAGGAGAAGATTTTCCAGCCAATTGCGCGCGTTGACTTCGGATTCTGACGCAGGCCAGAATGAAAAATTTCCGCTCCGGATGAGTACAATGAGCAACAATGCTCCCAGCGCAACCCAGATGACTACATCGAGTGCCCGGAAGCGTTCTCGATCCATCTTGCGAAGTGCGAGAAACGCGACACACAGCACGGGCAAGATCAACGCAACCTTCACTCCCGGAAACCCCTGAATCTCCAAGAAATACTCATCTGTGCTTACGAAGGCAGCAGCGGCCAGGCCGCCGAGTGAAGAGACGATGGAGAATGCGAGTAAGAACAGCAAGCCATTCTTCGTAGAGAGTGTGGCGCGCTCACTCAAGAAGAGAAAGGCTGCCAGGGGAACGACGACTGCCATCAACCACGCCGCTCCTTGCTGAGTAAACGCTCCCAGATCGAAGAGTCCCACGAACCCTACCAGCGCGCTGATGGCCCAGAGCAAAGAAAGCCAATGTGGGTAGCACCCAATGAATCTCTCTGTCATCAAGCGGATGAGACTCACTAGACCCAGCCAAAGGAGGGCCACTAGCCACGGACTGGGAGCAAAGGGCGAAGGTGTGGCGGGCAAGGCTAGAGCGAAACCAGCACGCGGAAGCTCGCTTTCAAGCGCTGTGTAGTCGGCGATAATCTGTTCTGGAGTGAGCACTCTTAGCTCCAAGATACGCACGTTGCGTTCTACAACGGCGCGCACGTAGCGGTCTACCGCAGCGCTCTCGCTCAGCGCGGATCGCTCCTCGATCTTTACTGCATGCACTCGGACAAAACTGCGATACCCCTTCTGGTAAAGATGCTCCACACCGGATGGAGTGCCAAACTCGACAAGCCCGGCAAATGCTGAATGCGCCTGGAGCAGTTGAAGCGAGAACTCTAGCTGCTGAGGAGCCAGCACGAAGGGATGGCTGAGAAGTAGACCCGCAGGGTGCAGCTCAAAGAGGGCGTGCAGAAGGGACTCAAGCTTCTCCGGAGGAACCCACGCGTCGAGCCTCCAAAAGAGCGTAAAGCCGTGCTCTCTGAGGTCTTCTAGCTCTGCTACGGGGATCGCAGTATCGGCTGGATATGAGGGAAAGAATCGTTGATGAAGCTCAAGCACATCTTGCGGGGAGACGGTCAAAGCCCGCAAGCCACCGCTCTTCAAGGCCTCCAGAACGATATCTGCGTTTGTTCGAGGGAGTTTATGGATATCGCTCAGATTGATGGCTAATGTCACTGAGCGGTATTCACTCTCCCAACGGATGCGAGCAAACCCAATGATCAGAGAAGCAAGAA
>MFGX01000130.1:7613-13325 GCA_001778455.1 Candidatus Fraserbacteria bacterium RBG_16_55_9 | reverse complement strand
TGGCAAGGCAGACGGATAACCAAAGAATGCGCGTGAAGAGTCTCATCTCGATCCATTAAACCCTTACTCATCGTCTCACGTCAAAGGACCGCGCAAGGGAAGACACAGGTCCTGCAAACCTCAGACGGATTCCTCTTGAACTGTCGAACGACGGTCATTCGGCAGTTCCCCCGGATGGCCTAGACTCAGGCGAGGTGAAACAATGCAGATGAATAGAGAAGAAGGAGAGAAGATGCGTCGTTGGATTGCCTGGGGTCTGGCCCTCGGACTGATCATAGGAATCGCTTTATCAGGTGAAGCCATTCCTGTGCAGGACTTCTCGCAGGGACACGGGTTCGGGTTCGGTCTGGCCTTGACCGCACCGTTCACGCCCCCCGATGTCTTTCCGGCCTCAGGGCTCTCTACTCGTATGTGGATTGCCGATCTCTTTGGCCTCTCGGCCACGATTTTCATCGTCGATGGTGCGCCTAGTGCTACAGCTCGGGCGTTCCTCAAGTTTCTCAATACATCCATGGTGGATCTCTATGTGGGCACAGGAGCCGCCTTCTTCACAAGCGGCGGGATGATCGTCGTCCCGCTCCAAGCGGTCACCGGTATTGAGATCCGCTTGACCCCGAATGTGGCCATTCACGCCGAAGTGGGCCTCCTCTTCCGTGGCGTCAGTGAAGTGACCTCCGGCTTGGGAGTCCATTTCTACTTCTAACGCGATAGGCTCAGACGGCGAAGACAACGAGTTGTCCTGCCATAGCGCCATCCGCTATGATCCAGCTATGGGCAAGAAAGAAGTCTTAAACTCCGTCCTGGAACAGATCAAGAAACGCTACGGCGAGGGCTCGATCATGTGGCTGGGCGAGTCCGGCCACCTGGATGTAGATACCATACCCAGTGGCTCCCTGGCCTTAGACATTGCCTTAGGAATCGGAGGTGTGCCCCGAGGTCGAATTATAGAAATCTTCGGCCCTGAATCTTCCGGAAAGACCACGCTCGCTCTCCACCTCATTGCCGAGGCCCAGAAGCGGGGAGGAGCAGCCGCCTTCATTGATGCGGAGCACGCGTTGGATCCAACCTACGCGCGGGCCATTGGCGTGAATCTCGATCACCTGCTACTCAGCCAACCCAACTCCGGTGAGCAGGCTCTGGAGATCACGGAGCATCTGGTTAGAAGTGGAGCTGTAGACATCATCGTGATCGACTCCGTGGCAGCTCTTGTGCCTGAAGCGGAGATCGCGGGGGCGATGGGCGATGCCCAAGTAGGCCTTCAGGCCCGCTTGATGAGCCAAGCGATGAGAAAGCTGTCAGGTGCGATTCACCTATCGAAGACCACCGTCACATTCATCAACCAGATCCGCTCACTGATCAGCTCAGGGCCATGGGGGCCATCGACAACCACAACGGGAGGACTGGCGCTCAAGTTCTACACTTCCGTGCGCATGGAGATCAAGCGTATCGGCTCGATCGAGGAGGGCGAGGAGAAGATTGGCAACGAGACGCTGGTGAGGGTTGTGAAGAACAAGCTCGCTCCGCCGTTTAAAGAAGCCCGCTTCGACATCCTCTATGGCAAGGGAATCGCCCGCGAGCGTGAGCTTGTGAAAGTGGGCGAGGAGATGGGGATCGTCAAGAAGAGTGGCGCGTGGTTTTCCTACGGGAGCACGCAACTGGGCCAAGGGATGACCAATAGCGCAGTTGCCTTGGAGCAGAACACCTCGTTGGCAGGGCAGATCGAGCGAGAGATTCGCATTAAGTCCGGCCTCTTGCGAGAAGCCGAGCCCGAGAAGGCTTCCGCTGCCGACCCAAACTCACAGTCTGATGAAAAAACTGCAAAGAGACAAGGGAAGAAATCTGCTGAACGATGAACTTGCCCAAGCTCGCGAGCACATACTACGCCTGCTGAGCTTCCGACCTCGCAGCATCCACGAAACCCGAAGTCGACTAAAGCGCGCGGGCTATCCCTCATCTGCTATTCAGCAAGTGATCCAAGAAGCCGAGGAGCGAGGCTGGCTCGATGATGCATCTTTTGCCAAGCTCTGGGTACAAGATCGCCTGGCGACAAAGCCCAAGGGACGGGCTCAGTTAAAGAGTGAACTACGTGCCAAGGGCGTCACGGATGAACTCATCGAGCAGGCACTGAACGAAGTTGAAATTGACGAAAGGCAGATCATTCAACAACTCATCGAGCAGCAGAAGACGCGCTATCGGGGTGATGACCGCATCGCCCGTGAGCGCAAGCTCTATGCGTACCTGCGTCGCCGAGGTTTTTCGCCCGAAGCGATCAGGCGAGCACTACGCCAAACGATTTAAAGTTATAATACGTACGGAATGGACGTATTCTGGTCTGTACTCTTGAAGCTTCTGGTTGTCGCCCTGCTCGTGGCGGCCAACGGGTTTTTCGTCTCAGTGGAGTTTGCGCTGGTGAGTGTAAGGCGCTCGCGCGTTGAACATCTGGCCTCTCAGGGACACACCTCAGCAAAGCTCGTCGGTCAACTCCTACAGCAGACTGACAAGATCCTGGCGGCGGCTCAACTGGGCATCACCATGGCGAGCCTGGCGCTTGGATGGATCGGTGAGATGACTCTGGTCGAGCTCATTCGACCGTGGCTCGGCTTCCTTCCCATCGCTGTTGCGGACGCGACTGCCCATACCATCGCAACGATCATCGCCTTCGCGTTCATCACGGCTCTTCATATTGTTCTGGGTGAACAAGCTCCCAAGATCTACGCCATCCGTCACCCGGAGGTCATCTCATTCCTCACGGTCCGACCCATACTGATCTTTGAGCGAATCTTCCGGCCATTCATCTGGTTGCTCGATCGAGCCTCGCAGCTCGCGCTTCAGGCCGCCGGTATCCGACGCGAGCTGACAGAGCCCGGTCGCCTCCACTCCCTCGAAGACTTAAAGCAACAGTTCACCGAGGGCAAGAAGCGGGGCTTATTGGGACGACAGCAAGAGGAGATGCTCCACCGCGTGCTTGAACTTGCAGAGCGAGAGGTCAAAGAAGTGATGACCCCGCGCCCGGAGATCGTGAGCCTGGAAGAACATCAGACCTTCGCGGATCTCTTGAACATCTTCAAGGAGGCCAGCCATGCGCGCTTCCCCGTCTATCGCGAGCGACCAGAAAACATCGTTGGCTTCGTGGCCATCCGCGATGTGCTCAAGACCATCAGCGAAGACCTTCACGCCCTAAAGAAGCCGATCGGAAGCCTGATGCACCCGATTCGCTATGTTCCAGAGAACAAGACCGTAAGCACACTCTTCGCCCAGATGCAGCGAGATCGTATTCCCGTGATCGCGGTTGTCAATGAGTACAGCGATACCGTGGGCATCGTCACCCTGGATGGGCTTGCGGAGGAGATTGTAGGGCAACTCGGAGATGAGCTGGCAGAGCCCCTCTACGAGCGGGTCAATGCCCAGGCTACCCGGGTGGACGGCCAAATGCGGGTGGAAGATGCCAATCAAGTTCTGGGCATGAAGCTGCCGGAACGAGATGAGTACCAGACGATCGCTGGGTTTATCTACTACCAGCTCAAGCGGGTGCCGCAGCCGGGAGAGATTATTCAGTACGATCATGTCAAACTCATCGTGGATCAGATGAAGGGACCGCGCATCGAAAAAGTGCTCATTCAAAACGCCTAGTCAGGCTGCTATTTCCTGCAGACAACTCCAAGCTGCGATTCCAGTTGATCGATCGTTCGCACTGCGCTTAGCGTAAGAGGCATTCGCAGACGGAAACTTCCCGTCGAAAGCGAGCGATCAATGACTAGCACCCCATCCAGTTCCGAGACAAACCCGGTCAACTGGCTGAGCGTGAGATCCGGCCGGCTGGAACAGAGCATCTCATAGGGATATTGGCTTCCCGCACGGAACACTCGGAGGCTTTGCGAGACTCCGCCTTGGTCGATATCAATGCTCAACTGAAAACCCTCGACTCCTTGGAATTCCTGATGGTGTTGCGCGCGCATACGTTCCAGCATCTGAGCCATGGAAGAAAACTGATCCTCGGAGTGAGTCCAGATGATCGTGAGGGTTTGTGCGATCGCTTGCCGCACTTCTGGATGCTGCTCTCGCTCGAAGACCTGGCTGAGGGGCTCTACCAGCCGATAATCCGCATACGATTTCAAGCTTTGCACAGCGGCAACTCGGCTATCGGGGTTGGGATCCTGACTCAGGGTCTGCATCGCTTGGGTCACAGGGAGAGGGAAGACTCCTGCCATTTCAAGCGTGGGGTTGTTCTCGGATGTTGTCGATGCTGGCGACGGGGAGCGTCTCTCCGCAACAGCAGAAGTGATTCCTCCGAGCGCGGCGGACTTCGTAAAGAGCGGTGCCGGCTGCAAGAAGAGCACGCCGACCAATCCCACGATGACGGCGAACTCCACCGCAATGGTAGCCAGAGCCGGTCGTGGGACCGGGTTCAAGCGCTGGCGCAATGTAGAGGTCCATTCGCTCACGGCCACCCAGAAGGTGCCGCTACGAGATGTCTCCGCCTGAAGCGTGTGCGCCCGCTGACGACACGACTCACACGTGAGCAAATGAGCTGAAACCTCTTGGTGGCGCCACTCGCTCAGATCCCCGCCCTTTAACTTTGACAAGAGGCTGTCTGGGTCGCGCCACTCCCTGCTTAGATAGCCTCTCAGATAGACTCGCAGTACTTCCTCTTCGGGGTGATGGACATGCTTGATCTCCTCCAGGTCTTGGGTGAAAAGTTTCTGAAAGAACTCGTCTCTAGAACTCCCTTTGTGCATAACCTACCTCCCCTAGAGCTGCGACCTTGCTTCCTGGCGTTCCAGTTCCTCGTAGATCTCTTGAATCTTCTTCTCTTGGTAGCTGAAGCTCACTTCATGGCCGATAAATTGAAAGATCTCTTCCTGAGTCAGATGAGTGTTTACAATCTCGTCACAATCGAGGGGTGTCCTGACGTCGTGGAGGCAATAACCCTGCTGGATGCGCTCGACCATGTTTCGGCGGCGCTCCTCGTCGATGGGAGCGCTGCAAGCGATACAATGGCGCGCGCTCTGATCGCCCCGTTCATCGAACTCCGCACTAGGCTGATCGGGATGTCCGCCGTGACTCATCTTATAAATCACATACGCTACAGTGTTGGTTGGGTTCCTGAGCCGTTTCTTGGCTCCCACAATGGCCTGAAAGTAGCGGGTGATCGAGTAGTCATGTACCCGCCCCCCCCGCAAGATGCGCTCCCACTGCCGAAGGATCTTCTCGTTGAGATCGCTTTGGCAGAGGGCAATGTCGTAGAGACACGCGCGGAAGAAGGCAACGGCCAGGGCAACTGCGTCCTCTTCTCTCGTGAAATTACTCGATTGTCGTTCGATCACGCCGACACGCATATTACTCCATCTCCGTGGTTGCGTCTAAGAGTATACTTGCCGGGAGAAGGCTTTCGATAGAATGAGCGCGATGAGAATGAACGAGGGACCTGCGGGAGTGACCCTCAAACTGAAAGTGAAACCAAAGGGCAAGCAGAATGCCGTACTCGGAGTGCGTGGAGACGCTCTACTCATCTCGGTGACGGCTGCTCCGGAGAAGGGCAAGGCGAATCAAGCGTGTATCGCCTTGCTGGCCCAGATCCTGAAGATTCCAAAGAGCGCGATTGATATCCTTTCCGGTGAGACGTATCCTGAAAAAGTTATGCGGGTGCGAGGCGTAACGAAAGAACAGATCCGAGAGAGGCTTTCGCTCTAACTGCCCCCTTGACAAAGGGAT
>MFGX01000130.1:6497-7596 GCA_001778455.1 Candidatus Fraserbacteria bacterium RBG_16_55_9 | reverse complement strand
ATTTCGATAGTTATGGAAACGTCGAAAGTAAAGGAGCGCAAGATGACCGATCTCGCCAAGATCTTCAAGGCCCTCTCGGATGAGAACAGGCTGGCCATCTTCCAAGTGATCCGCGAACGGTGTGGCCCAGGTTGTCAACTATCCGACGAGCAGGTCGGGAGCTACGTCTCCGAGATCGCCCAGCATTTTGATCTGGCGCTCTCCACCGTCTCTCACCACCTCAAGGAACTGAGGAATGCAGGACTCATCCACTGTAAGAAACAAGGGCAATGGGTTTACTGCACGCCGAATGACGCGGTACTTGAGCAGATTGAGGCGTTCGTGCAGAGGGCAGAGTAATTTTTTATGCCCTCTGTTTCGATAATTACTTGGGAGAGGGGGCCGGGAACTCGGGGTAGGTTGGAGCCCCCGGCCGCAGGGATCTCCCTAGGAGTCGACTACAACCTCAAGAGTACGGGTACGACTCTTTCCAGAAATTCCTTCACGGCTCGCTGGAGTTGCTCGTCCACGTCCGGTCGAAACAGTGCCGATCGAAACTCCACAAGCACTTTTGCGTCCACGTTGAAGACTAGGCCATGGAAACCGATCAACCCATCGCGAACGAGAGAGACTTGGATCAATACGATAGCGTCCGCATCCAAGAGATCCGCCAGCGCATGAACCTGCCGCGGGGAAGTTTCCGCTGTGAGATGGAATCCGAGCACCCGTTGGGCAGCCACTACGCGCTCTTGCGCTATAAGCTGCAGTTTATCAACGGCCTCCAAGCCTCGGCTGGCCACTGAGAAGACAGCCCTGGTGATGGGGCTATCCTCAGAGAGCTGGGCTTGACCATTCACCACAAGTGCCACCCGCGTCTGTTCGGCCGCTAAGCTTGGAGCGACCCACATTCCCATCGCCACGACGACGAGTAGAAGACCGACCAGATGAACTTTACGCATCGTTCTCTCCTCCTTGTGAAGTTTGCTTGCTTCGCAATCTCTATCCGATCCAGCCGTAGAAATGCCATAGAAGTCGGGTGAAAGGGACCTCAAAGTTGACGTGCATATTTTGAGGAATTACCCGAGCTAGGTGTTTACACTTGCTTATATCTTATAACTAA
>MFGX01000130.1:5467-6484 GCA_001778455.1 Candidatus Fraserbacteria bacterium RBG_16_55_9 | reverse complement strand
ACAAATCGTCTCTGCAAAGGGGGTTCCATGCAACGTGCCCATCTTCTGGGAATGCTCTTGGGCATCGCGATCCATAGCCTGGGAGGTATGGTCGCCTATGCGGATATAACCGGCAGCTTTCAGACGAGGGTTTCGCTTACCCCATTCTCATGTGCCCGGCCTTTCTGCGAAAAGGCGATCTTTACTGTGGATTTCGAGTTGCGACTCCAGCTTGCGATGGCCCTGGAGGGCGTTACCCTCGAAATCGAAGGTGCACTGGGGGTTGCAGGCCCAGAATTCTTGATATGGAACTCTCAACTCGATCTGGGCATAACTCTCGAAAGCGAGGTCATCTTTGCTGTGCCCTTCGGTCGGGCTAAGATCGCCACCGGAGAAAACATTCCGGTGAGAATTCCACCTGGCAACCTCCTGTTTGTAAGGCAAGAAACGATCTTGCAATACTCGCTGAGCGGAATGACACTCGGGAACTTGGTGGTCTTCGAGGATGTGAAGTTTCCGAGCCCTCTCGCCTCCCCACTGAAAAGCTATTCCGACAGCAACCAGAAGTTTGGCTTTGGCATTGCCGCCACACTTGGGGGCGAGACTCGCGGCGCGACCCACATCGAGAGCGTAACCAGCTTCTGCTTGGACCCAGCCAGACGCAAGAACATCATCCACCGGAGCTTCGCAGGCAAAGTCTGTGATGAGGGTCTATTGAATTTCACTGTGGAGACACTCCACATTCGTGGCCTTCCCTTGCTCCCCAGCGTATGGAGCGATCACACTTTGGAATGTCGTCCCGCTACAGGACTTTCGCCTCTCGACTGCACCCTGGAAAGCGATTTTGATCTTGATACACTCCCTTTTCAGCTGATGATCTCTACAGACCTTGACTTGAGTCAATTGCTCTCAGGGGGCGGTCTCCAACAAGTGGAGCTACGAGGCAGCTCTGGTCCCCTGACGCTGGAATCTACATGGAATGAACGGCTGGCCTTAAGGAGGGTGACCGCAAACGTAGATGTGCGGATAGGTTCCTAT
>MFGX01000130.1:2503-5459 GCA_001778455.1 Candidatus Fraserbacteria bacterium RBG_16_55_9 | reverse complement strand
CGCCGAATGGAGACTCTCGGGAACACTCGTTCCGGACTCAGGGCTCACCCGGCTGAAGAGCACCCTGACTCTTCAGCAAGCGGGGTTCACACTCAAGGCAGATATCACATACTCCAAACTCAATGGGTTCCTCGAGTTTGCAGAAGGCGCTTTTACAGTGACCACCCGCATCGAACCTGTCCATCTCAATCTTTCCGTGGATCTGGCTGCAGATGGGCTCGGGGAAGCGGCAGCCGAGGTATCGGTGCAGTTTTGAGAATTGCTTACGGGCTTACGACAATCTCCCCCAACTCCACCCGAGCACTGCCGGATGCCGTGATGGTGAGTCGATAGAAGTAACGGCCTGGTAGCAACGCTCTGCTATCTCCACCCGTCCCGTTCCAGTTGAGTTGACTTCCCTCTGCCTCACTGGTGAAGACCGGCTTGCCTGTGGCATCAAAGACCTCCAGCTTAAGATGATTGGCATCGGAAGCGGAGACCTTTAGCTCTTGCCCCGACTGATAGTGGGAAACAGGTTGGCCTTTGCTGTCGGAGAAATGAGCAGCTCGCTCTTGGCCCGTTTGTATGACGCCGTCCCCCACATGGATCAACTGCACCCCAATCTGGCTGAGCAACGTCAAGAGATCTTGTGCCACAGCATTTACATCTACGTTTTTCGCGCCACCCAGAGCTGCCTGGAGTTGCTCAGCCTTCTCCAGCCCTTGATCCATGAGAGGCACCGTCTCGCTAATACCGGAGAGACTGATCCCCTCGATGGAGAGAGCGGACAGATCGACCAAGCTCATCCGCACCTGCACGAATGCGTCCGTCAGAAGTTGCGGGTTTAATCTCTGGATTCCCTGAATGGCGTTGTCGAGCGCCGCAGCTGTCGAGCGATAGACCTTGGCTACCTGATTACTCGATTGAACCTGCCCTTCTCCAGCGAGGTTTGATGAGAGAATTTGTCCCAAGATGGAGATCCGATCCGCGCTCGTGGAAAGCTCCTGGCGCGCGGTCCCCAGGGATACTTGAAAGGCATTCAGCAATTGGGCTACATCATTGCTCGATTGGATCTGAAGCGCTTGGCCCGTCTTCTGTAGGCCTTGTCCTATGTTCTCGAGTAGGCCCATTGTGATCGACCGAATGCCTTCGAGCCTTCTAACATCTACGCGTGTCTCGAGCGTATTGTTCGTTTCGTTCGACTCCACGACATCGTCGAACGCATCGACCCGCACGCGCAAGGTATGCTCCCCTTCCGCAGCCGTCCAGAGGATCTTCACGTCCGATTGCTTTCCCGGGTCCAAGTGCCGCGAGATCTGTTTCGAGCTCAGAAACTTGTCATCGGCCTCAAAGTAGACGCTGAATCCAATGATCACCCTCGCTTGCCCCTTATTGGTGACCGTCGCCTTCAGTTCAACCCCGACTCCCGGCTCCGGCTCCAGCGGATCGAGGACCAGACGTTCCACCACCAAATCCGGAGCGCGATTGGCCTGCGCGGCTACAGAAACGTTCATGCCACCGGCAAAGCCCAGAATGAGCACAATGGAAACGAGCGAAGAGCAGAGTGCTCTGTTGACCCAATCGTTTGTCCTGTTCATCAAGAATCTTACCCCCCTTGCAGGACCGATCATAGACGATGAGAGCGCATTCAGCAAGTGATTTATGCCAGATCATTGCCTGGGCCTCTTCTCTCTGTTATCATCAAAAGAGGCACGATCTGATGAGAGAAAAAGGCGAAAGGAGAGGTGGACGGAATGTCGTTTGAGAGATTCACCGCCAGTGGCCGGAGCTTCAAGGGTCGTGTGTCGATTCGAAGGAATGGGCAGATTAGCCTCTCCCATGGGGCCGTGCAGAAGTTCAATCTAGCGGATTATTCTCATGTGGTGCTCTTCTACGACAAAGATGCAAACCTCATTGGCTTGAAGCCAACCCGGGATCCTGAAGAACCCGGTGCGTATAAACTCAATCTCAAGGGAATGGGCGCTTCCGTTGCGGGCTTGGCATTCCTAGATTACTACGGAATTGACTACAGCCGCTCTCAGCGATACGAAGCCCGCTGGGATGAAGAACATGAGATGGTCGTGATCGATCTTCGCACTCCAATCTCCCGAGATTGATCTGTCATGGAGATTCAGATTCGCCGGGGAGATATCACAAGGATTAAGACAGAAGCAATTTGCCTTGGAATCTTTAGAGGGGTGCGAGCCCCCGGCGGTGCCGCCGGAGCCGTGGACCGGACACTCAATGGCGCACTCCGCAGCGTATTAAGAGATGGTGACTTCGAAGGCAATAAGGGTGAGACGTTTCTTGTTCGCACCCATGGAGAAATTCCTGCCAAACGCGTTCTCTTAGTGGGGTTGGGGGAACCGGAGAAATTCAACCTCGAAGGGGTCCGTGAGGCCAGTGCCATCGCAGCACGAGCTGCAAGCAGATTCGCCGAAGTGACCACCGTCGTTCACGGTGCAGGCATCGGAGGCTTGCCCGCAGACACGGCAGCCCAAGCGGTCGTCGAGGGGACTCTACTGGGAAGCTATCGCTTTGCGAAATACCGCGAGGATGACCAGGGGACTCAACTGAAACGCCTACAGCTAGTGGAATCTGACACCAAAAAGGCCTCAACCATCAAAGCCGGAGCAGAGCGCGGACGGATCATTGCCGAGTCCGTCTGCTTCGCTCGGGACCTGGCGAACGAGCCGGGAGCGGATCTTCCTCCACGAGAACTGGCGAACCGAGCGAGAGTATTGGCTGAGGAGTTTGGACTTTCATGCCGCGTGTTAAGCGAGAGAGAGCTGAGCACAGAGGGGATGGGCGGCATCTTGGGAGCAGCGCGAGGGAGTGAGGAGCCACCCCGCTTTCTGGTCCTGGAACATCGGCCAAAGAAGAAAGCTGCGGCTCCGATCGTGCTCGTGGGCAAGGGAGTCACGTTCGATAGTGGGGGAATCTCCATCAAGCCTCGCGAGGGCATGGAGGCAATGAA
>MFGX01000130.1:0-2318 GCA_001778455.1 Candidatus Fraserbacteria bacterium RBG_16_55_9 | reverse complement strand
ACGGCTCATTCTTGCCGATGCTCTGGTCTATGCCAAGCGCTTTCAGCCTCGTGCGGTGATTGACGTGGCGACGCTCACGGGAGCGTGCGTCGTGGCCTTGGGCAAAGAGGCAGCAGGGCTCTTCTCTAACAGCTCAGAACTTGTAGAAAAGCTGGAAGCGGCATCTCGGGCAAGCGGCGAGCGGGTCTGGGAGCTCCCCCTCTATGAAGAATACAAACGACTCATCAAGAGCGACGTGGCTGACATCGGAAATTCTGTTTTGGCTAGAGGAGGCAGTCCGCAGGCGGGCGCCCCAGCGGGCGCTGTGTTTCTACAAGAGTTCGTTTCCTATCCTTGGGCTCACCTGGATATCGCGGGAACGGCTTACGATGTAGAAACGAGAGCCTACAATCCAAAGGGAGCTACAGGATACGGGGTCCGGCTATTGACTCAGCTCCTCCTCAATGAAGTGGGGCGAAGCATGCCATGAGGCTTGAATGGAGACTCACTCCGATACGGCGCGAACTGCTATTCGTCTCTCTTGTGCTGGTGAGCGTACTGGCAATCACTTTCACGACTTCGCGCGATGTTATTCTGAATGAGGGTGTTATGGTGAAACAGGGCTTGCAGACAGGCGGACCATACCCGGCCAAAGGCAAGCTCCAGCTCTATGATTCAAAACCGGAAGTCCAGCCTGGCCCCCATGTGGAATGTGATCCCACGAGCTGCGATGGGCACATGTGTTGTTTGACCAAAGAGAGTCATGGGAAGTTCTGGAATATCCACATACGTTAGGCCGGCATAGAGGGCTACAAGCCTGTTCGGGGCGCCAAGCTCCAGGCCGGCAACGACCTGCTGTCCGATCTCAGCTCCGTTCACCAGCGCTACGATCTCATTCTCTGCCGTGGCGTTCATATCAATGATGGCTCCCACGAAGCCTGCGCCTATGTACATAGAAAGGGGGAATCCATCGAAAGCGATGTAGTATTTGAGCAGGAACGAACCATACGCACCAAAGACAGCACTTTGAAATTCGCGACCCTCGATGCCTTGGCTGTCCAATCCACCGCCGATATGCACTCCGAACGGCCCCGAATGAACGATCAGTACATTCTGAACGCCGATGCCATGGGTGAACTCGCCACCCAGACTGAACTCAACCGCTTGGGCATTGAGGCTGAAGAGAAGGACGACAACAAACCCCGTTGCGGCAACGACAGCACCTCTCGTCACGCTGCCTCCTTTAGGAAAGTCCCAGGAAGAAGAAGAGCAATCCCGCGAAGACTGTGAGAGCTTCCAAGCCCACCAAGATGGGAGCCACTCGATTTCGAACCGCCATACCGATCACTTCCTTCTTAGGCAGTCTATGAGATCTCTGGTGGAAAAGGAATGCCAAGAAGGTGAAAAAACCGTGGCAGAAGTCTGACCCTATGGAGGCCATTCCAAATTGAAGATTCAAAACAGAATCGAGAATCCGGCTGAGTAGATGTAGAGCTCTTCTGATAATCCGATAGGCGGTGCACCGATGTCTTCAAAGAGCTGCAATGTGAATTCCGGTATGGTGATTCTCCCAACCATGATATTGACTGCTGCTGATTGAGTGAAGGGATGAGAGTATTGCACGCCTATAAAATATCCCGTGGCTAGTGTTCGTGCGGAATCCGAAACAGGAATTCCGAATGGGGAGACTGTCAACGTGCTGGCGATCTGGGCGTTTCCTGTGCCGACAAAGAGGTGTAGTCTTGGGCTTCCAATGATTACCCCGTAGAGCCAGAATGATGTCTGAAGAACTACATCGTATTTTGTATTTCCTGCTAAAGCATCGTAGACGGTTCCCGTGTAGTAATCACTGTGATTGCCGATGAAGAGCCAAGCTCCGAACATTACATCTTCCGAGTAAGCGGCGTAGCCTAGTGCCATCCATTCCCCAAGAGCGAAGCCAATAGTGTAGTTCGGTGTGACCACGCTTGGTGTTTCTATGGAGATCGGTTTCTCAGGCGGTTGCTCTATCTCTACGATCAGCTCAACGGTTTTTATATTCTCCCGCTTAATGAGAATTTGTGTCATTCCAGATTCCAGAGTTATTGAATCTTCCGATTCTGCCGTGACAGTTCCTTCGATCGTTGTATCATCTATTAGGGTGATCTTGACGGTCTTCCCTATTAAGTTTCCAATTTGGGTAGATAATCCAAGGATGGTTAGTGTGAAGATCAATAGAAGAACTACCGATGCGACCTTTCTTTTCATGGGTTCTCCTCCTTCTCTCTTGGACAATAATGAGAGTTCCCGAATAAAGAGCACTTGCAATTCTCACTGCTCATGGCATCTTCACCACTTTC
>MFGX01000129.1:3848-12446 GCA_001778455.1 Candidatus Fraserbacteria bacterium RBG_16_55_9 | reverse complement strand
CCTTTTACGATCTTACTCTCACCCTGCCCAGGGAGTATCAGGCAGCTCTTGGGGCAGACCATCAAGAGGACGTGCAAGAGGCAGAGACAGAAAAGGGTGGCGGAAAAGAGAAGACGATTCACGCACTAAGTGCCGTCCCTGTCCGCTCTGTCCCCTTGAGCCTCGGCCCAAATTTCAGGGTGTATGAGTTCCCGGACTCCGAGAGCCCCATTGCCGTCTACTATTTGCCCGGCCATGAGGCTTCCGCGCGATTGATCGCCAGCTATGCTGTGGAGAGTCTCGATTATTACCGCAAGCGTTGGGGAGAGTACCCTCATCGACGACTTGTGATTGCGGAGACGCCTTCCACTCGAGCGAGTTTCTCTGGGGCTGCGGGCGACGTCCTCACTCTACTCAATCAACAGTTCTTCAGTGAGAAAGACTTGGCCGTCCCCGGCCTCATCAATCGTTTGCTGGATTACATCATCGCCCACGAGGTGGCCCATCAATGGTGGGGAATCGGCATTGGCTCAGATTTTAATGCTGAGAATATCTTGAGCGAATCACTCGCTCAGTATTTCTCGATCACGTATTTTGAGGAAAAATACGGAGCGTCTGGCCCCAACGTCTTCCAGCTGGAACGGGATGGGCTCTTAGAGAAGTTTGTGGAGTCGCAGTTCGGGTACATCAACCTGCGCGAGCACATGCAGGGGGAGCTGCCCTACATGCTGGCGGTGAAAGACCAGTTTGATGAAGCCATAGTCAAACCCCAGCAAGACGTGAGATTCATCAATAATTCTGCTGAGCGCCTCTACAACAAGGGCTACCTGATGCTTCGGGCGCTCCGAGGTATCCTGGGCCAAGAAACGATGGATAGACTCTTGGTTGCTTCGTACGATCGTTTCCTACGTCAGACGGCGACGGTTGAGGGGTTTGAGGCCTTGGCCCAAGCGACTTCTGCTCAGGATCTCGAGGATTTCTTCCAGAAAGCGTTCCACAGCGATGGTGAGGAAGAAGGGCGTGCGCCGTATGCCGATTATGGCGTTGACCGAGTTGATTCTCACCGGAAGATCGACGGAAAGTATGAGCATATGGTCTATCTCTTCCATCGAGGCGAGCTCCGGATGCCTGTGGAGGTTGTGGCGCGCGATCGAACCGGAGAGGATCAGAAGCAGATCTGGAAAGTCGAGGACCAAACCGAAGATCATTTCGTGATGGTCTTTGATACCGCGAACTCGCTAGCTCAAGTCCAGATCGATCCCGAGAGTTGGGTGCCGGATGTCGACCGATTGAATAATTACTACGTGCTCGATGACTCATCGCTTTTCAACCGCAAAGTCCAATTTCTCGCTACCGGAGAGAATGCTCTGCCCTTGGATTCCTACTTGATTCGGTTCAACCCCTTCTCTCAGCTTATCGAAGGTGGATACCTATTGGACCATCGTTGGGTGTTAGGGGCCGGCTTCGCCGGATTTGTCAAGGATCTGGGGCGAGGGAGCTCCGTGGGCGCCCTGGTTGGACTGTTGGTGGATCGAGGACTCATCGGTCAGCTCTCGTGGCAGAAGATGTTCTTCTCGAACCCGGAGCTAGGGATTCTCGGTCAGTATTGGGAAGCGACGGATCAATTGGAGGTCTCATTGCTTCGCCGACCGGATGCCACGGGCCTCCCATCGCTAGATAAAGAACTGGGTGCCACAGGTCGCATGGCGAATGTGGTCAGCGTCAGCTGGGTTCATCAGGAGTCGCTCACCCAACGCATGGCCTGGTGGGCTTCCATCTTGAATGATCCGGCTGCCTTTACGCGTCTTGAGATCGGTGGAATAAAGAGTTATCGGCTGGCGCCTGACATTCACCTCGATGCGCGACTCTCGTTTGGCTGGAGCCAAGGGTCTCTTGGCATCTTCCACTTTGATCTCCGCCAGCTGAGCAGCTTCGACAAGGTACCCGCATACCCCTATGTGGGAAACGTGAGGCTCTTGGGTCAAGTAGATCTCAATCTGCCATTTCAGCGAGAGATGGGGTACAACTTGCTGAATGTCGCCATGCTCCAGGATATCGATGAGCGGATCTTCCTCCGCTTTGGCAACACGTGGGATAGCCTGGACCGAGTGGACCTGGGGAACGTGGATGCCCTCAAGCTGGAGATCGGATTCGAAATGACCCTGAGCGGCCCTACGCTTGGCGGCCTCTTCCCTTGGCAACTCACCGTGGGTGTCACGTACCCGTTATCCCCCATACTGGGTGGCGAACGCCAGATCAAGCAATACATTGGCCTCTCGACGCCCTTCTTCTAAGATCTGGTTCCATGGCTAGCGACAAGCTGCGAATCGCCTGCACAGTGCGAGAAGCTCGCGAGGCGATTGCGGCGGCTCGCGCTGCCAACCAGCGGATCGGCCTCATTCCCACCATGGGATACTTGCACGACGGTCATGTGAGCCTGATTGATCTGTGCAAGAATCATGCAGATTATCTGGTAGTGAGCGTCTTCGTCAACCCGACACAATTCAGCCCTCACGAGGATCTTTCTCGCTACCCAAGAGATTTCGAGCGCGATCGTCATCTCATCGAAGCGCAGGGAGCCCACCTACTCTTTGCGCCTACCACAAAGGAGATCTACCCCGAAGACTCGCAGATTCGCTATGAAATCAGAGTTTTGGCAGATCATCTGTGTGGCCCCAAGCGACCCGGACACTTTGAGGGTGTGCTCCTCGTGGTCTCGAAACTCTTCCACATCATTCAGCCCGATGTGGCCGTCTTTGGGCAGAAGGACCTTCAGCAACTCTTGATCATCCAGCGCATGATTACCGATCTCAATTTCCCCATCCAGCTCATTGCGGGTCCTACGATCCGCGAGCCGAATGGCTTGGCGATGAGCTCGCGTAATTCATATCTAACCACGGGTGAGCGTCGGGAGAGCGCCACGATTTATCGCGCGCTCCAGGAGGCAAGACAGCTCATCGAATCCGGCGAGCGGAGCGCCTCCATCGTCATCGAAGCGCTGATGAAGCGGATCTCCAAGGTTCAGGGGTCGCGTATGGATTACATCGGAATCGTCGATCTGGCGCGCCTACAACCCGTAGAGCAAATCCAGGGGCGGATCGCCATCGCATTGGCAGTCTACATCGGCCAGACGCGACTGATTGATAATATGATCCTTGAGGTCAATCATGGCAAAGTCCAAGAAATCCCAGCGTTCCACTGAAGAATCTCTCACTCAGAGCGCGGAGGAGACCCGAGCTTTCGGCCGCAAGCTCGCCGGGCGACTGCGGCCCGGAGACTGTCTATTGCTGACGGGTGAACTGGGGGCAGGCAAGACCACGCTGGTGCAAGGTCTTGCCGAGGGCTTGGGTCTTGACCCAAAAGAGATCATTTCGCCCACGTTCGTGCTCATTCGCGAGCATGATGGGAAAATCCCACTCTTTCACATGGATGCCTATCGCATTGGAAACGCTCGGGAGCTTCTCGAAGTCGGGCTCGCAGAGTATTTTCAGAGATCGGGAATCACGGTCATCGAGTGGGGGGAGAAAGTGAGAGGGAGTGTGCCATCCGATGCGATCGAAATCCTGCTTGAGATCGTGAAAGGAGATCTTCGCCGGATTCGGCTCATTCGTCCCAAGAAATCTTGATTTGCAATCGCTTCTTTAGGGGCTCATACTTGAAGCGCGATAAACTATGGAAATGCGTGAACTGACGGACGGTGTCATGCCCAGCGAGGTCTTCGCTGCCATCTCGTACGACCCGGAGACGCGTGAGGTAGGAGTTCAGTATGGCTATGTGCTTCTCAGCCTGCCCCGGGAAGACTTCGAGAGTTTTATCGATCTTCTGCTCGAAGCGAAGGAGCGTTTGGAAGGGAACTCCAAGGGAAAGAGGGTGCCATGACCGCGGGAAAGAAGACAGAGTTGTTTGATGCAGGGAGCAGTAAACCTCCTCAGTCTGCCGTTCCGAGTCCATCATTGGCCCCGAAGATGGGTTTCACCCCTGAGCAGATCGAGATGTTGCGGAAACCGATTGATCCCAGTCGCGTCCAGCGGCGTGCGGGTTTCCGCGGCCAGCAGTTCGAATATTTGCCCATTCACGACATCATTGAAACGGCCAATCGTATCTTCGGTTTTGGAGGATGGCAGCGGGAGATCCGTCGCCTGGAGAAAGTCTATCAAGACGAGACGGAAGGCGTCTACAATGTGGGGTATCTTTGCGAGTATCGAGTCCGCGTGGCCGACATCGTACATGAAGACGTGGGATTCGGTTCCTCGTCGAACCAACCCGATCTGGCGCAGGCGCACGAGATGGCGGTCAAGGGGGCCGTCTCCGATGCACTCAAGCGCTGCTTTAGGGCTTTTGGGGATCAATTCGGGCTTAGCCTCTACAAGAAGCATGAATTCGAAGAGGTTTCTCCCAGTGGCCCACGCACTGCGACAGATGCCCAGTTGGGGAGGCTCCGCAAGACGCTTCGCACACACAGCCTCAAGGAAGAGGCACTGCTTGAATACATCAAAACTAAGATGGGAAGCGAATTTGCCAAACTCGAGGAGCTTCCTTTGAAGGTCGCCAGTCGCGCGATTGAGCGGTTCACTCAGGACGAAGCGGCCTTCGTCAAGGAGATTCAAGAGATTTCTCAGGGGAAGTAGAGTTCTCCGCCTGCAAGATCCGGCAACTTCGCGTCAAACTGGATAGCACAAGCTCAGCCCCTACGCGAGTATCGGCGCTCAAAAGAAGTGGCAGCACTACAAGAAACGCCGATTGCATCGCTCCGTCGATCATCAGGTAAGCTCCCGGCAGGTGAGCGAAGAATTGCGTAGAATCAATCAGACGTTCCAGTAGCCAGCCCTCAAGCGTTCCCCAATAGTCCGCCATCAAGGGGAGTGCCGCGGAACAGACGACGAACACGCCTAGCCAGAGCGCAACAGTAGATAGAGGCACGATAACAAGATTCGCGAAGAGCGCGGCCAAATACACCCGATGAAAGTGGTATGCTAAGATCGGCGCAACGGCGAGCTGTGCAGCAAGAGAGATCAGAACAAAGAGCGCGACAAGCTCTCCCAATCTGAACAGGGCTCTCTTTGGGAACGATGAGGCCACGTCCCACTGCAGGCGTAGTCGCTCTCGCTGTTCTTCTAGCAGAGGAAGTGCGCATTGTGCAGCGATAATGATGCCTGCTGTTGCTGCAAAGCTCAACTGAAAACTCACATCAAAGAGCGCTTGCGGAGTCCAGACCAGAATCATAAGAGCGGCTGCGCTTAAGCCGTGCAGAGGGTCAATCCAATCCCGCAAGATCCAACCGCGCTCGGCGACCACCCACCCCAGGGTGATGAAGCCATACATGAGCGAAGCTCTGATCAAGCTGACCTCAAACCCCACGACGACCAGATACGCAAAGACCAATGGCAGAAGCACCAAGTGGATTTGAGTCGCGGAGAGCCTGAACAATCTAAGGAACGCCCAGAAGAGTCCGACCAAGATCCCTAGATTCATGCCTGATACGGCAAGGACATGCATGACTCCGGCATCGCGGAATCCGGATTCGATATCATCACTGAGGTACGCTCGCTCGCCGAACAACAAGCCCTTGAGGAGCCCACTTCCCGGCTGAGGTATGTACTGATCGATGAGCTCAAAAAGAGAGAGTCTCGCTTGATAACCCCAGGCGACTATGGCATTCCCTCGGTCGCTCTCAGTGGGGTGAATCTGTTGGGCGCTCCAGAGGCTACCCACAGCCCAGATGTTTCGGGTGAGCAGATGTTCTCGATAAGAGAAATCCTCAAACTGCCAGGGGATTTCGAAGCGCGCTTCGATGGAAAGCTCATCCCCGTAGTCAAGCGATTTGTATTTTCCGTTCGGGTGGTAGTAAAAGATCTGAAGAAGACCTGGCAAGCCTTCGGGTTGTAGCACGAAGCTACTCCGCTCTGGACGATGATCGGGGTAGCTGACAATGATGCCTCGGATGCTTTTCAGATTTTCGAGTAGTGGATAAAGTTTCTCCAGGGGAAGACGAGCGTGCAAGTAGAAGAGTGCTCCCAAGGTCATTGTCAACACCAAGAGCATCAGCGGCCACGGAGGGCATTGAAAGCGATAGAGAATCGCCGAGAGAAATAGTAGGCCAATGACTGCGAGCCACGCGTATAGAGGCGTGGGACTGAGTTCGCGGCCCAGGAGGATTCCCAGCATCCAGGCAAGTGTGATAAAGAGCAAGGGTCGTCTGCGTGGCACGTGACTCCTTGTTGTGGATAGTTACACGTTGTAACAGATGGTATACATTATATAACACGGCAACATGGAATTGCGAAGGGTGCCTATCCGACTAGAGAGGCAAAAGGGAAGATGAGCTAGGAGCGAGATCGTTCACTTGACCACTACATTGACTAATCGCCCAGGCACTACGATCACCTTCTGGACCTGTACCCCGTCCAAGCGCTTCTCTATCTGCCGAAGCGCCCGCTTCTCCAACTCTGACCTGTCCTGACTTACGGCAGCGGATACGGTCATTCGATCGCGCACTTTGCCGTTGATCTGTATAATGATCTCCAGCTCTTCGCTCTTCAATGCTCCGGGTTCGTACGTAGGCCAGGATTGCTCTAATATCGCGTCCTCGTGCCCGATGGTTCGCCAAAGCTCCTCGGCAATGAAGGGCGTGAACGGCGACACAATCAAGATCAAGTCCTCGAGTGCCCTCTTGATGAGAGGCTTATTCATCTTCTTGGCTTGCTCAACGGCATAGTCCGAAAGCTCGTTGGCCAATTCCATGATCGCTGATACCGCCGTGTTGAAGTGGAACTGCTCGATGTCCTCCGAAACGGCTTTGATCGTCTGATGGAGCTTCTGCCAGACTCTCTTCTCCCCATCGGTGAATCTCTCGATCTGCAGATTGTTGACGCTCGTCTCAGCAAGTTTGAGTGCTTGAGAGCGCACGAGTGTCCAGAGGCGAAGTAAGAACCGAAAACTGCCGCGCACGCCTTCGTCGCTCCACTCGATATCGCGATCCGGGGGACCCATAAAGAGCGTGTATAACCGCTCGGTGTCCGCTCCATACTGGTCAATCACTTCTTGCGGTGAGACGACGTTACGCCGGGACTTGGACATCTTATGTAAGTCCGTCTTCAACGTTCGGCCACAATGTGGACACGTCGTTCCTTCTTGGACTTCGTGTGGCGAGATCCAGTTGTGCTCTTCGCAGCGATAGGAAGCGTGCTCAATCATGCCTTGCGTGAACAAGCGCATGAAAGGCTCGTCGAACTTCAAGTAACCCAGATCGCGGAGGGCCTTCGTAAAGAAGCGCGAGTACATCAAGTGCAAGATCGCATGCTCAACGCCGCCTACATATTGATCTACGGGAAGCCATTGATTCACATCCAGTGATTCGAACGCTTTTTCGTTCTCGTGAGGCGAAATGTAGCGCAAGTAATACCAGCTCGAATCGACGAATGTGTCCATGGTATCGGTATCGCGCCGCGCTGGGCTCTTACACTGCGGGCAAGTGGTCTGATAGAACTCGGGGATTTCGGCAAGTCCCTTCTTGCCAATGAAGGGGATATCCGGAAGACGCACGGGCAACTCATTCTCTGGCACGGGTACGACTCCACACTTCTCACAATGGATCATCGGAATGGGTGTGCCCCAGTAGCGTTGTCGCGAGATGAGCCAGTCGCGCAATTTGTACTTGACCGTAAGCCGACCTTGCCCGCTCTGCTCCAACTGCTCTGCGATCTTGTGGAAAGCTTCTTGGCTCGTGAGTCCGTTGAATTGCTGAGAATTGACGAGTCGACCCTCACCCTCGAAGGCTTCCTTCAGTTCGCCTTGATTCTCGTCGCTTTTGATGACCCTTCGAATTTCAAGGCTGTATTTGCGAGCGAAATCGAAGTCTCGGGCATCGTGACCTGGGACGCCCATGATCGCACCCGTGCCGTACTCCATGAGTACATAATTTGCGATATAGATTGGAATTCTTTCGCCGTTCATGGGGTTGATAGCAAATCGTCTTGTGAAGTAACCTTCCTTCTCTACTTCGGCAGCACTGCGGGCGATCTCGCCTTGCTTGAGGGCCTTCTGGACGAACGTGCGCATCTCGTCTCGACGCTGGGCGTTGGACTCTTCCGCGATGCACTCTTCGATGAAGGAATGCTCCGGCGCCAAGGCCATAAACGTCACACCAAAGATCGTGTCCGGCCGAGTCGTGAAGATCTTCAAGCTGAGAGGCGAGCCCTCTATGGCGAACTCAGCCTCAACTCCTTCGCTACGCCCAATCCAGTTGCGCTGCATCTTCTTCACTCGATCCGGCCACTGTGCCAGTTCATCCAGATCGTTGAGCAACTGTGAGGCGTACTGGGTAATCTTGAAGAACCACTGAGTCAGCTTCTTTTTGTTGACCGGAGAGTCGCAGCGCTCGCAGCGTCCGTCAATGACCTGCTCGTTGGCAAGGACGGTCTCGCAGCCCGGGCACCAGTTGGCGACAGCTTCAGCCCGATAGGCCAAGCCCTTCTTGTAAAACTGCAAGAAGAGCCATTGATTCCAGCGGTAGTATTCTGGTTCGCATGTGCGGAGCTCGCGATCCCAATCGTACTCAATGCCCCAGGCGTAGAACTGCTTCTTCATTCCCTCGATGTTGGTGACGGTCCAGTCGCGCGG
>MFGX01000129.1:154-3769 GCA_001778455.1 Candidatus Fraserbacteria bacterium RBG_16_55_9 | reverse complement strand
TAGCGGGCGAAGGAGTCGCCGATGATGTAGTTGCGCCCGTGGCCGACGTGAAGGACGCCGGAGGGGTAGGGAAACATGTTGAGATAGTAGAATTTTCGTCCGGGCTTCTCTGTGTCGACGGCAAAGAAGGCACGTTCTCGCCAGAAATCACGCCATCTCTTCTCGATCTTCTTGAAGTCGTATTTGGCTATGTGTGGCATAATTTAGTTCACCTCATGGACAATTGCCGTGCTGGCTGTGTCCCTAGTTGGCCTTGTTCTCAGATTCTGATTAAGAGTTAAAGGTTGGAGTCCGTGCTGGGGGCACGGAGCAGCAGGAACGGCATTTGTCTGTAGATACGCTCTTCTGATCTCACAACCGGATTATTGCATAAAGAGGGCCCACTGTCAAGACCCCTTATCTCATCCACAATTCCAATTCGCCCCTTGCGAATCGCTCCGCTTCGTCCAAGAGCAATGTCACTTTTTCAGGCTGGTCCATCTCGCAGTAGATGCGTAGCAGTGGCTCAGTTCCTGACGCCCGGAAGAGCAGCCAGCCGTCGTCGAATCGCAGTTTGATCCCATCGAGCGCCTCGATTCGTTGGACTCGTCGCCCTGCGAAGACCTCTGGCTCTCTGGCCTTAAGTCGCTGGATGACTTCCATACGCTCTTCTAGATTCAAATCTCGCCGCTCATAGTAATGGTGCCCGATCTCATTCATAAGCTCCTCGACGATCTGGCTTAGAGGCTTGCCTTGACTTGCGACAATTTCCAGGAGCAAGAGCGCCATAAGCACTCCATCACGCTCGGGAATGTGGTTCTTAATGGCGATGCCTCCGCTCTCTTCGCCTCCGATCAATACATCATCGGTCAAGAGCTTCTCGCAGATGAACTTGAACCCCACGGGTACTTCATCGATGGGAGCGGAGTGACGCTCGGCAATACGGGTTGCCATGTCGGAAAGAGCGAAGGACTTGACAGCCTTTCCTCGCCAGCCTCTGGCCCAAAGATGCTCGAAGAGAAGGGCGTAGCATCGATGGGGGTCCACGTAGTTGCCTTGCTCATCCATGGCAGCCACACGGTCGCCATCCCCATCCGTGACCAGACCAACGAGAAACCGCTCATCGCGATGTCGAGCCTTCTCAGCCATCAATACTGCTTTGAGTGGCGTCAAATTGGCTTGCACGGGTTCGGGTGAGCGGCCTCCAAAGTAGGGATCATCCCCATGCCGGACCGTCACATAGGGGATCTTCAGTTCATTGAGTAACGACGCGATATACCCGCGGGCGGAGCCGTACATCGCGTCGATGACGACTCGAAGCGGCGCTTCTAAAAGCACATCCCGTTGGATGAGTTCGCTCACCTGATGGAGGAATAGCGGCTTTAGATCCAGAGGATGTGACGGGCTCTTGCTGAAGGTGGATACGTTCAGTTTGGGGGTTCGTTCAGGGATGAGTTTTTCGACCACCTGGGTGATTTCGGGTGGAGCGGCACTGCCAAGTTCCGTCTTGATCTTGACTCCCAAGTACTGCGGTGGGTTATGGCTCGCCGTAATCATAAGCCCGAGAGCTGCCTTCTGGTGGACGACAGCATAAGAGAGCGCAGGTGTGGGTACAGGTCCCGTGGAGAGGTAGACCGGAATCTTATGATGCAGGAGAATGTGTGCCATCTGCTCAGCGAATTCTCGCGCCATAAAGCGCGTATCGTAACCGATGAGCACTCCACGCTCTAGAGAAGCGGGTCGTATGCCCCAGCGCCGGTACGCGTCCAACTCCATCCTCTCGGGACCTTTGAGGTAATAGGCGATGGCTTGGGCTACACGCGCCACGTTGCCAAACGTAAAATCCCGAGCGATCACTCCCCGCCAGCCATCGGTGCCGAAGCGAATCGCATCGGAAGGCATGGCTCAGCTTAGCGCACCGGACGTCCCTAGATGACCATCTACGCTTGGCTTGGGTTTACGTTCCAGCAAGACCTGGCCACTTCGAGTGACAACACGTTCCACATTTGCCGGTAGCGCGATATCATTGCCGGTCAAGACCTCGATGATGAGATCTTCAGGGAGCGCCGTTTCTAGCCAGATGGCTTCTAAGGTGATCGCGCCGTTCTCCACAGGGATCTCCGGTATGGCTTTTTCGATGGCTTTCTTGTATTTGCCTAGTTCCAACGTTTCCGCCATGACAGAACCACCTTCTCTGCTGATACCAGCTATACTTCGTATTCATGGTTAATAAGGCAACGTGTATTCAACCGTGTATTGAGCGACGGCTGTCGCGTCTTTGGCGACGAGCAGCTGGAATTCAATCGTCTGGGCATCGAGTTTAGTGAATTCCGGCTCAGAAGAGACGATCTTCCAGTCACCGTAGAAGCGCTCACGGACTTGAACCAGCGCATCTTCTCCTTTGTGATTGGTGAGCGTAATCTGGTACGAATCGCGATAGGTGCGCTCACCCAACTGCTTATGATCTGTCTGGATACGATTGGCGACGAGATCGAAGGCCAATCCCGCCAGGAGCTTCACCCGTTCACCTATGGGTGTATGGGAAATGCGATCCTCGCCGATGAACTCCATTCCCTCCGGTGTGCGCTGGTATAAGCGCACCAATCCTGCGGGTAACGGGTTCTCCATGGGCCCGGCGTTATTGAACTCCACCCAGACCTGCACGCCATCATCTGCGTAGGGTGCAAAGATGTATTTCTTCTCCATGGGAAGAGCATGAGCTTGAAGGAATGCCAACTGTACGGTCTCTCCGTCGGGAAGTTGAACGGGGCGCTGGAGAGCATAACGATGGTATTCAAAAGAGGGTTCTTCTACGAAAGGCGACCCTGAGGCCGCTTTGGCTACCTCTTGGGCCATTGGGGGGGAGATTCCCCTACCGGCTCGATGGATCTGCCCCGCGATCAGGTTCAATTGAGCTGGCTCAAAGCTCAGGCCTGAAACGTTGGTGATGGAGACCCAGCTATCCAGGTCCAACGCGATCTCCGAGGAGTCCATGACGGCAGTGTACTGGGCGTTCCAGTCGAGGCCTTCACTCAGGTAGCTCAGTTGAATGGGTTGAAGACCTGCGCTCTCGCTCACAAGAGTCCACAGGAGCATGGATCCGTTCGAGCCTTGTGGAGGGAAGAGAAAGCGTGTGGCATCTTGGATGACCTGAAGTCTGCCCGAATCGTCTTCGAGAATCACTCCCCCCTGTGTGCTAACAAGTCGACCTCGATAGAGCATGCCTCGGCCTTGAGAAGCGAAGACTTCAATCTCTTGTCCGAGGTGTGCCTTGAGCAGCTGTTCGAGAGAGATGGCATCATTCTCAAAGCGTTGTTCGAGGAGTTGAAGCGGTTGGGACATCTCAGGCGCTTCCAGCTGCACGGACTCAGGAAGAAGCCGAGTGCTGATCCCTTGAATCTGATATTCTGAGGCCCCCTGGGTGAGCTCGAGTGTTCTTCGATCCTCGATCAACGCCAGATCCTGAGCCTGGTAGATGGTCAGACTGACTGCTCCGGGAGATGTGTTAAGATGTGCGGTCTCTGACGTATCGGTTTGTACCGCTTGGCTTGTGGGTGTAGAGAAGAGCAGCAAGAGCATGCCGATGCTCATCAATGCAACGGAAATTCCTCGTCTCATCATGTTCGTCACCCCTCA
>MFGX01000129.1:0-142 GCA_001778455.1 Candidatus Fraserbacteria bacterium RBG_16_55_9 | reverse complement strand
GCAACTGGCCCCTGGGAATCAAGCCATTGGATTTGGTTGACAGGCAAAGAGGGTGCACCTATAATCGGAGTCGTCCTCGGCGGCGTAGCCAAGAGGTAAGGCGAGGGTCTGCAAAACCCTTATACCCCGGTTCGATTCCGGG
>MFGX01000128.1:5328-5422 GCA_001778455.1 Candidatus Fraserbacteria bacterium RBG_16_55_9 | reverse complement strand
AAGCATCAGGGTCGGTTCATCACGGTGCTGCCGCGCAATCGTCGGGAGGATCGATGGTTTCGCAGCTACATCAAGACCCACGATCCTCCGTGGC
>MFGX01000128.1:2973-5319 GCA_001778455.1 Candidatus Fraserbacteria bacterium RBG_16_55_9 | reverse complement strand
TGCGCCGGCCCAATCCTCGCCGTCGTAGTGGACTGGAGGATGTGTGGAAGGTGGTGGAGGCGGCGCTCCCGTCCAAGGAGGGCTACCGGATCGTGTGGGTGTGGAACTCACTCATGGCTCAAGAGGATTCCGAGAGCCGACAGGCTCGCATCGAGAAGGCCTACCTGGGCATCGAGCGGCTACAGACCAAGCTGCAGGGCAAGCGCTGCCGGATTCAGCTTCGGGAGGCTGTGGAGGAGGCCGCCGAAAAGATCCTCAAAGAATCCGGGGCCCAGCGATGGGTGGGCGTTCAGATCCAGGAGCGTAGGGAGGCGGTCTACCGCCAAGAGAAGCGTAGGCGCCCTGGAGAGAACACCCGGTACCTACGCAAGCAGCGGTTGAAGTTCTCCGTGACAGCCCAGATCAAGGACAAGCTGATCGTCTCCGACGAGCGCTCCGACGGCATGTTCCCTCTGATCACCAACTGGAAGGACCTATCGCTGAAGGCGATCCTGGAGGCCTACAAGTTCCAGCCCAGGTTGGAGAAGCGTCACGAGCAGCTCAAATCGGTGCAGCACCTTGCGCCGGTGTGGCTGAAAAACGTCGACCGCGTGGAGGCGCTGTTGTTCCTGTACTTCATCGCGTTGTTGGTCCACGCTCTGCTGGAGCGCGAGGTTCGGCAAGGAATGGCTCGGGAGGGGCTGGAGTGCCTGCCGTTGTATCCCGAAGAACGCGAGTGCAGAGCGCCCAGCACGGAGCGGGTACTCGATGTCTTTGCCCCTCTTCAGAGGCACCGGCTATTCAACGCCGGTCGTCAGGTCCAGCTCTTCGAGCCGGAGCTCAACGAGCTCCACAGGCAGATTCTCGACCTCATGCAGCTGCCCTACGCCGTATTTCGAGCCGCCCCCTGATTGTGTGGCGCGATATGGGGTTCCGAAGGTGCGGAAAGTAGGATCAAAGGTTGCGCAAGCAAGCGTCTAACACGGCGCTGGAGCCCCCCTGACCGCGTAGCGGCCAGCTGGATCGGTTTGTCCTCGTTGCTTATAGGAATGGGCAGCCTGGTTCGGCGCGGCAGCTCAGCTTATCGTTAGACCGCTCAAAGACATGCTTTGATACTGCTGCTGATTGAATGTATTGACAAAGGGCACACATAAGAATAACTTACCAATAGTGACATTCGACTGGAGTGAGAAGAAGAATAGTCAACTTAAGAAGCAGCGGTTAATATCGTTTGAAGAGATTGTGCTATGCATCCAGGAGGGAAGAATAGTTACAGTCTTAGAGCATCCCAATAGGGGAAAGTATCCAAACCAACAGCTGTATCTAATAGATTATCGGAAGCAAATTTATGTAGTGCCGTTTGTGATCAATAAGGAAGAACAGGTCATCTTTCTAAAAACTATCTATCCCAGCAGGCACTATGCAAAGAAATATCTGGAGCGAAAAAGTGAAACGAGTTGATGATAAGCAGTACAGGCCTATAGACAATGAAGAAAGGGAACTGATTCGGTCGATTGATAATGACGAATGGGTAGAAAGCAGAGAAACGGTTAAACAAAAGAAACTGGCCAAGGAATATGCGGAAGCTACCATTCGCAAAGACAAACGCATGAACATTCGCATTTCTGAGAGAGATCTAAAGAACTTAAAGAAAAAGGCTCTAGAGGAAGGAATCCCTTACCAAACAATGGTCTCGATGATCCTACACAAATATCTTGCGGGAAGATACTCAGAACAAACAAACTAGCGAAGGAAATACCTGAGCGGTCTAACGAGACTGTAGAAAAAGGCGTTTGCGTAGTGGAGCAGCTCTACTTTTGTTGTTTGCACGGGCTGTTTGGATGTCGGAGGTCCAGGAGAAGACCACGCGCGGCCACCCGGTGGTGCCTTCACCCCTGGTTCTGACCGGTTACCCTTGCTGTTCCGCCTGTGGGTTTCCGGTCAGGGTGCGTCACCGTCGGCTGCGTCTATTCTTTGGCCCCTCCCTTTGGCGAGGCGGGCCGTCAGGAGAACCGTAGTGCGCGATCTTCTCGATGTTGTGGACCAGCGCGTACAGTAACCACTGTACCCGCACCTTGGCTCTGCCCCGAAGAGTGAAGCGGTCCAGACGTTTGATGGTGGTGATGTTCGCGAACACCGGCTCCACGATCCCCATGCGCCGGGCGTACTGCTGGCGACCTTGAGGGCTGTCGATCTTGCGGCGCATCTCCCCCAGCCAGTCGCGACCGACGATCCGGTCCACGATGTATAGCTGCCGACGCCGGGCTTTGCTCTGGAGGCACTGGCTTTTCAAGGGGCAACTGTGACAATCCTGCTTGCGCGCCAGGTAGCGCCGGCCTTCGAAGCGTTGGACGCGGTACTTCTTAG
>MFGX01000128.1:1676-2921 GCA_001778455.1 Candidatus Fraserbacteria bacterium RBG_16_55_9 | reverse complement strand
CGGGTCGAACAGCCCCTTGTGCTTGCGTCGCCGGTTGACCGGGGGGAATCGGGGATCACGGCTGCGGAAGTGGGGATCGGGAAGGTAGCCGTCGATTGCCTTGCGGTCGCATAGCTTGATGTTGTTCTCACTATAGTAGCTGGTGTCCGCTACCAGGGTGCTGCCCTTGAGGACCTGCTTGCCCAGGCCCGCCGCCCGGGCGTTGTGTTCGGCTTGGGCGAGTACCTCCTGGAGGTGTTCTCCCTCATTGATGGCCCCTACCGGCTCGGCGGCCACGATGATCTGATGCTTGGCATCCACCATGGCCAGCGCGTTGTAGCCCTGAATCATGCCGTGCGAGCTGTGCAGCTTCGCCGACTCGTTGTCCGTGATGTTGCTCTGCCGCTCGGCTCGCGCCTTTGCTGGCTTGGGTTCATGGGTGGCCAGAAAGCGGCTGATGCGCCGGATGGCCTTGCGCTGTCGCTGCAGGCGTTGCTGGAACGTTGCTTCTGGCTGTGCGCCTGAGCGTTTCCGTCCTTCCCGGCCGTCCTGGCGGGCGTGAGTATCCATCATGAGCTTCAGCCGTTGCCGCAGTTTCAGCTTCTTGTCTTCCAACTCCTGGAAGGTCCCGCTCCACTCCTTGGAGGCGTTGGAGGAGATTTTGCACCCATCCACGGCGAACAGCTCGCCCCCGATGAGCTGCAGCTCGGAGCAGATCAGGAGCACCTTGGCGAAGATCGACAGGATTTGCTCGCGCAGGCTGCGCACAAACCAGGCGATGGTGGTGAAGTGGGGGTGGGAGTCCCCGGAGAGCGCCATGAACAGGATGTTGTTCCGGCAAGCAGCGGCGATCCGTCGCGAGGAGAACAGCCCCTTGGAGTAACCCAGCAGCACGATCTTCAGTAGACAGCTTGGGTTGAAGGCAGGGGCACCGCGGGAATCGTTTTTGAACCAGCGGCTGCTGAGCTCGCGCAGCTCAATATGATTCTCGATGATCTGGTGCAGGGCGTGCTCGAAGGTCCCCGGGATGAGCTGATCGACCAAGCGTACGGGAACCAGGAGGGTTTGCGTGGTGTCGGCAGGTTTAAACCGCGGCATCGACATCTCCCATGGCAATCAGATGCACGGACTCTAGATCGGATCATTGCACCTGTCAATGGTGGTGAGCTATCATGCTGCAGAGACTTTTTCTACAGTCTCAACATGGCGCTGGAGCTGACAGCGTAGGGGCCAGTTCGATCGGATCGTTCATCCCGTATGATAAAG
>MFGX01000128.1:707-1653 GCA_001778455.1 Candidatus Fraserbacteria bacterium RBG_16_55_9 | reverse complement strand
CAACTGAGCTTATCGTTGAGGCTGTAGAAAAAGGCTCTCTCAGATCCATCATCGTGTATACTGCGGGTATCAGCTCTGGGAGGGGACGATGGCGAAGTACCGCGATTATTCCTACGAACAAGAGAGACTCCTGCCAGTCTCACTGCTGCGGCAGATCCAGCCAAGCACCTTTGAACACACGCTAAATTATATGGTGGATCAGCAGCTCGACCTGAGGGTGTTCGAGAGTCGGTATCGCAATGACGACACAGGAGTTCCGGCGATCGATCCGGCGATTCTGTTGAAGGTGATCCTGCTGGCCTACTCGAGAGGAATCATCGGCAGTCGCCGGATTGCGCAGGCCTGCGAAGAGAACGTGCTGTTCATGGCGTTGGCGGCGGACAGCCGACCGCATTTCACAACGATTGCTGAGTTCATCTCCTCGATGGGCGAGCAGATCACCTCGGTGTTCACCGACGTTCTGGCGGTTTGCTATAGCGAGGGGCTGATCGGCAAGCGGATGTTTGCGGTGGATGGGTGCAAGATCTCCTCAAACTGTGCGAAGGAGTGGAGCGGGACGAAAAAGGAGTGCTGAAGAAGGCGCAGAAGATCGAGGAATCGGTGCGGTATCTGGTGAAGAAGCACCGGCAGCAGGATGAGGCGACAGCCGTCCCTGATCAGAGGGACAAAGAGAAGCAGTCGATCGAGAACCTGAAGGCCAAAGCGAAAAAGATCCGTGAGTGGCTAGGGGAGAATGAGGACAGGAGCGGGGCGGGGGGCAAGCCGGTGAAGAGCAACATCACCGACAATGAGAGTGCGAAGATGCCCAGCAGCCATGGGGTGATCCAGGGGTACAACGGGATTGCTACGGTGGACGAAAAGCATCAGGTAATTGTTGACGCACAAGCATTTGGCGAGGGACATGAGGCGAAGAACCTGGGGCTGGTGGTGGAGTCGGTGCGGCAGA
>MFGX01000128.1:306-687 GCA_001778455.1 Candidatus Fraserbacteria bacterium RBG_16_55_9 | reverse complement strand
AAGAAGAGGAGCGACGTGTACCGGGAGGTGGTGCTGACCGCCGACAGTGGGTTTCACAGTGAACACAGCGTGAAGGGGCTGCTGGAGGCGAGGGTGGATGCCTACGTGGCGGACAAGGAGTTCCGCAAGCGCGACCCCCGTTTTTGCTCGCAACAAGAGTACAAGAAGAAGAGGACCGATCGGAAGAAGACCTCGCGAGCCCGGAGGTATTTCGATGCAGATGAGTTCGTCTTCGAAGAGTCTACCGGAAGGCTCATCTGTCCTGCCGGGAAGGCGATGAAGTCCAGCTGTCCGAACTGGCGTGACAAGAACAAGGGGTACACCGGAAAGACCTACAAAGGATTGGAGCAACACTGCAGGGTGTGCGAGTTGCGAAGCCGA
>MFGX01000128.1:0-296 GCA_001778455.1 Candidatus Fraserbacteria bacterium RBG_16_55_9 | reverse complement strand
GCTCCGGCAGCAAGGTGCGCCAGGTGACGAAGATCGTTGCAGGGATTCGACATCAGGAGAAAAGCGCAACCCAGCGGATGATCGAACGATTCGACTCCCCACGCGGGAGGTTCTACTACAGTCAGAGGATGGGAACGGTGGAACCGGTGTTCGCCCACATGCGGCACACCTTAGGGATGGATCGGTTCACGCTTCGGGGCAGGGCGAAAGTAGAAATTCAGTGGAAGCTGTACTGCATGGTACACAACATCTCGAAGATCCAGAGGTTCGCGACAGCGTAGGCCGAGAAAGCGAGA
>MFGX01000127.1:5206-5400 GCA_001778455.1 Candidatus Fraserbacteria bacterium RBG_16_55_9 | reverse complement strand
CCCTCAAGATGAGGCGAAAGGCCAATGATATCGCCCGACGCCATCCGGAGCGCGTGACTGTCAAGCCTGAACAGATCGAAAATGTTCGTCACTTTGCCCGACGAATGCTCATAGGCGCTCTGGTCCTGATCGCTGTTTTAGTCTTGCTGGTCTTGGTGTTTTAGCTCTTGCGCGCCAAGGCCGTTATGATTAGC
>MFGX01000127.1:2534-5079 GCA_001778455.1 Candidatus Fraserbacteria bacterium RBG_16_55_9 | reverse complement strand
AGCAGCCTTCCCGTTGTTGATACCAATTGTGGCAGCGGGCGCATTGAGTGCACTCTGTACGGATGCCGCCACGTTGCGCACCGCCTCAAAGATCTTTCCGGCTTCCTGAACGGGAACATCCTCTAGCCTCGCGTAATGTGCCTTGGGAATCACTATCGTGTGGCCATCGGCCATCGGATGAATATCCAGAAAAGCCCAGCTCCACGCATCGTCGTAGACTACTTGAGCTGGGATCTCTTTGCGCACGATCTTGCAGAAGATGCAATCCGCGCTCATGTTCATGCTCCTTCGTGGACCTGGATCTCGGCAAAACGATGCTTGCCGACGCGCAGCAGCGCCCCATTCTTGATCTTCACATCGGTCTGGGCGGAGCTGATCTTTTGACCATCCAGCTCCACTCCACCTTGCTCAATGATCCGCCTTGCCTCTGATCGACTTCTCAAGAGGCCCGTTACTTGAAGAAGATCCACAATCCAGATTGTCCCGTCGGGCTTCAATTGACTGCGGGTAACCGAGACCTTGGGCACATCTTGAGGGCGTCCGCCTTGACTGAACACTCGGTCAAATTCCGCCGTGGCGGCCTTAGCGGCCTCTTCTCCGTGGTAGATCTTGACGATCTCGCCCGCCAGAGCGCTCTTCTGCTCCTTGGGGTGCAGTTTCTTCAACTTCGCCCAATGAACATCCGTAAGCAAAGTTACGAACTTCTCCATCATAGAATCAGGGATCGACATGAGTTTGCCGTACATCGTATTGGGCGGTTCAGTAATCCCGATGTAATTCCCGTAGGACTTGCTCATCTTCCGGACTCCATCAGTCCCTTCCAGAAGCGGCATGATCACGATGGCTTGAGGCTCTTGTCCGTACCGTTCTTGGATCTCGCGGCCCACGAGGAGATTAAATCTCTGATCTGTGCCTCCCAGCTCGACGTCCGCTTGCACCGCGACGGAGTCATACGCTTGTGCCAGCGGGTAGAGGAACTCTAGTATGGTGATGGATTGGCCCTCACGGTAGCGCACTGAGAAATCATCGCGCTCGAGCATACGGGCGACCGTGTACTTCGAAGTCAGTTCCATGATCTCTTTGAAGCTCATGCTTTCAAGCCACTCAGAGTTGTAGCGAAACTCCGTCTTATCGGGATCGAGGATCTTGAAGGCCTGCTCTCGGTAGGTCTTCATATTGCGCTCGATCTGCTCGAGCGAGAGTATGGGACGGGTGGTGTTTCTTTCTGACGGGTCGCCAATGCGGGCCGTGAAGTCGCCCACGATCATCACGGCTGTATGTCCCAGATCCTGGAAATCCCTGAGCTTCTGGAGCGGGATCGAGATTCCCAAGTGAATGTCGGGAGCGGTGGGATCGACTCCCAGTTTGACCCGCAGCGGCTTGCCGGTGCGTTGCGATCGCTCCATCTTGTGCCGCAAATCCGCCTCGGGAATGATCTCGACGGCACGGCGATGAATCAACGCCAACGCTTCGTGTGAGGCTTTTTTGGTCATTCCGTCTTATTGCGGTTGGCCGTTCTCGGATTGCTCTTCCTCTTGGATTCCCGACTGGCGCACGATGGAGACGACTTTATCGCCTGGCTCCAGGTTAATCACCTTGACGCCCAGGGCATAGCGGCTGACCACCCGCACGTCGTTCGCAGAAATCCGGATGATCTTCCCCTGTTCGGTCGTGATCATCACCTCATCGTCATCCTTCACCTTCTTGATGGCCACAACGTTTCCGGTCTTCTCGCTCACCTTGATGCCCAAGACTCCCTTGCCACCTCGGTTCTGTCGGGGAAACTCTTTAAGTGGCGTACGCTTTCCGAAGCCCTTTTCAGTTACGAGCAGGAGCTTGTCTTCGGGATCGCTAGGCTGAAGAACTGCCATGGCGACGACGAAATCGCTAGAGTTGAGCCGCATGCCGATGACACCCTTGGAGGGCCGTCCGGTCAAACGTGCCTTTTCTTCGGCGAAGCAGATGGTCTGCCCTTCCGCGCTCGCCAAGATCACTTCACCCTTGCCATCCGAGACCGCCACATCGACGATGTGATCGCCTTCCTCGGCGTTGATGGCAATGATGCCGTTCACATGGGCATTGAGATAATCCGCCAGCTCGTTCCGGTTGATGATGCCACCGCGAGTGGACATCAAGCAGTAGAGCTTGGCCGCCTCTTCATCCGAGCGCACCTTGAGCGGGATGAGCGAAAGAACTTCTTCTTCCGGCGACATACCGATCATAGCTCGCAGGTTTTCTCCTTTGGAGTCGCGACGAGCCGATGGCATCTGATAGGCCCTCAGCTTGTAGGCCTTGTGTGCGCTCGTGTAGATGAGAAGAGTGTCGCGGGCGTTGCACGTGAAAATGTCTTTGATCGTGTCGCCGTCTCGCAATCTCATGGCGATCACGCCCTTGCCGCCGCGATGCTGGCGCCGGAAGACCTCTTCGGGCGGAGCGTTGACGTAGCCCTTGGTGGAGACGCCCACAACGAGATCCTGATCGGGGATGAGCGATTCATCCGTGATTTCCATGCCATCGGCATTCGTGACGATCTCCGTCCGCCGCT
>MFGX01000127.1:271-2490 GCA_001778455.1 Candidatus Fraserbacteria bacterium RBG_16_55_9 | reverse complement strand
CATCCAGTCGCTCGGCGCTATCTAAGATCTCCTCGTATTCTTTGATCTCGCGCTTTCTCTCTTTGTACTCCGTTTCGATCTTCTCGCGCTCCAGGCCGGTCAACTGACGGAGCCTCATCTTGAGGATCGCGTCCGCCTGGATCAAAGAGAGCTCATACTTCTTCTGCAGCTTGGCCATTGCCTCTTCGGGATCCTTGGCTTTGCGAATGAGATCGATGATCTCATTTTGATTCTTGAGCACGACTCGCAAGCCCTCGAGGATGTGGGCCGCTTCGCGAGCGATTCGCAGACGATACGTCGTCCTGCGGCGGACTACATCGCGACGGTGCAAGAGAAACGTGCCCAACGCCTCCTTGATGGAGAGCTTGCGCGGGTTTCCGTCTAGAATCACTAAGAAGTTGGTCCCAAACGTCCATTCCAGCGGCGTGTACTTATAGAGCTTACTCAGCACCACTTGCGGGTTGGCTGTGCGCTTGATCTCGACGACGATGCGCAGTCCATCGCGGTCGGATTCATCACGGAGATCCGAGATCTCATCAAGATCGCCGGAGCGTACCTTCTGGGCGATGGTCTCTACAATGGTAGACTTTCGCACTTGATACGGGATCTCTGTGATGACGATGCGGTCCTCTTCCACGGTTGCCCGGCCTCGCACGCGAATCTTGCCTTCCCCCGTGCGGTACGCCTGCTCAAATCCGTCGCGCCCCAAAATGAGTCCGCCCGTTGGGAAGTCCGGGCCCTTGATGAATTTCTTTAGGTAATCCCAATCGGCTTCCGGGTGATCGATCAGATGCACCAGAGCATCCATGACTTCGCCCAGATTGTGAGGCGGGATCTGGGTGGTCATCCCTACGGAAATACCCCAGGAGCCATTAATAAGAAGATTGGGGATCTTGGCTGGGAGGACGGAAGGTTCCATCAAGGAGTCATCGAAGTTCGGGACGAAGTCAACCGTCTCTTCGTTGATTTCAACCAGGAACTCTTCCGCGATGGCAGAGAGCCTGGCCTCCGTGTAGCGCATGGCGGCGGCCTCATCGCCGTCAAGGCTGCCGAAGTTGCCCTGCCCATCGACCAGGGGGTATCGAAACGAGAAGGTCTGGGCCATATTGACCATCGTGTCGTAGACGGCCTGATCGCCGTGTGGGTGGTACTTGCCCATCGTTTCACCGACGATACGGGCGCACTTCTTATGAGGTCTGTTGGATGGAAGACCCAGCTGATGCATGGAGTAGAGAATGCGTCGCTGCACGGGTTTTAAGCCGTCGCGCACGTCGGGGATGGCGCGTCCCCTGATTACGCTCATGGCGTAATTGATGTAACTTTCCCGCATCTCGTCTTCGATGTGGGTACGTTCAATGCGGCTCATAGACCACGCTCCTCGGGGTAGTAATCGCAGCAGCAAGAATTGCTCTGCCGCACCGCACCACCATGATACGATTTTTGAGGGTGGGAATGCAAGAAGTCTTCCATCCCGTCACGCGGCCATGAGCCTGCACAGATCGAGCGGAGAAGAAACTTGATGTGTGTAGTGCTTTAGACTACCATAACAATGCCCGTGAACATCGAAGAGCTGATTTGGACGCCCGAGAATGAGGAACACATTGCCGAACATCAAGTCACGCCAGCAGAGATCGAAGAACTCTTCTTCGAGGAAGGTCCCTATTTTCGCCGTGGACCCGGAGAGAATCTCTATCACATCTACGGCTGCAGTGGTGCCGGTCGCTTTCTCTTCGTCGTGATGATCCACCTAGGGCGAGGGAAGGGCTATGTAGTTACGGCTCGAGATATGGACAAGCAGGAACGAAGACTCTACGGCAAACGAGCCAAGAGAAGCTCACGAAAGGAGGGATGAGCATGAGCACGAAGAAGAGGTTACCGGACATGAGCAATTGGACAGCGAAGCAGATTCACGAATTCTGGAAGACCCACAGTTCTGCCGACTATTGGGAGGAGATGTCGGAAGTCGAAGTAGAGGTGCGGCGACGCCCACGTCAGCCTGTCTCTGTCAAACTCAGTGAAGAAGATGTGGCAGCCCTCAAGCGGATTGCGGTTAAGAAAGGGATGGGCTACACCACGCTACTGAGGGTCTGGATTAAAGAAAAGCTACATGCCACTAAGGCAGCTTGAAACCACAATCCCTTTTTGAGTACTCCGCTGGATTATCACTGGCTCTCAATGTCGCAGAAGAGCCCAGTGATCCCTTGGTCTTAAAGCCTCCT
>MFGX01000127.1:0-212 GCA_001778455.1 Candidatus Fraserbacteria bacterium RBG_16_55_9 | reverse complement strand
CGCCCCCCTACTGGCCAAGAATGCGAAACTGCCCAATAGAGTGAGACTGCCCCATCTTCGGGCGGTTCGTTTTCCTATAACCTCTCTTGATGTGTGCCGTCGCCGTGCTACAATCTCATCTTAGGAAACAGAACACGTACTTTGTTTCACGAGGAGGTCTATGCTCTACCTGAACTTTCCACTCGGGATTGACGGCAACAGCGCGCAAGCGC
>MFGX01000126.1 GCA_001778455.1 Candidatus Fraserbacteria bacterium RBG_16_55_9 | reverse complement strand
AAATAGTATTCAGAAGCGTTAATTTGTTGCCTATCCACCAATCGTCTTGCCACCCGTGCGCCTCCTTGACCCACCTGAGCGTCTTCACCAGCAAGGCATACTCTGCCTCGGTGAACTTGCCCGGCGCGCGGCTCTCCACCTCAATCCCCTCTAGCCACAGGTTACCTCGGGGGCCCTGCGCCCAGCACACCGTCCCTAACGGGTAGTGCTGAAACAAGAGCGCCCCATCGAAGAACTTGACGATGGAGAACGGCCAGGATACTTGGCGCTCGCTGAAGAGGACATTGTAGAGGGTGATAGAGTCATCCCAGGCAGGCTCGGACTCATACTCCATGCTGTGAGCGGTGGCGCCCACCTTGGCGTGAGTCTTCTGCGCGCCGTTGTAGCCTGTCTTCGAGGCAGGGCCGGGAAGCCTAATCGCAAAATCGCACCAGCCGTTGCTCATGGCTCCTCCTCTTGGCGACAGTCAGGGCAGCGCATCAACCACCCCACCGTTCTTGGCCTCAATAAACTTGTGGGCACAATCGCCGAGTTGATCAGCAATGGGTACACCCCAAATCCAGAAAACAAGGAGACAGACAGCCAGAACCACAAGGAATTCGGCAGCAAGGTTCAAATCCACCCTCACCTTTTGTCGGCTTTGGTCAGCCATCACGCCTCCTCCTCTCGCTCCACCATAGGCACCAGGTCCTCCGGTGCATCGGCGAGGACGATGAGGACGGGTTGTTCGTCATGCAACGCTTGGTCGCGGAAGACACAGACATTCGACGCCCTATCAGCCTTGTAATCGGCCAAGGCATCCTTGTCTATGAACCCTTCCGCCAGCACCGTGCGCTCGTCGGCGGGCGGGAGCAGGGCGCGGCGGAGGACGGCTTCGGCTTCTTGCTGCTTAGCATGGAAGCTGCAGGCAGGGTCGTTGCAGGCATCCAAGTGGCCCATCAGATATTCCAGCGCGTTATCCGGCGTCATGTTCATCCTGCACCTCCCTTGGGTAGACCTTGACGGTGACGAGGCACTCTTCGCCCTCACCGAACGGCTGCTCATCGGCGGGCCAGTAATGCTCCAACGCCCAATCGCGATCTGGGCCTTTTAGCACCACTTCGTTGAACGTGTCCAGTGGCTCCGGTTCGGCCTCGATGCTGCGAATGAGGTCGCGGAGGATCATGTCGCCCTGCATACCGCAATGGCTGTTGTATAACCGACGCGCTTCCTCTAGTGCCGCCAGCACCTCTGCGTTGGTCATGGCTCCTCCCAAATTGCAATGTGGACAAGAATTAAATCTTCAGCCTCCATTGATTCTAGGGGAGGTTCAGGATGCCACTCACCACCCCCAGTCTCCTGCAAGATAGTGGGGAAGTCCTTCCAGACCCGCACATCCAAATCCGCCCTCATATTCAGCGCTTTCAGGTCAACGATGAGAGCGCGTATGCACCCCAATGCACTGAGAACATCTTCAGAGGCATGGGGGTACATATACTCTTGACGTGTTTTGTCTGCGATCAGGTAATCTCTAACTCGCCTCGCCCGTTCGATGATCTCGGCTATGGTCATGGCTTCACTCCCCTTTACAAGCATCCTCTAATCGCAGTCCGTCTTTGCAGCGGAACGTGCGGATCATCCCGTCATCTCCTCTAGGGCTGCACGCAGGTTGGCTAGAGACCAGCGGCGAGGCCATGCGTAGCCAACAATATTTCGTACTGAGTTCCCTCTAGGCGTGACGCTGAAACGCACAGGACTGGTGCAAGCCCAATAATTCCAACACTTCGAGCCACCCTTCTGCTTTAGCGCCGCCCGCGCGATCCTGCTCCCGCCCCGTAGAAGCTCGATAGCTACACGGGTGTGATCCTCCGGCCCGAATCCAGCGTCCCAAATCAAGTCGGCTCCCCGCAGCAGAATCGCGGCAAGGTCTCTCGCTTGTTCGGGGTTGAAGTAGTGAAGGGTCCGGTGACTCTCACTCTCAGACGCCAACACGACCTTCCCGTCCTTCGTGGTGTAAACGAAGAGGTGAACCCCTGACCCCGCTGTGACATTACCGACCACCTGCATCCCCTTGGGCGCGTCCATGCGAGTCCTCCCGCCAGCCTTCCTCACGTTACCTTCACTCTCTCCCGCAGCTTGGGCTCAATCGTCTCCAGGCCCAACAGCACGTCCTCAATACACCTCGCTTCGAATGCTACGCCCCCGGCCGCCTGTATCGCCGCGATCTCCGTCTGCTGCTCCGGCGAAAGTCCCCGACGGGCGTTGGGGCTCTTGACCTCAATCCATACCGCAAAGCCCTTGTAGACACAGGCCAAATCCGGTACGCCTCGCCGCTGCATCCCGTGGCCGTGTATCTTCAGGACATAGGCCCCAAGCGTTTGCAACAGGGCGATGATCTGTCGGGTCACGTCCCGCTCACCTACCCGTAGTTTCTGGCAACTGGCGCGGTAGCTCTCTTCATTTGTTATCTGGCTTACCCGCTGGGGACTAATGCTGAGCTGTCGTGCAACCTCAGTTTGGTTCAAACCTATCGCCAGAAGAGCAGAAACCTTATCTTTCACCGTCATACCATCACCACTTCCGAGCGCTCTAGCGCCGCGTGGAATCGAGCTAGCATCTTGCCCCTCGACGCCAGATACGTCCAGTCCTTGTGGCTGCCAACGAAAATCAGGTACTCAGGGACTGAGCCACGAAGCCGTATCTCCTGATTTCCCAGCAGCCCCTTGAACCAGATGCGGACAAGCCAGGCTGTCATGTGGCGCACTTTCGCTTTTCCCAAAGACGTTGCCGTATTCTGTGACAGGCACGACAGTGACGCCGATTCCCCAAGAAGTAGGTATTAACCAGATCGTAGGGATGGCCTTGGGGGCAGTGCGTTTTCCGAGCGTTCACGGCAGCAAACCCAGTACCCCGTAACGTGTTCTCGCGGACTGTTGTCGGTTCTAGGTGGTCGGGGTTAACGCAAGCGCGGTTGCGGCAAAGGTGATCAAGGCTAACAGGAGCTATGGGGCTATCTTTAGCAATTAGATACAGACGCCGATGGACACGAAGAAAACGACCGCTCACTCCCAGATAACCATAGCCATGGCAACGATGCGCAATCCAAATCCAACACCCGCTGGGATCGAAGCGAATCTTGGACGTGAGACGCCAGAGGAAGTTATACTGAGGGTGCATCGAAAGCTCGATCCTTTCGGTGTCGCGTGGCCGGAGGCTAACCCCCTCGCGGCCACATTTGCTAAGCTGCACTCTCATTCTAGCACAATCCCACATTTGCGGCAACGCATGATAGGTTCATGGGTACACTCTGACTTCGAACCTCGTATTACCTCCCGTAAATCGCGCGTGGTCATGCCCTCATCGGCGGCGCGCTCCAAAAGCTGTGTGCGTTCGGGCTCCGGTAGGGCGGCGACGATCCGGTGAGCGCTCCAACCCGCGCCCAATACCCGCGTACTAGGCGGAAACTGAGAGGCGACCCAGCCGCATTGCTTGATCCGCTCGATCCCGAACCCCATGCTCTCGAAGCCGGAGAATGCCTGATATGCTTCCTCGCCGTAGGTTCTCTCCCCGTAGACCACCGCATCGCCGATGTGCCAGTTGAGGTTGCGCTGCACGTACTCTAGGGACTGGACGATCTGCTCGTAGCGCTCGAAGAGAAGACCCTCACGCAGAATCAACCGGCCTTCCTCGGAGGTGTAGTCGGGGATCCCGACACGGCTGTGGAACACCGGCTCGCCGTTAAACAAGGGTAGTTCCACCACCACTAAGGGCCCATCGGTGCAGGTGGTCTCAGGCGCGGGCGTCTGAGCACCAGCAGTCAGAGGTTCAGCATCTTCTAGGGGATCAGTTACCGGCAGGAGACCTGACGATATACAGAACGCTGTGGGCGGATGGTCAGGGACGAGGGCGGGAGGCTTACCCTGACTCTTGGAAGTCGGGACATTTCGGTCCTCCAAGCTCCCGCTCCCACCCTCATCACCGATCACCACGCCTTGCTTGGCTTCCCGCAGGACTCGCTCGGCCACGGTTACGTTGTCGATCACTCGCCAGATGCGATATAGCCGCTCGCCTGTCGGAAAGTCCAGGACGCCATTGCCCCAGATGAGGTCGGTGTTATCGTGGCAACGCTGACAGAGGCAGGCGACGATCTGACTTTTCAGGTTCCGGCCACCCATGCCGCGTTTCGGCCAATGGTGGTGTTGGGCTTCAAGCCTGCCGTCCACTAGACAGCGATGAAAGTCGTTGTCGTTCGGGTGCGGGCAGCCATCAACGGTACAAACGTCCACGTAGGTCACGGCGTCACTCACAGCAAGACTCCCTGCTCCACGCATTGGGGTTCTTCGCGATATGTTCCCCGCAACTTCTTATGGGATGTCACGTGGCATCGCTTGCAGAGAACGATGAGGCCCTCCTGGTGATGGGCACAACTGACCTTGCCATATTCAATTGCATCCCAGACAGGCTCCTTGTGGTGAACCTCCAGGCCGCCAGGTTTTCCACATTCTTCACATCGGCCAGCCCGAACCCTCGCCGCATTGCTTGCTGCTCCCCAGAAATGGTTAGCCTGGTGCTCGCGACGGCAAGCATCGGAACAATAGGCAGTCCTGCGGCCTATCAGTTGCCCGCCGCAGTGATGGCAACCTTCAGGCGGACTACAAGCCGTTCGGGTCATCGCAATCCCTCAAGATGCAGCTGGGCAGCCATCGACGGTGCAGCCAGGGACGTGGGTAACGGGCTTAGCCATCAGTACAACACCTCTTGGGCTAGGCGCTTGACGGCGATCTCGCAGTAGCGCTCTTCGATCTCGATCCCGATGGCGCGGCGGCTCAGGTCTTTCGCTGCGCGTAGGGTTGTGCCGCTGCCCATGAAGGGATCAAGGATGGTCTGCCCCTCGTCACTCAGGAGCCAGATGAGATCGCGGAACAGTTCGATAGGCTTGGGGCGCGGATGTCCAGGTGCCATGCCATCTGCTAACCTGGCCCGCCCAACCTTGCCGGCCGCGCCGATGGCAACAGGCAGAGCCACGAAGACATCCGAACGAGCCCGCCGAACGCCGAGCGTGTGAATCCCCCACATGAAGATCGGCTCCCAATGGGGCAAGATCGGTGAGTTGCCGATGTGCGCGCAGGCTGCGTAGGGCTTTGTCCATGCACCTATCCAATCCCAATCGTGGATTTCTTTGAGGGCAAACTGGCGATGCGTGAAGGCCCCTACTGGCGCTGCCCGCC
>MFGX01000125.1:51032-51231 GCA_001778455.1 Candidatus Fraserbacteria bacterium RBG_16_55_9 | reverse complement strand
ATTCGTTGGCGTTCGTATGACAGAGGGTCGTGCTTATCTTCCGGATTCCGAAGAGGAGATCATCTTAGGCAAGACCGCAGCCTCCAGTGCCAGGGCTCGTCTTGGCGATAGGGTCTCGATCAGCGGGCGCTCGTTTCAGGTCGTGGGCCTCTACGAGACGGGAAACGTCTGGGAGGACGGGGGAGCGTTTCTGCCTTTG
>MFGX01000125.1:46143-50925 GCA_001778455.1 Candidatus Fraserbacteria bacterium RBG_16_55_9 | reverse complement strand
CAATGAGCTGGTCACCATGCGTTCGGTCGCCGAATCCCAGAAAGTTGTCAAAAGCCTCGGTATCATGCGCGCTGTGAGCTGGGCCGTCTCGATCTTGGCTCTGGGCATCGGAGGCATTGGCGTCATGAACACCATGATCATCGCAGTCTACGAGCGAACGCGTGAGATTGGCATCTTAAGAGCTGTAGGCTGGCGACGCAGGCGCATCTTGACTCTCATCATGGGCGAGTCACTGGTCATTGCGTTTCTGGCTGCCGGGGCCGGATTTATCGTAGGTGTTCTGGCGGTGAACGGATTGCTGCTGCTTCCGTGGGTGAAGGGGTTGATCGCTCCGGCGTATTCGACTTCGCTCTTCTTGCAGTCATTGGGTATCGCCTTGGGTGTGGGGTTTGTCGGTGGACTCTACCCCGCCTATCGGGCCTCACGCATCACTCCTACGGCCGCCCTGCGCTATGAATGAACCGATTGTCGTGATGCAGGGACTCGTTAAATCATATGAGAAGGGAAGAACAGAAGCCCTTCGTAGCGTGAGTTTAGAGATCGCCACGGGAGAATTCGTGGCGATTCAAGGGTCCTCCGGAAGCGGAAAATCGACTCTGCTTAACATGATTGGCGCTCTGGATCGCCCGGATTCCGGCTGTTTACGTGTTGCGGGGGAGGACCTATCGCGCCCGAGTGACCTCTCTCAGTTCCGCTCCCGCGTGGTAGGCTTTGTCTTCCAACTTCATAACCTGATCCCGACGCTCACCGCTCTGGAAAACGTGCTCATCCCGATGTTCGAAGTAAAGATCGCAAAGCGCATGGCACGCGAACGAGCGCAGACCCTCTTGCAAAAAGTCGGCTTGAATGGGAAGAGCCATCGCCTGCCGACGGAGCTTTCCGGTGGTGAGAGGCAACGAGTCGCGGTGGCTCGGGCTCTGGCCAATGAGCCTCAGATTGTCTTGGCCGATGAGCCGACGGGCAACCTGGACTCGAAAAGCGCAGAGCAGGTCCTTCACCTTCTCATTGACGTCAACCGCGAGAGTGGCGTGACCTTGATCCTTGTCACTCACGATGGGAAGATTGCCGAAAGAGCGGATCGGTTGATCCAGATCCGAGATGGGAGGATCGTTTCGTAACATTGGGATGGGGGATGGTGGCTCCGCAGGTGACCCAGCGAATCATGCCCAGAACGGGCAATCCCTCTTGGGCAAGATGCTGCGCATCGACGTGAACAACGCAAACGTAGATGATGGGCTACCCTATGGTATCCCAGCCAACAATCCATTTATGGATGATCCCAACGTGCGCGACGAGATCTGGGCGCTGGGTTTGCGTAATCCATGGCGGTTTAGCTTTGATCGCGCCACAGGCGCTCTATTTATCGCCGATGTCGGCCAAAACAGCTGGGAAGAAGTGGATTTTCAAGCTGCTCCAAGCCCCGGCGGGGAGAACTATGGGTGGCGGCTCATGCAAGGGAACCACTGTTTCCATCCGATGGCCAATTGCCATATCGGGAAGCTGACTCTCCCCATCCTCGAATACAGCCATGCCCTGGGCTGCTCGATCACGGGAGCGTTGGGACCAGCGAAGCTCGTGATCCTTAAGTAGGCTACTCTTCGCGTAACAGGGACGCCGAATTGGCATCCCAACCGATGAGGACTTCCTCATCGACCAGAATCTCGTCTGCAGGCGAACGGCTGTGCGAATGAATTCTCACGCGCTCTGTTCCATTAAGAAGGACCTCAAACTCCAGCATCTCTCCCAGATACGCCCGATCCAGGACTCTCCCCGCAAAGGAGTTCTCTGTGGGTGGGTTTTGATCCTTGCGGAAGATTCCGATGGCTTCCGGGCGAAGCGCCAATAACTGTTGGTCCTGGGAATGCGGGGACTCATCCGAGTTGGGAACCTGAATGACCAATCCGCTCTGGGTCTTAAGGTACCGTTTCCCGTTCCGTTCGATCAGTTGGCCGGAGAAGAGATTGGATGCACCCATGAAATCGGCCACGAAGGCCGTCCGGGGCCGCTCGAAGATCTCTCTTGGCGATCCGACTTGAACGATCTTCCCCTCTTTCATGATCGCAATGCGATCGGACATGCTGATCGCTTCCTTTTGATCGTGCGTCACATAGATGAACGTGATGCTAACTTCGCGCTGGATTCTGCGAAGCTCAACCTGCATCTCTTTCCGGAGTTTTCGATCCAATGCCGACAAGGGTTCATCCAGAAGTAAGACCTCCGGCTCAAGCACCAATGAGCGAGCGAGAGCCACTCGCTGCTGCTGGCCTCCCGAGAGTTGATCGGGATAGCGATCTTGCAGTCCAGGTAGATGGACCAATTCCAGAGTGGCAGCTACTTTCTCTTGAATGACGTCGTAGGCTTGATGTTGGATCTTTAGGCCAAACGCAAGATTCTCCGTAATGGTCAAGTGGGGAAAGAGGGCCAAGCGTTGGAAGACGGTGCTGACGTTTCGCTCGTAGGGTGGAATCTCGTTCACCCTCTCACCGTTGATGAGAATATCCCCTGAATCCGGCGTCTCTAAGCCGCCGATCATGCGGAGCGTGGTGGTCTTACCGCAGCCGCTCGGGCCGAGAAACGAGAAGAATTCGCCTCTGGCTATCGTGAGATTGACGCGATTCACCGCTATGGCCGTGGCAAAGTGCTTGGTAACATCCCGAAGCTCCACACTGGGGGTGTTCATGCTCTCTTCTTCCTCAGCAAGTGGAGGCCCGGAAGAGAGAAGCGCCGCACGCGCAGAAGCAAGACAGCCACAAGCGGCAGGAGTAGAGCCGCAACCGTCATCAGTGTCCCCAACGCGTTGATCATCCCCATTGCCCCGCTTCTCTTGGCTCCCAAGATCAAGTTGTACGTCAAGACCGGCAGAGGAGCGTTGCCAGGGCTTGTCACGAAATATGTGATCACGAAGTCGTTGAAGGACCAAGGGAAAGCAAGGAATGCGGCAGCCATGATCCCCGGAAAGAGCAGAGGCAGTGTGACCCTTCGTAGAGTCGTCAATTCATCGGCTCCCAGATCCATTGCGGCCTCTTCCAGTGTCCAGTCGATCCGCTGCATCCGCGCCAAGACCACCAGTACCACTAGGGGGATGGTAAAGGCGACATGGGCGAGAATCATGGTGAGTATTCCTCGCGGCATGCCGAGAAAGATGAAGAAGACCAGCAGTGAGATGCCCAACACGACTTCCGGAATGTACATCGGCAAGTAGAGCATGCCCTCGAAGAGGCGCTTGCCCCAGAAGCGCCAGCGGTAGAGCGCATACGCCGTAAGTGTGCCGATCACCGTAGAGAGGATGACCGCCGTACCGGTGACCATGAGGCTGATCCGAAGCGATTTCCACAACTGATCGTAGCTGAGGAGTTTCTCGTACCATTCGAGCGAGAACCCTTGCCACCAGGCGAGGTTTCCCGCTGTATTGAACGAGAAGATCATTAATATGAATAGAGGTGCATAGATGAAGAGGTAGACCAACCCGAGGAGTCCGGGTAGTGAGGCTCGGCCCAAGCTACGCACTACGCTCACACGCGCCTCTCAAAGACTTGTTCGCTCCGGCTGACCTTGAAATAGACGAGCAATAGAGCCATGACGAGCAGGATGAGCCCAATCGACAGAGCAGAACCAAAAGCCCAGTTTTGGTCCCGGAAGAATTTATCCGCAATGAGATTTCCCAGCATGTTGACCTTGGCCCCACCCATGAGATCGGGGATCAAGTACTCTCCCACGGATGGGACGAACACGAGAACGGATGCGCTCAGGATGCCGCCACGGGTGAGCGGCACTGTGACGCGCCAGAGCCGCTGCCAAGGACGGGCCCCCAGATCGAAGGCGGCTTCGAGAACGGAGCGATCCAGGCGTTCCAGCGCTGCATAGAGCGGGATGACCGCAAAGGGCAAGTATGTATAGACCATGCCGATGATCACCCCCGTGGTATTGAAGAGGAGCTGGAGCGGTTCGTGGATGAGCCCGGTTTGCAGCAGGAGCTGATTGATGAACCCGGACGGATCGCGCAAGAGGAACATCCAGGCGAAGATGCGTACGAGGTAGCTTGTCCAGAAGGGCAGGATGAAGAGCCCGATCCAAAGGTTCTTGTATCGACCACCATAGAGTGCGATCCAATACGTGACAGGATAGCCGAGGAGGAGGCAGAGCAGGGTGGTGAGAAATGCCAAGAGCAGGGAGCGGCCGAAGATATTTAGATAGAGCCAGTTTGCCTCAGGCTGCCCCGTCCGCAGGTCCTCGGTGATGAATACGTCTTTATAATTCTCAAGAGTGGGCGTGGGCAGGAGAGCACCATGGGGTCCATTTGTCAGGAAGCTATAGTAGAGGACGATGAGCATGGGAGCGAGCACGAAGAGGGCCAACCAGAAGACGACCGGGCTGAGGGTCACACCGGTCTTCGCCCCTGGATGCCTCCAGAGGAAGCCAAGCACGCGACGCCGGAAGGAACTCATGCGGGTATAACAGCAACAGAGAGGGAGCGAGCGGGGTCGCTCCCTCTCTCTTCTAAGTGTTTAACGGGATCAACCACTAAGAAGGTCATCGGAAATGCGTTGACGAATCTCCAGGGCCTCGCCTTCCGGCAGCACGAACAATTCGAAGTTTTTCAGGTCTTCGTCGCTGGGGTAGATGATCGAACTGTTGCGCTGAGCATCCGGAATGAGGGGAAGGGCTGCTCCATTTGGGGAAGCAAAGGCCACCCAGGTGGCGATCCCAGCATGGACGCGGGCGCGCAAGATGTAGTTGATCCAGAGGTGAGCCGTGGCTGGGCGCTTCGTCTCGGTGAGAACC
>MFGX01000125.1:43879-46039 GCA_001778455.1 Candidatus Fraserbacteria bacterium RBG_16_55_9 | reverse complement strand
TGAGCGACCAAGACATCTTCGGTTGCGAGCTGTTCGCGAACGGGTCCGGAGATATATGCCCGAAGCAATGGCTTCTGATTCTTGAGCAGGTCCCCCGCTTGCAGCAGATCCTCGCGATTCGTGGAGTTGAGGGAGTGTCCGGACAGCTTGAGACCGGCATTGATCCCATCGATGAGAACGCTTTCCAGCATCGTCATCTTGCCGCTATATTCCTGGCCGGAGAAGAGCAGATCCCAGGCGCCGAGCCGCGGATCGGACCCTACGCTGTTCTTGTTGTACGCGTACCCTGTTACCCCCCACATGTAGGGAACCACGTAATCCGGATCGGGACCGAAGGGCGGCCCTTGGAAGCGGGGTAGGAGGTTTCCGACGTTTGTCAGCCACTCCTTCTTGAGGGGCTGCGCGAGTCCCAATCCCACCACTTGGGGGACGTAGTAATTCGTGACGACGGCGACATCGTAGCCGCTGCCCCCGGGCCGAACTTTGGCTAGCATCTCTTCCTGGCTCTCAAACGTGTCATACGTGACTTCGATGCCAAACTCGTCTTGGAATTTCTGGATGGTGGGGGTGACATCCGTGAGGTCAACACCGAATTCGTCTTTCGTGACCGGGTCCTCGGCAATGTAGAAAGACCAGTTGAAGACGTTAAGCTTGTGGTCCTCCTTGGCTACTTGATCCAAGAGATCCTGGGGCATGTCCGAAGCCTGCCCGAAGAGATTCGAGGATCTGGGACCCAAGCTACCTGCGAGATAGAGAGAAAAGCCCAGCGCACTTGTGCGCTTGAGGAATTCCCGCCGGCTGTGGCGGCTGGATTTATCTACGACGCTGCCATGCTGATCTTTTTCCATTTGGACCTCCCTTGTAACTGGTGTTGCGGATTATACTTTTATGAGTAAGGTAGGTCAATAGTCACTTGACAACGAAGCGGCCCTGTGGTAGAGTGGCAGCGTTAGGGGGTTGTATGCGCTTCGTACAGTGGCCGATCAGAACGGAAAGAAAGCTTCCCATATCCGTTCTTTGTTCGGCCTATCTTTAAGTTTGCCCAGCAGCCTATACCCTCGTATCTCCGTGGCTCAAACAACCACGTTTACGCTGCCCTTGTCGGGGGGAGGTGGTAGCGATCGAACTCACCGATCCTTCGGTTCTCGAAGAGCCGCCGCCATGTAGCGATCAGCACTGCCCCCTGATGATGTCTCGTTGATCTCTGCTGCGCGTCTCTGAGAACGGCTCATAGCGTTTCGTGCCACGGCACCCCAATGCAAGTATTTCTCGCAAGGAGGGAGTGTTATGAAAGTCTGGGATGATATTCAAGTCCGATATAAAGAAAGAACTCGAAAGTCAGCGGAGATGTACAAGCGGGCGAAGCAGGTCATTCCGTATGGCGTCGGCAGCAATGTCCGGGTGATGGATCCGTATCCCTTCTTCGCGTCGGAAGCCCGGGGATCACGGATCTGGGACGTCGACGGCAATGAGTACATAGACTTCGGCCTGGGTTTCGGGGCCTTGATGGTTGGCCATGCGCACCCCAAGATCGTAGAGGCCATCAGCGACCAGGCGCGCAAGGGCACGATGTACACTTTACCCCATCGTTTGGAGGCGGAGCTGGCGGAAGAGGTTCAGCGGCGCTTCCCGTCGATGGAACTCATGCGATTTACCAATACAGGCCTTGAGGCCACCATGCACCCGCTCCGTGTGGCCCGCGCCTACACGGGCAAGGACAAGATCATCAAGATGGAAGGCGCCTATCATGGGGCGCATGATGACGTCTTGATCAGCGTGAAGCCGGAGCTCGTGAGCAAAGCAGGCCATCCGCGCTTCCCGGCACCGGTTCCGGCGTCTGAGGGAATCCCGAAGAACACTCTCGATAATGTGATTGTGGCGACCTTCAACGATCTCGAGGCCATGCGCGAAATCATGGAAGAAAACTTCAATGAGGTGGCTGCCGTGCTGGTGGAGCCCGTCCTGCTCAACTGCCGGATGATCTTGCCGGACGAGGGGTATCTTCAAGCACTGCGCGAGCTCACGCGTGAATACAACATTCTGCTGATCTTTGATGAAGTGAAGACGGGCTTCAAGATCGCGCCGGGTGGAGCGTGTGAGTACTTCAACATCGAACCCGATCTGGTCTGTTTGGCTAAGGCGATCGGCGGAGGGCTCTCG
>MFGX01000125.1:38526-43822 GCA_001778455.1 Candidatus Fraserbacteria bacterium RBG_16_55_9 | reverse complement strand
CATGCGGGAACGTACAACACCAACCCACTCGTGATGAGGGCCGGCGTCGTCACGCTCAAAGAGATCCTAGGGCCGGAAGCGTACGAACACACCTTCCATCTCAATCGAATGCTCGTCGAGGGGTATGAGAAGATCATAGCCGACACAGGACTTACGGCATACGCGCGTTCGATTGGGCCTATGGGCGCGATCTTCTTCTCTGAAAAGCCCATTCGCAACTGGCGCGACTTTGCCCGTCACGACAACCGCGAACTCTGGATCAACTACTGGTTCTCCATGGTGAACGAGGGAGTCATCCCCCATCCGTGGGGTTTTGATGAGCAGTGGACCCTCTCCGTGCAGCACACGGAAGGAGATGTCCAGATCCATCTTGACGCTTTCGCAAAAGTCGCTCCCTTGCTGGTGGAGCGTGCCAAGAAGCTTGAGTCCGAGAAGAAAGATCAGCGGCGAAAGCCGAAGGCTGCGATCTCGAAAGACTCTAAAGAACAAGTCCCTGTCAAATAGGGGATCGCTTCATGCGTTTCGCTTCAACCCATCGCTTTGTCGTCTTGGGAGTGGGGGCGATGGGATCGGTTGCCGTTAAAGACCTGGCCTCAAGCCCCCACGTTCGTCAAGTCACCATTGCCGATCTGGATGAACGAAGGGTTCGGGAGTTCGCTCGCAAGCTGGGCAAAAAGAACGTTGTGGCTCGCTTCGCAGACGTCGATGATCCTAAGGGCCTGGTAAAGCTGCTTCGCGGCCATGACGCCGTCATCAACTGCACGCCCTACGCGAAGAACGTCCCCGTGATGGAAGCGGCCCTCGAAGCGGGTGTTCACTATCTGGATCTCGGAGGGCTGTATCACGAGACGCGGCGGCAACTCAAGCTCCATGCAGACTACAAGCGGGCCGAGCTTCTGGCTGTGTTGGGTATGGGTGTATCTCCAGGGATCACAAATGTGATGGCTCGCTATGCGGCAGAACACGTGGATCGTGTTGAAGAAATCAAGATTCGAGTCGCGAGCGTATTGGCGGGCGAGACTGTAAATCCCTTGGCTATTCCGTATTCACTGGCCACGATCTTGGATGAGTTCACGAAATCGCCAGTCGTCTTCACCAAGGGCAAATTACAGGAAATTGAACCTCTCTCTGGACAGCAGATGATCATCTTCCCGGAGCCTGTTGGGGCGGTCGAAGCCGTCTACACGCTTCACTCAGAACTGGCGACTCTGCCCACTTCGTATAAGTCGAAAGGCATTCGCGAAGTGAGTTTTAAGGTGGCCTTCCCCGCTGCTTTCTTCGAGCGCTTGAGGCTACTCATTGATCTTGGCTTTGCGGAGGCTTCGCCTGTGGACGTGAAGGGAATACCGATTGTGCCTCGTGACGTTCTCAGTCAATTGACCTCTCAGCTGTCTCGGGATGAAAAGCCGCCCGCGAGCTACGGAGTCTTGCGAGTCGAAGCCTCTGGGAAAAAGAAAGGCCAGCGCACTCGATACACGCTAGATCTCTTCCGGTCACCACGGCCTGAGTACCCTGGAGTGAGCCCGACCGCGATTACCACGGGTCTGCCACCGTCCATCGTGGCTCAGATGATTGTATCGGGTAAGATGACCGTCCGGGGCGTCCTGCCTCCAGAAACCTGCGTCGAGCCGGAGCTATTCTTTAGGGAACTGGCGCTCCGAGGTCTGAGAATCACGGTGAGGGCAGAACACCTGGTTTGACACGCGTTGAAGGCTCGGCGTACTATCGGCCAAAGTGCAAGAACTCATAGGGAGGTGCGCGGTAGGTCTATGGCCAAAGGGAAGCTTTTCCAGAAAGAGTATGAGCATTTCATCGGTGGGAAGTGGGTCGATGGTTCTTCCGGCAAGATGATCCCCGTCGAGAATCCCGCTACAGGCGAAGTGCTGGCGCATGTGCCCGCCGGCAATGCGCGCGACATCGATCGCGCTGTTCAAGCCGCCTGGAAAGGTTTTCAAGTATGGCGCAAGACCAGCCCCGCTGAGCGGAGCAGGGTCTTACTAGAGATCGGCCGACGGATCGAAAAGCGAACCGAAGATTTTTCTATCATGATCTCACTGGAGAATGGAAAAGTCATCAACGAGTCACTCACCTCGGAAGTCCCTCTCTCGTATGATCATTTTTATTATTTCGGCGGTGTCTGCCGCGCTCTGCAAGGCGAGTCGATTCCGCTGGGCGATGGCGTGATTGATTTTACGCTGCGAGAGCCGTGGGGCGTGGTCGGCCAGATCGTCCCATGGAACTATCCCATGCTCATGCCCGCATGGAAATTGGCCCCGGCTCTAGCGGCAGGCAACTGTGTGGTCATGAAACCGGCGGAGCAGGCTCCGCTCACGATGCTGGAGTTTGCCAAAGAGATTGGTGATCTTCTTCCACCGGGCGCGCTCAACTTTGTCACGGGGGACGGCCCGAACGCGGGTGCAGCCCTTGTGAAACACCCCGAAGTGCGGAAGCTGGCCTTCACCGGCGGCGTGGACACCGGCAAAACCATCGTCAGGGAAAGCTCAGAGAATCTCACTCCCGTCACGCTGGAGTTGGGCGGGAAGAGCCCTCTCATCATCTTTCCGGATGTCGACTTGGCTAAGGCTGTGGAGTCCGCACGCTTTGGCATCTTCTTTAATCAAGGTCAAGAATGCACGGCAGCTTCGAGGCTCTTTGTCCATGAGAAGATTCACGACAACTTCATTGCAGATCTCTCGAAGCAGACCCGAGCACTTCGCGTGGGGGACCCTCTCGATAAAAAGAGCGAGATGGGTCCACTTATCACTTCCGAGGCTCTTGGCCGCGTGATGAACTATATCGAAAGCGGGAAGAAGCAGGGCGCTACTCTCGTCTGCGGTGGTCGACGCCCCAGCAAGTTGCGTAAAGGCTATTTCGTCGAGCCCACGGTCTTTACCCACGTCAAGCACAAAATGAAGATCTCCCAGGAAGAGATCTTCGGTCCGGTCCTCTCCGTCATCCCGTGGAAGAACTATGACCGGCTCATCGCGGAAGCAAACGGAGTCCCGTATGGTTTGGGGGCCGGCCTCTGGACAAAGGACATCAATCTGGCGCTCAAGACGGCTCAGCGACTCGAAGCCGGTATGGTCTGGATCAACACCTATGGAGACTGTCCTGCGGGCATGCCGTTCGGCGGCTACAAACAGAGTGGCCAGGGACGGGAAGTGGCTCTCCAGACGCTCTACACCTATACGCAGACCAAGAACGTGTATATTCGGGTATGGGACTGACGCCGTGAAAGTGCAAGATAAGTTGCTGATCGCGGGGGAGTGGCGGGCAACGAAGAATTAGTTTCCCGTGCTCAGCCCATACGTTGGCAGCGTAATCGCGGAAGTGTCTGAAGCGGGCGCAGAAGAGACAGAGCAAGCCATCGCAGCTGCGGAGAGCGCGTACTTAGAAACCAAACGACTGCCGGCGCACCAGAGAGCGGAGATCCTCTATAAAACCGCAGAGAAGATCGAATTCGAGAAAGAACAGTTCGCTGAGATCATCGCTCTCGAAGCGGGGAAGCCTTGGAGATATGCCCTGGCAGAAGCCGGTCGCGCTGTGCAGACGTTTCGATTCGCCGCCGAAGAGGCCAAGCGGCTTCATGGGGAGACGATCCCGATGGACGCGGCAGTCGGCGCAGAGGGGCGCATCGGTTTCTTCATTCGCCAACCGTTGGGAGTCATTGCTGCCATCTCGCCCTTCAATTTCCCACTCAACTTGGTGGCTCATAAGCTGGCCCCCGCACTGGCTGCCGGGAATACCGTCGTCCTAAAACCGGCGTCGAAGACGCCTCTGACGGCACTCAAGCTGGGCGAAGTTCTTTTAGACGCTGGCCTGCCCCCGAAAGCCCTCAACATTGTGGTTGGGCCGGGCTCACGTGTGGGCGAATTGCTCATCAAGGATCCGAGGGTGCGGATGATCACCTTCACAGGCAGTGCGGCTGTGGGGCTCCACATTAAAGCCAACTGCGGCTCGAAGAAAGTCTTGCTCGAAATGGGCTCCAACTCCGGGATCATTATTGACGAACACTGTGACCTATTGAGAGCCGTTCAGCAGAGCGTCATCGGCGGCTTCGCATACCAAGGGCAGGTGTGCATTCACGCACAACGCATCTATGTGCATGAGCGCATCTACCCAGAGTTTGTCAAGGGGTTTCTAGAGGGAATTCAACGGCTAAAAGCGGGCAGCCCGCTAGAGAAAGACTCGGATATGGGACCCATGATCGACGAGCGTGCAGCCCAGCAGGCGGAGCTTGTCGTTCGCGAAGCCATTTCGCAAGGAGCAGAGCTTCTGGTCGGCGGCGGTCGGCGTAAGAACTTCCTGGAGCCTACGGTCTTGGCTCGTGTTCATTCCACGATGAAGGCCGTCTGCGAGGAAATCTTCGCGCCGGTGGTTGCTCTAGACACCTTCAGCAGTTTCCGTGAAGGCATTCGAAAATTCAACGAGGGCTCGCACGCGGGTTCTCATCGCTACGGCCTTTCGGTGGGAGTATTTACAGACAACCTAAAGCACGCATTCCAGGCGATCGAAGAGCTCGAGATCGGCAGCGTGCTCATCAATGACCCTTCGACCTTCCGCGCCGATCAGATGCCTTACGGCGGAATTGGAGAGAGTGGGCTCGGGCGAGAAGGCCCACGATTTGCCATCGAAGAGATGACCGAGATTAAGATGATCTCACTCAACGTGAGCTGATTCACCCGGCCGTGCAGATGTTGGTCTGCGTGATCCAGACATCGGCAATCTCGAAGAACAGCTTGTCATCGATCTGCTTTGCAATCCACTCTTCAACCGCATCGAAATACTCATGGTCATCGATGACGCAGTCGCCGTTCTTGTCGAAATCCTTCGCGGCCTTCTGGGTAGGTGCTGGGGTCGGCCCTGGCGTGGGTCCGGGTTGGGGGTTCGGTGGGGCCACTTGTTCTTTCAATTGAAGGTACGCCCGGTGGAGCGAGACCCTATAACCAATCAGATGATCGAATTGTTTAATATTGACGCCCGTCTCGCGCAGGGCTTTCAGGATCTGCTCGTTGCTGGCATTGGGAAAAGCCTCTTTGAGCAGGGCGGTGCCTGCCCCCAGGATCGTCGCAGAGATTCCCGTCGAGCAGCAGTACGGCATGTTCATGTCATAGAAACCGACATCGATGACGGCCCCAGGTGCTGCCAGAAGAGGTGTGCTCAAGTAGTTGGTGAAACATGCAGGCTCATCCTGGTTGATCGTCTCGCGCCAACACCGTCGCAAATGAGGTAGGCCCCCTGAGTGGGTCGCGTCATACGTGGCCACAACCGGGGTCACACCTCGGGCACAAGCTGG
>MFGX01000125.1:28344-38513 GCA_001778455.1 Candidatus Fraserbacteria bacterium RBG_16_55_9 | reverse complement strand
CGTCTCCGGCTCCGGCGAAGACCAGCAAACCCGAAGAGGCGAGTCGGCCATCCACAAGGTCATCGCAACCGGGATCGACCGTGTACCAACCGACCACGCCGGCAATCGCGACAGCGGGCTTTTGGGAAAGGGCATCCATAAGGCAGTCTGCAATCAGCGGATCCTCCACACTGAACCAGTCTCCTCCTGTGTCGCACTGGATCAGCTGCGCTCCCGGAGCGATCGCTTTTACGATCTGTGCCAGGTAGAAGCCAACGGGAACATTGGCTCCGAGGACGTAATCCCTAAATGGGGCCATCAACATAATGGTTGCGCCTTTGCCCGTGAGCCCCAGATCTTGCAGGGCGTCTATCCCAACTGCGGGAATGGCTTCCGCAAGCTGTGCCTGGACAGCGGAGTCGCTCTTTTCACCGTTCGTATTCGTAGCGAGGTCAAGCCCACACCCGCTCAGGGCGATGAGCGCAAGTATCAGATGGAGTGCCAACAGCCAACGCATCGATTGTCCCCTTTCTCCTAGAGGTTAATCTGTCTCCTCTCGAACACCATGCTAAGTGTAAAGCATGCCAACGGAAGAGAGCCATCCAACGGCGCACCCCAGGGAGAGACGTTTGACCCACGGACAAGAGATGCTGTTGACAATCTGTGACTCGCCCCGCTAGAATTCTCTCACTGTGCAACAGAAGCGACTGCCATCGATTGCTCTGGGTCTCGTCCTGATTCTGCTTGGGTTATTCTTCCTGGTGGCCCAGGCGATACCAGAAGTAAGACGCTGGCTCGACATCGACAATTCCTGGCCGCTCATCATCGTGGGCAACGGGCTTGCCCTTCTGGTCATTGGTCTGGCGATCGGGGTTCTGGAGATGGCAATCCCCGCGTGCATCGTTGGAGGAATCGGTGGACTGCTCTTTTGGCAGAACGCTACGGGGGATTGGGAGAGCTGGTCCTATGTCTGGACGCTCATCCCCGGCTTTGTGGGAGTGGGCATCCTTCTTGCGGGTTTCCTGCGGGGAGGGAGCCGCTCGATGGGGCAAGGTGGGATGAACCTCATTGTAATCAGCCTGGTGCTCTTTGCCGTTTTCGGGACGTTTTTCGGAGCGCTTGACTCCATGGGAGTCATCTGGCCGATCCTGCTGATTGCTGCCGGTGGATTGCTCGTTGCGTGGTCTGCCTTACGAAACCAATAGTTCTTAGGCTTCCACTCGGACGCCGCGCTGCTGGAGTCGCTTGGCCACGTCTTCGTTCCATTTCTCAGTGAAGTGCTTCTTGAAGAGGCGAGCCATCTCTTCGTTGGACATGGCGGATACACGACCGTGCTCGTAATCACCCAGAATCTCTTTCTCCATCTGCTGAACTCGCGGGTCACGCTTGTCGATGTCGCCCGCTAGGTCTCTCCCGACGTAGCGTCCGATCCAGAGCGTAATGCCGGCCGTGCCGGTCTTATCTGTGATCATGACTCCCGGTGGACGGCGCAGAAGCCTTGTCGTATCAAAGATATTGTAGATCTCCTCGTCTTTCATGAGCCCATCGGCGTGAATACCCGCTTGAGTGATATTGAATCGGTCCCCCACGAGCGGTTGGCGCGGAGGGATGTGCTCGCCGAGTTCACGCTCATAATACTCTTTGATATCGGTGATCGCGCTGAGATCCGGCGAGTCGTCGCCCGTCAGCATCACGTACCAGATCACCAGGGCTTCGAGCGGGGTATTTCCGGTACGCTCACCGATCCCCAAGAGCGTGCCATTGTTCGCGGCTGCGCCATAGAGCCATGCCGCTACGGAGTTGGCGATGACCATGTAGAAATCGTGGTGGCAGTGGGCTTCGAGCCACTATTTGGGAACTCCCGCTTCATGGTGCAGATGGTAGACGAGCTTGGGAATGCTTCGGGGAAGGCTCGCCTCCGGCCAGGGCACTCCAAACCCCATCGTGTCGGGGAATCGAATGAGCACGGGGAGCTTTGCCTCCTGCGCTCTCTTGACGAGCATCTGTGAGAATGGGACCGTGACCTCCCAGAAATCAGCTCGGGTTGCATCTTCGAAGTGGCAACGCGGGATGATCCCGTGCTCCAAAGCGGCGTCTACAACTTGAAGATAACCGTCGACTGCCTGCTTGCGCGTCTTCTTCAGCTTGTGATAGATATGGTAGTCCGAGAGGCTGGTGAGAATTCCCGTCTCCTTGAGGCCCATCTGCTTTACAAGCTCAAAATCTTTGATCTGTGCGCGGATCCAGCCGGTGACTTGAGGAAATTCGTATCCGAGCTCCAGGACTTTCTGGGCAGCCTCACGATCTTTTTCTGTATAGAGAAAAAACTCGGACTTGCGAATCACGCCGTTGGGCCCACCAAGCTTAGCCATGAGCTTATACAAATCGACCATCTGCTTTACGGTGTACGGCTCACGAGCCTGCTGGCCGTCTCGAAATGTCGTATCTGTGATGAAAACCTCTGGAGCTGGGTCCATGGGTACGGTCTGGCCATCGAAGGCGACGCGCGGTGGTCTTGCATAGGGGAAAAGCTCACGAATTAGGTTGGGTTCGGGGCGATCCACCAACTCATAGCGCTTTTCCCCTGTGGGTGGCGAATATTGTAAGAACCAATTGTTTGAGGGTGCAGATGCCATGCAAATCCTCCAGTGAAAACTTGAAAGCCATTCTAGCGAAGGGACGCTTGTCTTGCAAGATTTGAGACGTTCTGTCTGAAAGGTTTCGAACCGTGCTAGAATCCCCGACAGCCCGTGGACGCGGGCTAATTCTGCAAGGAAAGGCAGGTCAATACAATGCTCAAACAAGCGACCATATCCGCGGGGATCGCCCTGGCAGTGCTGGCGATCTTCCTGCTGGGAGACCAAGTTCTAGGTCCCGCGGCATCCAGCGCACTCGCCAAGAAAAGCCCCGACACGGCATTCCAGAGGACGATTTCCGTGATGGGTGAAGGAAAGATCACAGCCAAGCCGGACTCCGTGCAAGCTGAGATCGGCGTCACATCTCTTCGCAATACGCTCAAAGAGGCCATAGCCGAGAACAATGAGAAGATGGCTGCGGTGATTGCCGCACTGAAGGGCCTCGGTATTGCAGAGAAGGATATCCAGACCGTGCGCTTTAACGTAGATCTGGAGCGCGCCGACTACAATGGCCCCATCACGGGCTATCGCGTCTCCAATCAGCTGCATGTGACGATTCGCGATCTGAATCGTGCGGGAGAGATCCTCGACCGAGTCATTGAAGCCGGTGCCAACGATGTCTCGGGGGTTCGCTTTGCCGTGAGCGATGTGGGAGAGCTGGAGAAACAAGCTCGTCTTACGGCCATTGCGGATGCTATGAGCAAGGCCCGCGAGATGGTCGAAGCTGTCGGTGCGAAGCTGGGGTCGGTTCTCACGATCACCACGGCTTCGTACAGTCCACCGGCTTACGAGCGCTCGCTGGTGTTCATGGCTTCTTCCGATGCGAAGAGCGTTCCGCTTGAGCCAGGAGAACTGCAGCTCTATACGAGCGTGCAAGTCGTCTTCGCAATCGACTAGCCTCTAAGCTCAGAAGAGTCTGTTCAGTGGATCGGCGCTTGGGAGATCCAGGCGTCGATCACTTGAAAGAAGAGTTCATTGCTGATGGTTCCTGCAATCCACTGGTCGATGGCCATAAAAAGCTCTGAGTCGTCGATGACGCTGTTGCCGTTGGCGTCGTACTGTGCGACCCCAGAGGGCGCACCGCCCATGACGACAACTCTTGCCTTCATCGATGGATGGATGCGGCAGAAGTAGTCATACGTGCCTGGCGTATTGAACGTGAACTGAAAGGACTCGCCTTGCTTCAGAGTGGGAGAATCCAGAGTTCGATCGCTGCTCGTGACGGTATGAGGAGCTGAATCCCGGTTGATCCACGATACAGTTGTGCCTACGTCCAGAGTGATTGTCGCGGGCTTGAACGAGAAATTCTCGATGCCCACGATTTCCGCAGGATGAGACGGAGCCCATGCGGGATGAGATATCCCCAAGACGCTACATGCGATCAGCAGGAGCAATAGGTTCAAGCGGTGTCTTTTCATTGTCAATGGACCTCTCCTCTCTCCGGTTATCGTAAGACCATGAGACAATTACCGACATGGTTGTCGCCAAGCACTCAAGTTTCGTCGTTTCTTCATCGCGTTGAAGTTCATCGAGTTTGCCTGACGACAGAATCGACTTGTTAACAGATTGTATTCCACCTCAAAGACGGCCTTGCCCGCTTGAATGAACGGCAGAAGATAGTCGCACTCACTGTATTGAAAGCATTGCTCGTTGAGCGCCCAGTCAAAGTATGGGAGGAGATCATTCACTTGCAAGAGATCGTTCTTCAGGCCAATGGATAGGCCGCGCGCATGGGCCTCGTTGGCCAAGAAGATGTTGTAGGTAAGCTGATCTTGATAGGTCAAGGGAAAACCCGTGCTGTTCGTGTAGCCATCGACATTGTCCGGATCAAGTCCGTCGAAGCCTTTCGATTTGCAGAGATCCATTCGGGCCTTCATGATTGGACCTAAGACGTCAAGGCGACGAATATCCAGCCATCTCTCTCCCGGCCAACCGCTCACGTTCTTCCCCTTTACGGAGCTGGGAAACTTTCCCGCATCCGGACGCCAGTCTTCCCCGGTGCCTGCACTGATATAGCAGATCACTTTTCGGCCTTTCCTATGCAGGTCGGCTACGACACTTGCATTGTTGTCGAACATATCGATGTCGTACATGGCGACGTTTACAGACTGATCGAGTCGTCCCGTGAATTGGATCTGCCAACTCGTGTTCAGCGGGGGTTGCCAGATGCTCTGCGTGGCCGCAGCGGCACTCGCTTCCTCAAGAGAAGTCGCGATGGGCAAACTGGGTGCATTACAGGCGAATACGAGAGGGAGAATGGTTGAGAGAAGAACGAGCGACAGGAATCGCTTGAGCATTTGCTCCTCCTTTACCGGATCTCAATACTCCCGTTGGTCGTGTTCGCTTGGATGGTGATCTTTGTGCTGGCGGATGTGAAATTGCTCGTACTGCCCTCCACGCGGCGACGCTCCTGCTCCTGCTCGCTGGAGATGAAGTTGGGTAAGCCAATGGTTACGCTTCCAGACCAGGTCCTAGCCGAGATGGAGTAGCCAATCTCGTTCTGGGGATCTTCCGGCACCTGAAGATCAATGCGGCCATTTAGAGCGCTTACGTGATATGTGCCGCTAACAGAACCTAGAATCAGCTTGATCTCTCCGTTCGCCGTCGAAGCTGTGCCCTCCCCGGTCGCGAGTCGGCCCGAAATTCGCCCGTTGAGTGTCTCTAACGTCGCGCTCTGCTGCGCCGTCACGTCACCCAGCGTGATTCGACCGTTGAGGGTCTTGAGAAATACTCGGGTTGCATGGATGGTCGTGAGGCCAAGACTGCCATTGAGCGTCTCCAAGCGAAGCTCATAGAAGTGGTCTTTAGGCAGAAAGACTTCCACGTCTGCTTCGACTCGACTGAGGCTGAGCGGCTCACGTGGAACTGTGAAGGTGATGCTCGTGTCCAAAATCTCTGGCTGCAGCTTTGCCTTTGCCAGAGCTTCTTCCGCTTCGGATTGGCTCCAGCCTCGGGCACGAGCATGTACGATGATCTGATACGATTCTCTATCCCACGTCTGCACCGTCGCATCACCGTTGGTCAATTGGAGTGTTATGGAAGGCATGGCCGCGTCAGACGAGAACGATCCATCGAAGGAGAGGGTCTTATCCGCGCGAACGGGACCTGCTAGACTTACCCAATCTCCCGCTCCCGATCCGGAGACGAAGAGCCCCAGAATCGTCGCTCCTATGGCGAGCGCAAGCAAGTGAAGGAACTCATCGAGGAAGTGTGAACGCGATCCGAGGGCTAGTCCAAAGGCGATGAGCAACGCGATTCCGCCTGCGATGACGAAGTTGGCCCTCTGCGCGGGCTCGAAGGCAGCCCAGTTTACGTATTCGAGCGAAAGCACGAAGACGCCCACAAATATGAGAAATCCGCCAAACCGGACGGCTCCCGATCTCATGATCTACCGCCCTCCTGTCGGACTCTTGGGTGCTTCCGGCTGCGGAGCAGGCCGTCTCCGGAAGAAGCCTGAGATGATGAGAGAGAGCCCGAAGACGATCAGTAGACCCGGTAACATCAGCCTCCACGAGAGCTCAAACCAACCCATGAGCGAAAGACGCCAGAGTCCTCCCACCAAGACGAAGACCAGGCCCCAGAAGAGGTATTTATGCGGACTGTGAATCTTCTCAGCCATGCGATCCTCCTTCACGGCGCGCCAGGCCGAATACGATCAAGAGGAGTCCCAACGCGATGATCACGAAGGCAAACGAGATGTGCGGGATGAGCTCACGCACGAGCCAGAAGATTCCCATGATCATGAGCAAGACTCCCGCTAGAATCAGCCAGGGCCGTTCTCCGGGTAATCCCAACGGCGCGCCTGTTGTTGATCCAGAGAGGGGCGCAGAGCCCGCGGGCTCCGCAGTACGCTTATAGAGACTGGCGATCAGTAGGCTGGCGATGAGCGCCCCAATGGGCCAGATGATCCAGCCGACAATCACCATGGCGACTGCATAGCCAGGTTGGGTGGCGTATCTTGCGAGCAGATCACCCAGCTCAGCGAAAAATCTCAACATGGATTGCCAGATGCCATCATTAGTCATCTCTCCCCTCCCAGGGTGCCATTATAGGCGCAAACCACTCCCAGAGGCCAATCACAGTCGGGAGACTTGGCCGCGTGATTTCTCTATTGACAACACGGTGCACCATGCGATAGATTGCGGGCGATGGCACATCGGATCGAAGTCGCATTCAAGCCCGAGCACACGGACACACTAGGCCGTTCGATCATGGCGCGAACCCTCTCTGATCTGGGGATTCACGTTCTGGAGGTCCGAACGGTCGAGGTGTACACACTCGCCGAAAACCTCGCTCCCCAAGAATTGGAGCTTCTCGGCAGCGAACTCTTCTCGGATCCCGTCATCCAGCGTTATTCCGTGGATGTTCCGCTCGCCCATGATCTTGCATGGGATTGGCTCATAGAAGTGGGGTACAAGCCTGGCGTTACGGACAGCATCGGCCAGACGGCTGAATGCGCCATCAAAGAACTGCTTCATAAAGACGTAAGCACGTTCAGCTCGCGACAGTATCTCATTCAAGGAAAACTGAATGCAGCGCAAGCTCACCAGATTGCGGCGGATCTACTGGCGAACGATCTCATCGAGCGCTATTCCATCTACGAGCGCGCTCCGTGGGATGGGGTGATTCCTCTGGTGATTCCCGCCGTCCATCTTGATCATACGCCAAGCGTAGAAGTGATTCCCCTCGACGGTTCGGACGAAGAGCTCATGAAGATCAGTCGTGAGAGGCTGCTTGCGCTTAACCTCGAAGAGATGCATGCCATTCGCGAGCATTATCGAGCACATCGAGGAGAGCGGGAGCGCCTGAGACTCCCCCCTCATCCCACGGATGCGGAATTGGAATCCCTGGCTCAGAACTGGAGTGAGCACTGCAAACACAAGATCTTTAAGGGCCGGATCGAGTATTGCGATCCAGCAATGGGCCGGACAGAGATCATCGATTCCGTATTCAAAACGTTCATTCAGGGTGCGACCCGGGAGATTGCTAAAGAGAAGGACTGGCTTGTCTCCGTCTTTGAAGACAACGCAGGCGTCATTCGACTGGATGAAGAGTACAATCTGGTCTTCAAGGTCGAGACCCACAACTCGCCGTCGGCGCTTGACCCGTATGGGGGAGCGCTCACGGGGATCGTGGGCGTGAATCGGGATCCCATGGGAACAGGCATGGGCTGCCGATTGCTCTTTAATACCGACATCTTCTGCTTTGCTGATCCGCAGTACTCCAAGCCCTTGCCGAAAGGATTGAAGCATCCCAAGCGCGTCCTGGAAGGAGTGCGAAGAGGCGTGGAGCATGGGGGGAACAAGACGGGCATTCCGACGGTGAATGGAACCATCCGCTTCGACGAGCGTTTCTTGGGTAAACCGCTCGTCTACTGCGGGACTGGAGGCATCATGCCTGCCCGTTTGAATTCGCAACCCTCGCACCAAAAGATCATTGAAGCCGGCGATCTGATCGTGATGGTTGGAGGTCGCATCGGTGCCGACGGTATCCACGGTGCCACGTTCTCTTCCGAGGCGCTTACCGAGAAGAGTCCCACATCCGCCGTGCAAATTGGAAACCCGTTCGTGCAGAAAGTTATGGCGGATATGCTCCTGGAAGCGCGAGATTTGGGTCTCTATAAGGCAATTCATGACAATGGGGCCGGCGGGATCTCGTGCTCGGTGGGAGAACTGGCAGGTCGGGTGGGCGGCGTGGAGCTCCACCTCGAAAAAGCTCCCTTGAAATATTCGGGCCTCGATCCTTGGGAGATCCTTCTTAGTGAGTCGCAAGAGCGGATGACGGTGGCTGTTTCGCCGGATCGAATTGATGAGTTTCTTGAGTTGGCGAAGCGACGCGATGTGGAGGCAAGTGTGCTGGGTCGATTCACGAAGACGGGGAGATTCCATGTGTTCTGCGAGGGTCAGACAGTTGCCCATCTCGACATCCACTTTCTTCTGGACGGCCATCCGCAGAAGAAGGTGAAAGCAATCTGGAAGCAGCCTAGATTCGAAGAACCCACATTCCCTCAACCCAAAGATCTGGGCGAGACGCTCCACAAGATGCTGGGGCGGCTGAACGTCTGCAGCAAGGAGTACGTGATTCGTCAATACGACCACGAGGTTCAAGGGAGCGCCGTCATCAAGCCGCTGGTAGGGGCCCGGGATGATGGTCCCGGTGATGCAGCCGTCCTCTGGCCCGTGGAGATGATGAGGAAGGGCTCTACACGTGGCCTCGTGGTTGCCAACGGGATCAATCCCAACTACGGGGACATAGACACGTACCACATGGCTGCTCTAGCGCTGGATGAAGCCATTCGCAATGCCGTGGCTGTGGGAGCCGACCCAGAGCGAATCGCGGTGCTCGATAACTTCTGCTGGTCCAGTTCCGATGACGAGTTTCGGTTGGCCCAGTTGGTGCGAGCCTGCAAAGCCCTCTATGAATATGCCGTTGCCTTCAGCACACCGTTCATCTCGGGCAAAGACAGCATGTACAACGACTTCGCCGGAGAACTGAATGGAAACCGCGTTAAGATTTCTGTGCCGCCGACGATCTTAATCTCAGCCCTCGGCATCATTGACGACATCGGAAAGGCCATCACGATGGATGTCAAGGAGGCCGGCAACTTGATCTATCTCTTGGGGGAGACGCGCGAGGAGTTGGGCGGCTCCGAGTATTTTTCATTGATGGGCGAAGCGCTGCATGGTGAGCGTTTCATTGGGGACGGCGTTCCCCAAGTCGATGCTCCTAAAGCGAAAAAACTCTATCTGGCTCTGCATGAAGCGATGACAGAAGGCTTAATTCGATCCTGCCACGACTGTTCAGAGGGCGGCTTGGCTGTGGCCGCTTCGGAGATGGCTTTCGCCGGGGGGCTGGGCATGGAGCTTGATTTGAGGCAAGTTGCAGGAGCAACGCAATTTCATCGAGACGATTTCCTGCTCTATTCGGAATCGCCATCTCGACTCTTGGTGGAAGTGAGGCCTCAGAATCAAAAGCGCTTTGAGGCACTCATGAAAGATTGTGCCGTAAGCGTGCTTGGCAAAACAGTGGAAACGGGTGAGTTTTGTCTGCTCGGCTCGCAAGGCCGAAGGATCATCGCTGAGAATATCGAAGAACTCAAAGCCAGTTGGAAGCGACCTCTGGCTTGGTAACCCCATTACGAGAATACGCCCTGGAGATACTCCTGCCACCGGGGATCCTTTGGATGATTGAAAACGAGATTTGCAGGGCCGTATTCGACCAAGTCCCCTAAGTAGAGGAAGAGAACGTAATCGGCAAGGCGCTTGGCTAGGTGAAGGTCGTGCGTCACCAGGATGATGGAGTAGTTGAGCGCGAGTTCCCGAAACTGCTCTTCGATCCGTTTGGCGGAGATGGGATCGAGAGCAGAAGTGGGTTCATCAGCCAAGAGGATTTCAGGTTCCACAGCCAAGCCTCGCGCCAGGCAGAGTCGTTGTTGCTGGCCGATGGAGAGCGCCGAGGCCGGTTCCTTGAGGCGATTCTGGACCTCCTCCCAGAGCCCAGCGGCCCGCAAGTTTCTCTCGACAATCTCAGCCAGCACCGCCCTCTTGCGGATGC
>MFGX01000125.1:25050-28174 GCA_001778455.1 Candidatus Fraserbacteria bacterium RBG_16_55_9 | reverse complement strand
AGATCGATCAGGCGGTTTAAGCACTTGAGGAAGCTCGTCTTGCCGCAGCCAGAGGGACCGATTACGCACGTGATCTGGCGATCAGGAATTGTGATGTTGACGCCTCGAAGCCTAGGGTGTTCTCCATAGAATAGCTGAAGGTTTTCCACGCGGATATGGCTCTCCACAAGACATGCAATGTCCGTCGACACAAGAGCCTCCTTATTTGGTGATATGTTTTGTAAAGCTCCGAGTGAGCAGCCGAGAAAGGATGCTGATAGTCAACACAATCACCGTTAGCACCAATGCGGCGGCATAGGCGCGCTCTTGCACCTTGGGGAAAGGCGTGCCCAACTGAAAGAATACGGTCAGAGGCAGTGAGGCCACCGGTCGTAGGAGCGAGGAGGGCAGCGAATCCGTGTAGCCGGCCGTGAACAAGACGGATGCGGCGTCGCCAATGGCGCGACCAAAGGACAATAAGACCGCTGTACAGATCCCGGGCAAGGCCTGCCGTACCACCACGCCGAGAGAAGTCTCCAGTCGTGTCGCACCCAGCGTGTACGAACTCTCTTTCAGTTCCGCAGGAACGGATCGCACGACTTCGTCCATCGCCCGAGCCATGATCGGCAGCACCAGGAGAGTCAAGGCAATGATGCCGCCCAGTAGAGACGCCCGGATTCCCAAGTAGACCATCAGCGTGAATCCAAACGCACCATAGACGATCGAGGGCACACCCCATAGCACGTCGAGCGAAAACCGCGCAAAGGTAGCTAAGCGCGTTCGACCCGCATACTCGGGCTGCAAGAACAACGCGATGGGCAGACTGATCAAGAGTGCGATCAGGGTCGCTCCTCCTGCCAAGCAGAGTGATCCCAGGATGGCATTGAGGATGCCTCCTCCCTTGCCCAAGTAGAAGCCCCCTTGCGGCCCTTGAGTGACCATCTCCAGAGTGAGGGCGGGCAGGCCCTTGAACAGGGTTACGATCAAGATGGTTGCCAGACCCCCGAGGACAATGAGCAAAGAGAGTCTCATCAGGCCCTTAAAAAAACCCTCTTCGATTCTTCGGCGATTCAATCTAGATCGCCCTCTTCGTCGCGCCTAACAACACGACTCGAGCCAAGATCGTGAAGACCAGGTTCACGGACAAGAGCACGAGAGCTGCCAATAGGAGGGCTGAATCATAGAGCGGCACGGACAACATCTCGCCGTAGTTGTTGGCGATCAATGCCGGAAGGGGATAAGCAGCATCGAAGATCGAAGTGGGGATGCGCGCCACATTGCCCACCACCATCAGCACGGCAATCGTCTCTCCGAAGGCGCGTGAGAAACCCAACACGACAGCCGCGATCAATCCAGGTGAAGCCTTGCGCAACACGACGTGTTTGATGGTCTGCCATTTTGTAGCCCCGACGGCAAGAGACGCTGCCCGTAGCTCCCCCGGCACGGCGCACAGCACTTCCTCCGCAACCGAGATGATGAACGGGAAGACCATCACCGCCAGCACCACTCCTCCCGCCAGAAGGCTGTAGCCTGTGGTATTCGTCGTTGCTAACGAAGGAATGAAGCTCAAATACTCTTGGGTGAAAGGTACAATGTAGTCCTTGACCAAGGGCACGACAAAAAGCACTCCCCACACGCCAAAGACCACAGAAGGTATGCCAGCCAAGAGATCTATGAGAGGCTTGACCCAGGCGCGAATTCGTGGCGCTGCGTATTCCGACAGATACATGGCGCTGAGCAAGCAGAGCGGGACGGAGAGGATCATGGCGAGACCCGTCACCCAGAGGGTTCCAAGGATGAAAGGCAAGAGCCCAAACTCCCCTTTCATCGGATGCCAAGAGGATGAGAAGAGCAACTGTTCCAGAGGGTGCAAGTCCAGAATGGGCTTCGACTTCAAGTAGAGAGCGAGCGTTATGAGCAATGTGAGCAGGATGGTGAAGAGCGTAGCCATCTGCATTAGTTGGCTGGAGAGGCGCTCCCTGAGCGCTCTACTTAGCATGCGTGCCCCTTATTGGAGCTTGCCCAGCTCCTCTTGAAGCCGCTCTTGGCTGAGGGGAATGAAGCCGGCTTCCGAGACGAACTGTTGACCATCTGCCAAGATCCAGATAAGAAATAACTGAGCTAAGCCTGTGGGTTTACCCAAGGTGACCAGATTCAATTCTCGAGCGGGCGGAGACGGGTACGTCCCGCCGGAGACAGCTTCCATTGCTTGGTCGCGGGTGGTGTACGGTCCTTCCTCGGGGTCGACCTGGCCGTTCTCATTGACATCGATGGGAAGCACCACAAGTCCACGGACGGGCCTCTTCGAATCCGGGTCGAAGGCGAAGCCCAGGTTGTTGTATCCAATTCCCAGGGAATCTCGAGCGACCGCATCAGCGATTCCTGGATCTCCAAAGACCCCCGTCCCCAAAAGGTCTTCCTGAGCGCGTTCGCCTAAGAACTTGGCCCAGACCTCTGCGGCACCACTTGAATCCGAGCGAGTGTAGACGTTGATCGGAGCTGTGACGTCCGTCCGCGAAACCACTTGGCCCCAGGTCTTGATTCTCCCTTCAATCCAGATGCCGATGAATGTCGCTTTTGTCGCACCACGGGCCAGAAGATCGTTCAATACCGGGTTGTTCTCGTTCACGGTCGGGAAGACGGCATCTTTGACTACAGCGATCCCAAAGGCACCTTTCTGGGTCTCTTCTGGTCGGATCTCTCGGGAGACCATGGCGATATCAACCAGGCCCGCCAGGACATCGGCCATGCCCTTGCCTGCGCCCCCCGCGGAGATATCGATATTCACTTTTGGGTGAATGGCGCGGAACTCCTCGCTCCATTTCACCATCATGGGGTAGAGAGCAAATGCGCCGGAGACAGTGATGGTCCCTTCCAGTTCTGGTTGAGCTTGTCCGGTGATAAAGAGGAGTAGACTCGCCAGAAGCAAGCTGGTGAGCGTCTTCTTCGGCATGATTTCCTCCCTTGTGTAAGCTCCCGCAATGACGGTGAGAAGTCTACCATACTTTACTTAGTTTGTCAAGTATATCATGATAATAATATTTCTCGTTGCTACGTGAACCTGGGAAGAGGGAGAACGCGTGCTGTTCTGGCTTAGGTTCTCTTTCGGGTGCGCTGTGACCGGCTCTTTGCGTTCATGGCACAA
>MFGX01000125.1:16259-25022 GCA_001778455.1 Candidatus Fraserbacteria bacterium RBG_16_55_9 | reverse complement strand
TGGCTGCAACAGAATTGCCCACATCCAAGAGCACTCGGTAGAGGCCTCGATAGCGGGTCTCGCGCTGGATGATCTCCTGCAAATAGAGACGATCCTTCATGGGAGCCAGAGGTCCATCAATGAGGCGGATCACCTCTCCGAGCGTGATCTGATCCGGAGATCTCTTCAACCGGTACCCGCCTTCGGCGCCGCGCTGGCTCTCCACGAGGCGAGCATTCTTAAGTTGCAGGAGGATCTGCACCAGGAATCTCTTCGGGATTTCGCCCCGCTCCGCGATCTCGTCAATGGACTTGAGCCCGTACTCTGGGTCAAACGCCAGTTCCATGAGTGCGCGCAGTGCATATTCTCCTCGCTTTGACAGCTTCATATCTCATGGATTATAGTTCCATCGTGGAGCAAAGGCTACTGATCTGTTACACTTTGTTCTCGCTTGGACGAAGGGAGCTCTCTCATGGCCGAGGCGATCACGCCGCGCAGTCAGGATTTTTCGCAGTGGTATACCGACGTGGTCCAACGAGCAGGTCTGGCAGACTACACGCCCGTTCGCGGCTGCATGGTGATCAAGCCCTACGGCTACGCCTTGTGGGAGAACATCCAGAAGGCGCTGGATCAGCGCTTCAAGGCCACAGGGCATGAGAATGCCTATTTCCCGCTTTTTATCCCGCATAGTTTCATCGAGAAAGAGGCTGGACATGTGGAAGGGTTCTCGCCACAGCTTGCGATAGTCACCCACGGCGGCGGCGAAAAACTCGACGAGCCTCTGGTCGTGCGGCCCACGTCGGAAGCGATCATCGGGCACCTTTACTCCAAATGGATCAAGTCCTATCGCGATCTACCGGTGCTCATCAATCAATGGTGTAACGTGGTTCGCTGGGAGATGCGCACACGCCTCTTTTTGCGCACGATGGAATTCCTCTGGCAAGAAGGGCATACGGCGCACGCGACCTACGAAGAGGCTGAAGAAGAGGCCCGACGCATGCTTTCTATCTATGCCGATTTTGCTGAGAAAGAGGCTGCGATTCCCGTCATTCAAGGGCGTAAGAGCGAGAGCGAGAAATTTCCGGGCGCATTCATGACGTATACAATTGAAGCGATGATGGGCGACCGAAAAGCCCTCCAGTCGGCGACCTCTCACAATTTGGGCCAGAATTTTGCGAAGGCGTTTGACATTCAGTATCTCGATCAGAGCAATCAACTCCAGCACTGCTGGACGACGAGCTGGGGTCTGAGCACGCGTGTCGTGGGAGCCATCGTCATGGCTCACGGGGATGATCAGGGACTCATCTTGCCGCCACGGCTTGCACCGATCCAAGTCGTGATCGTGCCGATCCACAAGAACGAAGACGAAAAGGCGCAAGTCATGGCTGTGGTAGAGCAGATCAAGGTGCTCTTAGGTGAGGCGATCCGCTTTCGGGTGGACGACCGAGAGGGATACACAGCGGGCTGGAAATTCAACGAATGGGAGCTGCGTGGCGTGCCTCTACGAATTGAGATCGGCCCCAAGGACGTGGCGAAGGAGCAAGTTGTGCTCGCCAGACGAGATGTGCCAGGCAAAGAGGGAAAGCGCTTCATTCCGCAAGCAGAGCTGGCTCGCGAAGTGCCAAAGCTTTTGGAAATGATTCAACAGGAGCTCTTCGAGCGGGCGCAGAAGTTTCGAGAAGAGCACACCCATGAGCCCAAGAGCTATGAAGAATTCAAGAGTGCAGTCGAAGACGGTTTTGCGCTCGCCTTCTGGTGTGGGGATGCTGCCTGTGAGAAGGCCATTCAAGAAGAGACGAAAGCGACGAACCGCTGTGTCCCTCTAGATCAAAGCAACGCAAAATCGTCGAGTGGAAAATGTATTCGGTGTGGGAAACCGGCAAATGAGAAGGCGATCTTTGCACGCGCATACTAAGCCATGAAACCACGGGCGCTCGTTCTTACGGGTTATGGGTTGAACACGGATTATGAGCTGGCCCATGGCTGGGAGTTGGCAGGCGCTCAAGCCGAACGAGTGCACTTGAGCGATCTCATTCTGCAGCGAGTCTCACTCAAGGATTTTCAGATTGCTGCTGTGCCCGGTGGATTCGCGTATGCCGATGATCTGGGAGCTGGCAAAGTCATGGCCGAGAGGATGCGCGCTCATTTGATGGGTGATCTGCTCCGGTTCATTGACGATGGCAAGTTGATCTTTGCGGCCTGCAATGGTTTTCAAGTGATCGTCAAGCTGGGCCTCTTGCCGGGAATATCAGAATACGGCGTGCAAGAGGCGACGCTGGCCTGTAACGATTCGGGGCGTTTCGAGGATCGCTGGGTCTACATGAAGCCAGAAGCGAACTCGAATTGTATCTTCACTCGGGGCATAGAGAGCCTCTATTTGCCCGTGCGTCATGGAGAAGGAAAATTTGTGCCCAAAGATGAGGGTGTTCTCAAACAGATGGAAGCCAATGGACAGATCGCGTTGCGCTATGTGGACGAATATGGATGCCCGGCAGGTTATCCGTGGAACCCGAATGGCTCAATAGAGAGTATCGCGGGCATTTCAGACCCGACGGGGCGCATATTTGGGTTAATGCCGCACCCGGAGGCATATTTGTACCGCTACAATCACCCGCGCTGGACGCGGGAGGAATTGCCGGAAGAGGGCCAAGGACTGCAAGTATTCAAGAATGCGGTGGAGTATGTGAAGAGAGAGTTGTGAGTCCTTGCTTTCCCGTGTAAATCAGTGTATACTGCTGCGAGGTGAATCGTCAATGGCAAACCGAGCAAACTTAACGCTGAGCCTGCCGAAAAAGCTCCGTAGCCAGTTAGAAGCGATTGCCCATACCGAGAAGCGCAGCCTCAACAACCTGGTTGAGCTGGCCTTGGAGGATTGGCTTGAGCTAAGAGAGACTCTGCATCCTCAATTCATGGCGGACATCAAAGAAGCGCGTGTAGGGGTAAAACGAGGCGAGATTGAGCCGGTCTGGAAAGGCTAGAGCTTGCCATACAAGCAACTTGCGTATTCGAAATACAATTCAACCAAGAAGAAACTCCCTGGCGCGCTTCGGGTGGAGCTAGGCCATCAAGAGGACGTCGTTGCCGAGAATCCTATGCAAGGGGAAGCGAAGAAGGGGGACTTGCAAGGCATCTGGGTGCGCAAATTTCGCTTTCTTCAAGAAGAGTATCTACTGGCGTACGAGATTGACAAGCAGCAAAAGGCAGTCATCTTCCTGGCTATCGGTGGACACGAGAATTTCTATCGTGAGCTGAAGAGGTATCTGAAGAGCTAGTTTATTTAGCCCGGCGAGTGACGCTGGCGGGGCAGATGCAAGATGGGACGCCGATCCGGGGGACTCAGAAAGTCACGGTGAAGTAAGAGCCCTTGACAGAATTGCCGCGCCATGTTATAACATTTGTTAGAACATGGAGGAACGAGAAGCATGGCCGGGGGAAAAGGTGCAAGGAACCTGGTAAGAATCGGCAACAGCGAAGGAGTAATCCTTCCCAGCCATATATTGAGAGCCATGGGAGTTACTCCAGAAACTCGCTGTGAGATTCGCATAGTGGGACCCAAGACCATTCAGATTCAATTCGTGAACGATAGGGATGCAGCCGTAATTCGTTCCATCGCTGAGTTTGTGACGGACTATAGAGAGGATTTGCAGTCCCTTGCTAAGAAGTGAGCTTTGAATACCTGAGAGAACCGGATGTCCTGATTGCCCATCACACCGCGATCACTCTCTTTGGCGGTAGCTCAGGGGTCAGAGATCGCAAAGCGCTGGATTCCTGTTTGAAGCAGCCGGAGCAGCAATTCTCAGGCCAAGACCTATACCCCGATCTTTGGGCAAAAGCAGCTGCCTACGCCTATTTCATCTGTCAGAATCATCCCTTTGTGGATGGGAATAAGAGAACAGCTGCGATTGCTGCTAACACATTCCTAGCTCTTAATGGTTATCGGCTCAGTCCACCCGCGGGAGAGATCGAGCGAATGTTTCTCAAGATCGCAACAGGAAAGGTCAAGATTGAAGAGATAGCGGTTTGGATGAAAGAGAGCGCCACGCCCTATTCCGTCTAAGTCAAGAATAGAACAAAAGGCAAGTCGCGGGTTTAGTAGCGCCCACCATTTGATTCTGAGTTTCCCCGAGTCTACAATACAACTGCGCGGCAGGATGGCAAATTCACCATGACGACCTACAAGCAAGCGGGCGTTGACATTGACCTCAAGGATCGCTGCTCCGAGATTTTCTATCAGGCCGCCGTTCAAACTTTTGCCAATCGCAAGGGACGCTTTGGAGAGCCTCAAACTGCCCACGGCGGCTTCTCGGGCCCCATATATATCTCAGAACTAAAAGACGCGTACATACTGAAAAACAGCGATGGCGTGGGCACAAAAGTTGAAGTGGCTGAACGGATGGCGAAGCACGATACCATCGCATTTGATCTCGTCGCTATGGTCTGTGACGATGCGGCTGTCATGGGCGCGGAGCCCTTCGCGCTCACGGATACGCTCAACGTGAGCACGCTCAATCTAAGCACCATTGAGCAGTTGGCAGCGGGGCTCGTTCAGGCAGCGGCAAGGGCTCGCGTTGCTGTCGTCGGTGGAGAGATTGCTGTCTTGAGTGATTCCGTTCGCAACGAGTACCTTTGGGATGCCGACGTGGTTGCTGTTTTGGAGCGCAAGAAAGCCCTCGACAAACAAGCCATCCAGCCGGGCGATAAGATTGTTGGACTCCGCGAGCATGGGTTTCGTAGCAATGGGTTTACACTCATTCGAAAGATCTTGCAGCAGCGGTTTGGAGATGATTGGATTGACAAACCCTATGACAACAAGCGCGGTTGGGGAGAAGTCGTCTTGACGTCCTCTTTGATCTATACCCCTGTGATTGTGGATGCCGTGGGAGCGTATGGACAGATGAGCAGAGCGAAGCTCAAGGGGGCGGCGCACGTCACCGGCGGCGGGATTCCAGGGAATCTGCCTCGCTGCCTACCGGAAGGCTTGGGTGCTCATATCAACGTAGAGCCGCTGGAGCCCATGTTGAAGCTGCAAGAGGTGGGTCATGTGGAGGATTGGGAAGCATACCGCGTCTGGAACATGGGCGTCGGTATGCTCATCGTGACGAACGACGAGAAGATCTTTGAGATCGCCCGCGAACACGATATGGAAGCTGTAATTGCCGGAGAAGTGATCGATGAGCCGAGAATCTTCATTCAGAATCGGGGCTTCTATCAGAAAGAGCGTGAATTACATTATGAGATCTGATGTCTTAGCTTCAGGATACCTGCCGGAATTGGGGCCTCTGCATCCGGGCAAAGTGCGAGACAATCACGTCGTGGGGAACCGACGTGTATTGGTCGCAACGGATCGTATTTCGGCTTTCGATCAAGTTCTGAACGTACTGATCCCCGAGAAGGGTGCAGTGCTCAATGCCATCGCGATGTGGTGGTTCGAGCAGACAGAAGAGATCGTTCCCAATCACGTAATCGACTGGCCAGACCCCAATGTGCTCATCGCTCGCCAAGCGAAAGTCTTTCCCATTGAGATGGTGGTGCGCGGTTACATCACGGGTTCAGCTTGGGAGGATCTCCAAACTGGAAAATTCGAGCAGAAATACGGGTTTAAGATTACGAGGCAGAAAGTTGCGGGTGGGAAGCTAGTTCGGAATTGCAGACTGAAAGAACCCATCGTCACCCCTACGACGAAGGCCCACACAGGCCACGATCTGCCACTCACTCCCGAAGGCGCTCGTAAGCTCATCGGGAAGGTCTATGATCGGCTTCTCGACAAGGCCGTAGCGCTTTATGAGCGGGGCGCCGAGCTCGGGCAGAAACACGGGCTCATCCTGGTCGACACCAAATACGAGTTTGGTGGATTGGAAGGGAAAATCCTTCTCGTCGATGAAGTGCATACGCCGGATTCGTCGCGCTATTGGTTTGCAGAGGACTATGAAGCCGGGCGAGATATGGAAGAGCTTTCGAAGCAGTTTGTGCGTGACATCGTCAAGAAGACAGATCTTACGGATCGAGATGTCGCGGAGACGAGTCGGCGATATATCAGGCTCTATGAGCAACTCACCCGACAGAAATGGCAGAAACGTACGGAGGATTACCCGATTCATCAACGTGTCGTGAATAACTTGATCCGCAAGGGATATATCCGGGGTGGATTCGTGCAGATCCTTGCCGGCTCTGAAAAAGATGATTGGCACGTGGAAGCCTTGGAAGAAGAGTTGAAGTCGCGCAAGATCCCCTATGAGCCCAAAGTGGCTTCCGCTCATAAGAATACCCGCGAGGTATTGGAACTCGTTGATATGCTAAACCGCAGCATCGAACCGGTCGTGGCGATCACGGTGGCAGGCGGAAGCGATGCGCTCTCTGGGGTCGTCGCCCATCATGCGCACTTTCCCGTGATTGCATGCCCTCCGTACAAAGACGAATTGAGTTACTCTGTGAATGTTCACTCCACTCTGCAAATGCCCAGTCAAGTTCCCGTGCTCTTTTGCAAGCGCCCGGGGAACGCTGTGTTGGCCGCAGAGCGAATTCTGTCTACTCATAATCCGCTGTTTGCAAGCGGGACGGGGTAACGGATGGCGAACGTGCTCGTCATCGGAAGTGGAGGCCGCGAGCACGCGATCGTGCGTGCGCTTGCCAATGACGCCGATGTTGAGCACGTCTTCTGCGCCCCCGGCAACGGCGGAACTGCAGCCATGACTGGCGTGTCCAATGTGGCCACGAAAGACAAGCGAGATCTCGTGGCGCTCGCCGATCGAGAAGAGATCGATCTCATCATCGTGGGTCCAGAAGTTCCACTTGTGGAAGGTCTAGTAGATTTCTTCCGAGCCCATGAGCTCAGAGTATTCGGCTTCAAGAAATCTGCAGCCCAATTGGAAGGAAGCAAGGTCTACGCGAAGCGCTTCATGCAGAAGTACTCGATCCCGACGGCGCCATTTCGAGTGTTTGAGAGCTACCGTCAGGCATTGGTATATCTCGAGGAGCACTTTCAAGCAAACCCTCAAGGGGGATTCTTCATCAAGGCTGATGAACTCTGCGGAGGGAAAGGGGCGATTCACGCTCCTGACCTCGAATCGGGTCGCCAAGCGCTGCAGGCGCTCTTCAAAGAGAAGCGCTGTGGCGTTGGCAAACACGTGATTGTAGAGGAACTGCTGTCAGGGCAAGAGGCGTCCGTCTTTGCGCTCACCGACGGAAAATCGGTGGCGACCTTGCCCCCAGCACAGGATCACAAGACCGCCTACGATGGCGATCGAGGCCCCAATACAGGCGGGATGGGCGCCTATGCCCCCGCCCTGGGTGTCACGGAGGAAGTGTATGATCGCATTGAGCAGGAAGTCATTTTGCCCACGCTCTTTGGCATGGAAGAGGAACGAATCTCCGATGGTGGGGTGCTCTATCTGGGTCTCATGATCGATCGAAAGGGAAAACCCTCGATGCTCGAATACAATGTCCGTTTTGGGGATCCAGAAGCTCAACCCATTCTTGCGCTTCTTAAGAGCGATCTTTATCCCATCCTGCGCGCATGTACAGAGGGGAAGCTTGGGCAAGCCGAGATCGAATGGAAAGAGGGTGTAGCCGTCTGTGTGGTGCTCTCGGTCTCGGGCTATCCCGATGTGTATGACTACCAGAACGAGGAGATTCACGGGATCGAAGAGGCGGAAGCGCTGAGAGATGTGTACATCTACCACGCGGGTACGGAGTTTAGGGAGGGGAGGTTCTTCACCAAGGGTGGCCGCATTCTGGGAGTGACAGGCATAGGAAAAGATGTGGCGACGGCTCAGAAGCGAGCATACCAAGCCGTCTCGAAAATCTCATTCCAGGGTATGCATTATCGCACGGACATCGCGGGCAAAGCCCTCCAGTGATGAAGCCCCTCTACGTGCCTCAGCCAAGCAGATTGATGAGAGTGGTCGTTCTCTTCTCGGGTGGCGCGAGCGCGCTCAAGTACTTGCTTGGACATGACGCCAATCTCCATGTGAAGTATCAGTTTGTGGGAGCGTTTACAGATGCGAAGCAGGTTTCAGGGATCGAGCTGGCGCGTCAGGCAGGCATTTCCGTTGAAGTCCTGGATTATCGCGAGTTCGTTCGAGAGCGCCGCGCCAAATTCTCTGATCCGCTAGTCCGGCGCGAGTACTTCGCGAAGGCGGCTGAGAGAATCGCCAAGTGGCAGCCGGACATTCTCATGCACTCTGGCTTTATGCTCATCATCACGGAGCCCGTGCTCAGTGCCTACAAGAACCGCATCTTGAATGTCCATCCCGCGGATCTTACGATCACCGATGAGTCGGGTCGGCGTAAATATACGGGCATGGATGCTGTGTCGAAAGCAATCCAGGCCGGTGAGAAGTATACCCGATCCACGATTCATCTGGTGGCAGAAGAAGTCGACGGTGGGCCTATTGTCGTACTCTCCGAGCCGCTGGCGGTTGAGACGGGTGTAGATCCCAAAGCGCACCAAGAGAAGATGAAGTGGGTTTGCGACGGACCGGCGTACCAGAAAGCTCTAGAGCTGATGGCCGATGGACGAGTCTGGCTGGATACTAAGACGGGGCAAGTGGAGATTCGCTAGAGAACGCCTAGTCGCCCTCGAAGACGAGAACCTCTTTGTGTTTCCTCACGAAGTCGGTGAACTTGCCCTTGTACGTCGTAGCTCGGATCGGTCGATCATCGATGTAGTGATATTCCTCTCCGGCTCTGGCTCGTGGCTTATTGAAGATGACCTGATGGTGTCGGACTCCGTGGCGCTTGAGCCACGTTTCGGTGACCGATCGATGGTCGTCGGTGCGTGCCGTG
>MFGX01000125.1:14934-16237 GCA_001778455.1 Candidatus Fraserbacteria bacterium RBG_16_55_9 | reverse complement strand
GCCTTGATCATACCATGAGTTGATCTTGCCGATGGCTTCCGCAATGGGCTCGACGTTTCGCATCTTCTCTGGCTGCTCGTTGTCGACGTGCTCGCAGACGACCCCATCCATGTCGATCATCATGATCTTGCGTTTTCTCATGATTGCTCCTTGCTCTTGAGGCTCTTTACGTCGTCTCAACGTAGCATATCGCGCATAGGAACTCAAGTCGATGCGACCGGAAGAGGCTGAAAGGTTGATTTTCCCCCAAGAGTTGCTAAGATTTAGCGAGTGGGGAGACTCTTGTGAAGAAACAATCAAGCACATACACCATCAAGCGCAAGTACAAGGGACAGCCCATCTGCTTGGATCCTACGATTCCACCGAAAGAGAATGAAACGGGGATTCATTTCATGGGTAGGGATCGCCATGCGTGGATCAGTAGCTACGAACCCGCGATCGTGGCCAACTTGCTCCAACACAAGCACTTTAAGGTGGAGCAACTCGTCACGATGGTGGTCAATGGCTGCGAATGTGTGGTAGGCGTGGTCGGACGCGTCCCCATTGGTGCGCTTCGCATCGGACAACCCAGAGACTCCGATCGTCATGAACTCATCGTAAGCCGTCGTTAAGAGGGCGAGTCCAACGGCTGGTTCATCTCGATGAATGCAATCAATTGGCTGGGGGCACCCATGACGACGACTCGATCCCCGGCTTCTAGGATGGTATCCGGTGCAGGGTTGGACGTGACTTCACCGTTCTTGTGGCGCACTTGGATCACCGAGACACCTGTCCGCTCACGGACTTTACAACCGCGTAGACTGGAGCCGGCGAATGCGCCCCCTTCTGCGATCTCGAGCTCTTGGATCTTCTGGAGGCGCGCAGTGGGAGCCTCTCGGTGGAGCCATTCCTGTAGCATCACGCTATAGCGCTGCTGGCGCAGCTCGTGTAGATGCGTTTCCATTTCGAGCGCCGGCACGCCCACATGGGCCAACGCATGGCGAATCATCTCAATGGAGCCCTCAAATTCAGGCTGAATCACTTCTGTGACGCCTTCGCGGAAGAGTTCCTCTCGCTCTTCATCCCAATGGGCTCGGGCGATGATCGGAAGATCCGAGTTCAAGCGCTTCAAGCTCTGGAAGGCCTGTCGTGCATGGAACGCATCGGGGAGCGCAATCACGGCCAGTGCTGCTCTTTCCGGATGGGCTGCGCGACAGACGCGCTCGTTGGCCGCATCCCCATAGATCACGGGAACGGCGCGATCCTTCAGGTGTCTCAGGATCTGGCGATCCGCTTCGATGACGACTTGAGGGATTCTGAACTT
>MFGX01000125.1:14107-14850 GCA_001778455.1 Candidatus Fraserbacteria bacterium RBG_16_55_9 | reverse complement strand
AGGGGTATCTCCTCTGGCAACGGCTCGATACCCGGGAATCGTGTGCTGAGTCGTGCCCACCAGGGATGGCGTAAGCGAAAGAGGAAGGTGCTGATGAAGATCGATGAGAGCGCCGTGGCCAAAATCACGTTGTAATTCGCAAAGGAGATCGCGCCGAGGTTGACGCCCAGCCGGGCTAGCACGAAGGAAAATTCTCCAATCTGCGTGAATCCCAAGGCCACGAGAAATGCCACCCGCAGAGGATAGCGAAACAGATAGACGAACAGGCCGCGGATGAGTCCCTTGGCTGCCACCGCTAGGCCCACAAGAAGTGCATGCAGAGGCAGATTTTCCAGAATAATCGCCGGATTGATGAGCATTCCGATCGAGACGAAGAAGAGCGCTACGAACAGGTCGCGAAGAGGTAGGATGCGGGCCAGTGTCTCATGAACAAAGTCGGACTCGCCGATGATCAGCCCGGCAAGAAACGCTCCCATAGCCGGCGAGAGGCCGAGCTGGGCTGTGGCCACAGCTGTGCCCAGGCTGAGAACGAGCGTTACCAGGATGAACAACTCAAAATTACGCGTACGCGCGACTCGATCGATGAGGGGAGGCACCGTGCGTGTTGCGAGAAAGACCACCGGCATCAGGATTGCCAATCCCTTGAGTAGAGCCAGAGCCACCGTGATGAGATCCAGGTGCTGCAATTGGTAGATCGCAGGAAGCAAGACCAGCAATACCACCATCGCCAGATCTTCTACGAG
>MFGX01000125.1:6025-14083 GCA_001778455.1 Candidatus Fraserbacteria bacterium RBG_16_55_9 | reverse complement strand
GTGCTCTGAGTTGAGCTCTCCTCGCTCCATAAGCAGCTTGGCGATCACCATGGTGCTGCTGACCGAGATCGCTGCTCCGAGGAAGAGCGATTCGTCAAACGAGAGCCCAAAGCGATTCCCTAAGAGCAAGAAGATCCCGATCAGGGCCAACATCCCCAGAAGTCCTCCGCCTAGCGAGACGCCTCGTACGCGCAACAGCTCCTTTATGGAAAACTCCAAGCCCATGGTGAACATGAGGAGTACGACACCAATTTCTGCCAGTTGCTCAATGAAACGGGGCTCGGAAACTTGAGGGCCGGGAGTGAATGGCCCAATGAGCGCGCCGCCCACGATGTAGCCAAGAAAGAGCGGTAAGCGGAGCAGATGAGCGGCGAAGCCTCCGCCTAAGGCGGCCAACAGCACGAAAGCCAAGTCGTGGAAGAAGGTCGTTTCAGGCATTTCTGATCCTACGGCACTTCCAGCAACTTCGCGGCGGTATCAAAGAGAATGGCTCGTTGGACCTGTGGTGATAAGGGCAGCCCCAAGAAACTCTCAATATTCGCTCGAATGCTCTTGATGCCTGGTCCCGGCCAATCGCTCCCAAACATCGTCTTGTGCGCGATTTCTTCCAGGCGCGGGAAATACGTCAAGAGATTCTGGGGCGGGATTCCCGAGATGTCCAGAAAGACATTAGAATGCCGTCGGAGGAGAAAGAAAGAAGTGTTCATCCAGAGGGGCCGTCCTCCATGCGCCAATATGATTTTCAGTCTTGGGAAATCAATGGCCACGTCGTCGAGGCAGAGCGGGTCGCCGTATTTGACTCTGGCTGCCGGAAAGATTGACGTCCCTGTGTGGAACATCACCGGGATACCGTGTTTCTGTGCTTGCTCGTAGATGATAGCGAGAGCTTCGATCTGGTTGATGTAGTCATTCGGGTAGAAGAGCTGATGGGGCGGATGGATTTTTATGATCTTTATGCCGAGTTCCTCAATCAGATGGGTCATTTGAGCTTCGGGGTTCGTAAGATGCTGTGGGTGGAGTGAGCCTACCGGGATCAATCGATCCGGAGCGACTTGGCAGTACTTCGAGACAAACTCGTTGACACCGCTCGTGAACCCCATGACATCTGGGCTGACGTAATTGACGAGAGCGGCGCGCTCCAGGCCCTCGTTGTCCATGAACTTCAAGAATGCCTTGGGGTCTTTCGCCAATGTGAGTAAATGGTCAAAGTCTGGGTAATAGCGCTTCCAAAGAGCCAAGACTTCTGGCTTGAGCATCTGCCAGGGTTGAATATGAACGTGAATATCAATCACTCGCTGCGCGTAGACCAGGCGAATCACCCAGAGGAAGCTTACCAGATCAAGAAAGAATTGCACAAACCCAACGGAAATCCTAAGATTACGCCAGGCGATCGTTATGGCTACGGACAAGAAGATCACGATTCCGCAGCTCTTCGAGATGAAGGCGAGGGGCGAGAAGATCACCATGCTCACCGCGTACGACTACCCGACGGCGGTCCTGATGGATCGCGCGGGCATCGAGGTCGTGCTCGTTGGGGATTCCGTCGGAAACAACGTCTTGGGTTATGAGTCCACGGTTCCTGTGACATTGGAAGAGATGCTTCACCACACCAAGGCTGTTCGCCGAGGGCTCAAGCGGGCGTTTCTCATTGGGGACATGCCGTTCTTGTCTTTCAACGTCTCCCATGAGCAAGCCATTACAAACGCAGGGCGATTCCTCAAGGAAGCCGGAGTGGACGCGGTCAAGCTTGAAGGCGGAGAGGAGATGGCGGAACGCGTAAAGGCCCTGGAGCGTGCAGGCATTGCCGTGATGGGGCATATCGGATTTACGCCGCAGAGGGCCTCTCAGCTCGGTGGGGCAGGCCACGTGCAGGGTCGCGACGAAGAACGCGCGCGTGAACTGCTCAAGGATGCGCGCAGTTTAGAAGAAGCTGGGGCGTTCTCCATCGTGTTGGAGAAGATCCCTTGGCCCTTGGCCGAACTGATTACGAAGAGTGTGAAGATCCCGACCATGGGCATCGGCGCTGGGCCCTACTGCGACGGTCAAGTGCTCGTGACGCACGATGTCTTAGGGCTCTCGGGGCTATCTCTTAAGTTTGCGAAGCGCTACGTGGATCTGAGCAGCACCATCGAGGGGGCTCTCAAGGCGTTTAAAGAAGACGTTAAAGCTAAGAAATTCCCAACGGTCGAAGAGCATAGCTTCTCCATGCCAGAGGATGTGCTCAAGAAGCTTGCTCCTTGACAGCGTATGAGAATCGCCATCATCGGATCAGGTGCTCTGGGCAGTTTGTTCGGAGGATTGCTCGCCCGAAGCGGCCAACAAGTCTGGCTCTATAATTGCTCCCTTGTTGAGCATGTGGATGCCATCCGCGCTCGAGGACTGACTCTGCAAGTGGAGGGTGCCCGGCAGACCATTTCCGTTCCCGCCGTCTCCGATGTCAGGGAGATCCGCGGGGCCATAGATCTTCTGGGAATCTTTGTCAAGGCGTACGACACAGAGCAGGCCATTCAAGATGCGTTGCCGCTGGTGGGGAGCGGCAGCTGGGTGCTCAGCCTGCAGAACGGGGTTGGCCAAGAAGAGATTCTTGCCCGCTACCTGCCGAAGGGTCAGATTCTACGAGGTGTAACGGCCCAGGGCGCGACACTCGTCGAAGCCGGGATCATTCACTGGGCCGGTCGCGGTCCGACTCGACTCGGGTATCTTAGTCCCATGGGTTCCTCAACTCATCAGAAGATTGGCGAGATTGTGGAGGTCTTCAACCAAGCGGGCATAGAAACCTACTACGAACCGGAAATACACCATTGGGTGTGGGAGAAGTTGCTCATCAATGCGGCCATCAACCCGCTGACGACACTCTTTGACATTCGGAACGGCATTTTGATGGAAGATCCTGCGTTGAGAGCCATCACAGAAGATGTGGTCAGAGAGACCCTCCCCGTCGTGGCCGCTCATGGTGTCCTTCTCTCCACGGAAGAAGCACTTCAGCGCGTGGAGGGCATCTGTCAAGCCACAGCGCAAAATCTCTCCTCGATGCTCCAGGACAGGCACCGCAGCAAGAGAACAGAGATCGAGTACATCAACGGTGCCATCGCGCGAGAAGGCCAGCGCTTGGGGGTTCCCACGCCGCTCAATCGCTTCCTCACGCAGCTTGTCCGTAAGACTCTTCCCGGCGGCTGATGTCCTTGCTGGCTCGGATCGGTTTCAGGGCGTATAATAATCACCTGAGTGAGGGGATTCGCACGTGAAAACCACAATGCAAGAGAAGAGTAAGACCCAGTGTGTCATCCAGGTGGAGGTCCCCCTGGATGTAGTAGAGCAGAAACTCGAAGAGATGTATCGTCGAGTGGTGCGGACTCTGGAGCTCCCGGGATTTCGCAAGGGACACATTCCCCGCGCGTTTCTTCTGGTTCGCTTCGGAAAGGATTTTCTCTACGAGGATTCCAAAGCAGAGTTGCTCGAGACATATCTCCCGCAGGCGCTCTCGGAGCATAAGATCGAACCTGCATCGCGACCAGAGCCGCGGATCGTGGAATTTGAAGCGGGAAAACCCTTCCGATTTGAAATCGATGTGGAGGTCTTTCCTGAAGTGGAGGTTCCCGATTACTCCGATCTGAAAGTGGAAGCGCCCTCCAAGCGGCGAGTCACCCCCAAAGAGGTCGATCGCGTGGTAGAAGAGCTTCGAGTAGAGCATGCGACCCTTGTGCCCAAGCCACGCACAGCCGTTGTGGAAGCGGATGACGTCATCGTGATCCGTCAACGGGGAGGCCAGACTCGCGAGATCCAGGCGCGCTCCGAGGGATGGACAGCGTCCCTCCTCGGTAAGCGAACGGGAGAGACTCTGGAGATCGACGCTTCAGAAGGGAGCAAGCTGAAGGTCACCATCGATGGGATCAAGCGCATCGAACTTCCCGATAGGAAGGAACTTGCCAAGACCCTGGGCCACAAGGACACAAAGTCCATGGAAGAGGATATTCGTGAAAAGCTCAAGGAGCGCCACAAGCAAGATCACGAGCAAGAGCTTAGGATCGCTCTTTTGGACGCTGTGGTAGAGCGGAGCCAAGTGAAGGTCCCCGCACGCCTTGTTGATGATCTACTCAAAGAAGAACGAGAAGTCTTTCGGAAAGGCGGCCGTGAGCTCTCGGAGGAGGAGTCAGCTAAGCTAAGGGAGGTCATCGAACAGCGCCTCAAGCGGGATCGGGTGCTTCAAGCCATCAAGAAGAAAGAGAAGATCGAGATTAGTGACAAACAGCTCGAGGAACTCATCCAGCAAGAGGCAGAACGTCGTGGGACGAACCTGGTGAAATTCAAAGCGCTCTTGGAACGCGAGGGCCGGCTAGAGGGGCTCCGTCAGGATCGCGAGAACCAGCAAGCGCTCGATTTTCTGGTCGAGAAGGCAGAGGTAATCGAAAGATCTCCGAACAAACCCAAGCAGGCGCGTGGCAAGGCCCGTGATCCGCAGCCAGAGGAACAGGAGGACTAGATGGAACGACCACGCCAGCAGCTCATTCCCTTTGTGATCGACCGCACTGGACAATATGAGCGCAGTTACGACATCTATTCCAGGCTGCTGGAGGATCGAATTGTCTTCCTCCAGGGCCCGATTGATGATCACTCCGCCAACCTGGTTTTAGCTCAGTTGCTCTTCTTGGAAGCCAAGAATCCTGAACAGGACATAAAGATTTTCATTAACAGCCCTGGAGGCGTCATCACTGCCGGCCTAGCCATCTATGACACGATGCAGTATGTCCGCTGTGACGTCTCCACAATCTGTGTGGGCCAGGCAGCAAGCATGGGGACGGTACTGCTTTGCGCGGGCACCAAAGGCAAGCGCCTCGCTCTTCCCAACTCACGCATCCATCTCCATCAGCCCATGGGTGGAGCCCAAGGCCAGGCCGTGGACGTCCAAATCCAGGCAATGGAGTTGATCAAAGCTCGCGAACGGCTCAATTACATCCTCACTACGCATACAGAGCAACCCCTGGAGAAGATCAATGAGGATACCGATCGGGACTTCTTCATGAATCCGGAAGAGGCCCTCAAATACGGCCTGATCGACGAGATCATCGTTTCGCGCAAGACCCAGCAGAAGCGATAAGGCTCATCGCAAAGTGGCTAGGGCGATCCCGACTACCGCAAACAGGAGCGCGGCGATGCCAATGATGCGATTGGCCAAGATCTGCTGATTCATCTGCGTTACTGCCTCTTCCGAAGTCGTTGAGGCCTTAATCTGGAACTGCGTCACTTGATTTTTGAGATCGCGAATCGTCTGCTGATCTTGCTGGACTTGAGTGCGAAGGTCCTGGATCTCTTTCGATTGCGTTTCCAGGTTCTTGATGCGCTCGGCCAGGTCCGGGTCCATCTGCGGGTTGGTGTTCTTCATGCCGTCCACTTCGCTGCCGATTTGTTGCAGTCGATCGGAGATCTTGAAGATCAAGTCTTGTAAGACTTTCAGATCGTCGGGTGCAATTTGCTGTGAGATCGGGCCATCCTTCTCCACATAGTGCAGAGCGCGACTGAGGAGCGTAGCTACCTCATATCGGCTGGGAGAGCGATCCCCTTGGAACTGACCGTTCGGTAGGCCCTGAATGACTCCTCGATCGAGCAGGTACTTCAAGTTTTCTGCTGCCCAGTGGCTGGCGGGAACATCCGTAAAGACGCCAGGGGAGCTCACGACGGGGCCGTCTGCGCGTGTCAGTGCACTGGCCCCGGTAAGCAACAGGACGAACACCAACAATGTCCAACGTGTCACTAATCCTCTCACGACCGTATCACCCTCCTCAGGGTCTCTTCGCGATCAAGATAGAGGGAAAAGCCTTCCCCAGGAAAGGCCATTTGTCCCTTGACCGAGTCTTATTGCTGACGTGAGTGGGGCGACGTGCTAAGGAGGGCTGCCAAGATACCCGTTCATAAAGCCGATATGGGCCAGAGGCCAGACCCGAAGGAACGGTTCGCCGATGAAGTCTCTTTCATCTGCAAATCCCCAATAGCGACTGTCGGAGCTGTTTGTGGTGTTGTCTCCCAAAACGAAGTAATGGCCCTCGGGAACGGTCCAGCTGCATCCTTCCGGCGACCGCAAGGTGGGCTCCCGGGGCTCGGCATTGCTGCAGACGTAATCGCGGGCGAAAGCTGGGTCCGTCTGCAACTGCCCGTCAATGTTGATCTTCCCTTGACGGATGGTGACCGTTTGGCCTCCTACAGCGATCAGACGTTTCACGTAACGTTCTCGACAGGGCTTCGGGCCACCCCAGTGCCACTCCCAGGGCCCGAGCTGAAATCCTGAGCGGCACGTGCGTCCGCTCTCCGTGTGCCAGAAGACGATGATGTCCCCAGGTTGGGGTTTCTTAACGCCCAAGAGAAAGGAGAATTTGTCAACAAAGAAGCTGTCACCTTCTTGAATCGTGGGGATCATGGAACCCGTGGGCACGCGCATCCGGACCATGCCGAAGCTCATGGTGCCCCAGGCGAGCAGGCCTGCGATGAGGATCACTTGCAGCCAATCCAGCGTCCAATCGACTCCGGGGCTGGTGGGGATCCGGAGTCCGTTCAGGAGACGCGAGAGAAAAGGCTTTGCGCGAGAAGGCTCTGGCGAAGGTTCTGGAAGAGCCCCTTGTTCCTGATGTGGCACGGCTTCTTGCTCTTCGGGTGGTGTGCGTTCGAGCTCTTCGGGCATGGCTCCGATTTTATGGTGTATTCTGGCGTCTTAGATAGAACAAGCGGGCGCGACGCGCGCGTCGTTTCTCGACGAGTTCGATCTGAGCCACTTTGGGAGAGTGCAGCGGGAAGATCTTCTCGACTCCAATCCCGAATGACTCCTTACGCACGGTGAGCATCCTCGAGGCGCCGCGACCGCGGATTTGTAGGACGATCCCCTCGAAGACCTGAATTCGCTCTTTGCTCTCTTCTCCGGTTGTTTCTGTAATTCGTTCATGAACGCGGATGAGATCCCCCGGACGAAACGCAGGGAACTTATCCCTCTGTGTCGAACTAATCCCGTGAAGCTCTTCTTGGAGAGCAACTATCTTCCGATGCATGGGCTTCGCTCCTGTTTCACTCGCGGCGGCCGCGCAGGCGATCCAGCGTGATTGCCGCGGCAGCACGCACCGAGAGGTGATTGTACTCCCCTGGCCCCAAGATCGGAGGCAACAGGGCATCGACTCGCTCGATGACTTCGTTGGCCAGACCCCAGCCTGTGCCGAATATAAGATACACAGGCTCACGCTCTTGCTCGACGCGCTTCCTCAGCTCCTCATAGCTGATCTGATCTTTGCTTAGATGTCGAGCTGAGGTTCCTACTGTGAGAGGCCTGACCCCTTCCTTGGCCGTCACTTGAAGTAAGCTGTCTCCAAGAGTAGCAACTATGATCACTTGTTGCAAGGCCTCCGTACGATGAGTGGGATCAAACTCCTTGAGTTCTAACCAGTATCGCTGGATTCGCTCGGCAATCTCGCGTTGCGATGCCAGCGGCGTGATCACATAGTAGTGCACCACTCCGTACGTGTGAGCACTGCGCGCCAAATCATGGATATCGAGCCCCGTGATGGCCGTGGCCACGACCCGACCCTCACGACTGAATACGGGATAGTGCACCAGGCCAATGTAGAGATTCCCCATTATTTGAGTAGATCCGGTCGGTTCTTGCGCGTCTTCTCTATGGCTTGATCCCCTCGCCAGCGTTCGATGGCGGCGTGATCGCCGGCGAGCAGCACATCCGGCACCGCAAGACCCCGGAAGTCGGGGGGCCGGGTATACTGCGGTGGGCCCAGAAGACCTTGCGCAGCGAATGAATCGGCTTCCAAGGATTCGAGATTTCCGACCACGCCCGGGACCAGCCTACAGATCGCTTCCGTTACGACGAGTGCAGGCAGTTCTCCACCACTTAAGACGTAATCGCCAATGGAGATCTCATCGGTGGCCAGCGTCGTGACCCGCTCATCAATCTCTTGATAGCGACCGCAGAGTAAAATCAAAGATCCCTCGGTCGAAAGCTCTCGGGCCATGGCCTGCCGAAAGAGCTTCCCACGCGCGGAGAGGAGAACCACGCGGGTTGGTTGAGGCAGC
>MFGX01000125.1:3872-5992 GCA_001778455.1 Candidatus Fraserbacteria bacterium RBG_16_55_9 | reverse complement strand
ATCTGGCTTGAGGATCATCCCTGGCCCGCCGCCGTACGGGCGATCGTCCACTTGGTGGTGCTTGTCCACTGTGTAATCCCGCAGCTGGTGAACGTAAATCTCGAGAATGCCGCGCTCTCGCGCTGTTTTCAGCAATCCTGCTCCAAAGTAAGGCTCAATCAACTCTGGGAAGAGCGTGACGATATCCACTCGCATGTCAGACTAGCTGGAAGCGGGGGAGCGTCGGCGGCCAGAGCGACGCTTGGATTGGTCTACCATGTCAATGATCACTTCGCGGCCCAGGCGGGCTGCGACGGCTTCCATGACCCGCCGGATGTCTTCGATGGTCTGGCCCTGTTTGCCCAGGATCCTGCCCACGTCTCCTCGGTTGGCCCGTACGTAGAAGATGCTCACCTCAAGAGTCTCCACACAGTCGAGCTGGACCCTCTGAGGGTCATCCACCAGAGAATGAACCAAGTACGCCAGCAGGTCCCGCAGCGCACTCATGCTAGAGCCTGAGCTTATGGCGAAGGCGCAGAGCTACGCCTCTGGCTGGCAAGCTGTGCCATCAGGCCGACTTTGGAAAGCAGCATGCGTGCCGTCTGCGTGGGCTGAGCGCCTAGTTTCAGCCACGTAAGAGCGCGTCCATTGTCCACAGAGAGCTCCTCTGTGCGCGGATTGTACGCCCCCAGATCATCGACGACCCATGTGTCTCGCGGTTTGTCTTCATCCACGACGACCAGTCGGAAGGAAGCCTGCCCTCGTCGACCCGTTCGCTTCAGTCGAATCTTCGCTGCCATGATTGCTCCTTTCGTTGCTAAATGATTCAAGAAATCAAGCGCTTTTATAGAGTATACCTTTTAGAATTTAGAACGGCCAGCCGCCTTGGGGAAGTCGCCCTCCCATCCTCTTCATCTTCTTTATCATGGCCTTGGCTTCCTCAAAGCGTTTCAGAACTCGGTTGATGTCACTCACTTGGGTTCCGGAGCCTCGGGCGATTCGCTTCTTGCGGCTCGCATTCAAGACTTCTGGATGACGCCGCTCTTCTAGCGTCATCGAGTTGATGATCGCTTGCACTCTCACGAGTTCGCGTTCGTCAATCTGCACTTGGCCTTTGATCCCCGTGACTCCGGGCAGCTTCTCGAGCAGCTTGTCCAGAGGGCCGAGACTGCGGACTTGCTCCAGCTGCTGCTGAAAATCTTCCAGCGTAAAGCGCTCTTTTTCAAGTTTCTTAGCGAATTCCTCCGCCTTCTTCGTGTCGATCTTCTTCTCGACTTCTTCGATCAGGCCTAGCACATCCCCCATGCCTAAGATCCGCTGCGCAAGGCGATCCGGATGGAACGACTCCAGGTCGTCTAGTTTTTCACCCACTCCCAAAAAGACAATGGGTCTCCCGGTCACTTCCACCATGGAGAGGGCGGCGCCGCCTCGGGCATCTCCGTCCATCTTGGTGAGGATGATCCCCGTGAGCCCCAAGCGCGCGTTAAACGCTTCCGCGATGGCGACAGCCTCTTGGCCGGTCATGGCATCGGCTACGAGCAGGATTTCACTGGGGTTGAGTTTGCCCTTCATCTCGGCGAGCTCTTCCATGAGAACTTCATCCATCTGGAGCCGGCCTGCCGTATCCAGAACGAGAATATCCACCATCTGTTGTTTGGCTTGGCTTAGAGATCCTTGAGCGATCTCTAGGGGGGTCTTTCCTTGAGCGTACACGGGGAGGGTCAACTGGGATCCGAGCTGTTTGAGCTGCTCGATAGCCGCGGGACGCCGGATATCCGTAGCGGCAAGGAGCAGGCGCTTGCCCTGGCGTGAGAAATGCTTGGCTACCTTTCCCACGGTCGTGGTCTTCCCCGAGCCCTGGAGTCCGACCACCATCCAGACGGCAGGCCGCTGGCTGGTGCTAAGGTCTGCCTTCTCCTTGCCCATGAGCGCTGTCAGCTCATCTCGCACGATTTTTATAATCTGTTGTCCTGGGTTGAGGCTCTCCGTGATAGCTTGTCCTAAGGCCTTGGTACGCACGTCATCGACAAACCGCTTGACCACTTTGTAGTTGACGTCCGCTTCCAGAAGCGCCCGGCGGACTTCCCGCAGACCCTCGTCCAAGTCTGTTTCGGTAAGTTTTCCCTTGCGTTTGAGCGCTG
>MFGX01000125.1:0-3754 GCA_001778455.1 Candidatus Fraserbacteria bacterium RBG_16_55_9 | reverse complement strand
GGAGATGAACAGAGGATGCTCTAAGATTTCGATGCAGAGATCTCGGGTGGTCGCCAATCCCTCAAGTTCCAGTCGACGAAGTGCGCCCACCATGCGCGCGCGCGCGGCTTCTCGGTCGTCTGCATAGGTGATCACCTTGGCAAGCAGGGAGTCGTAATAGGGACCGATCTCCGTATCGTTTGAGATATGAGAATCGATGCGAACACCTGGACCGCCCGGCCAACTCCTGATCTGTAAGCGTCCCGTCGACGGCATGAAGTTTCGGGATGGATCTTCTGCGTTAATCCGGCATTCGAGGGCATGTCCCTTCAATTTGATCTGGTCTTGCGAGTAACCCAGGCGCTCTCCGGCGGCGATCTTGATCTGCTCCGCGATGAGATCTCTTCCGGTGCGCATCTCGGAGACGGGGTGCTCCACTTGAATTCGGGCATTGACCTCGATGAGGTAAAACTCTTTGCCGGAGACCAAGAACTCCACAGTGCCAGCATTATGGTAATCGAGAGCTCGCGCCGCTTCGAGAGCGGCTACCAGAATGGAATCGCGGAGTTTGGAAGGGAGACTCGCGGCTGGGGATTCCTCGATCAATTTCTGATAGCGGCGCTGGATGGAACACTCCCGCTCTCCCCAGTGGACTACGTTGCCGTGCTCATCACCCAGGACCTGGACCTCGATGTGCCTGGCTTCCTGCAAGTATCTCTCGAGGTAAACATCGGCGATGCCAAAGGCTGCTTCAGCCTCGCGCCGTGCAGCGTGAAAGTGCTGGACAAGCTCCGATTCTTCGCGCACCAGCCGTATGCCCCTACCTCCACCGCCTGCCGACGCCTTGATGACGAGCGGGTACCCCAATGCCTGTGCGGCTTCCTTGGCGTCGGCCTCGGTTTTCAATCCCTCTGTCCCCGGCACGATGGGCAACCCCGCCTGTGCCAGTTCTCGCTTGGTTGCTAACTTATCGCCGCTGAGCTGCATGACGCGGTAACTGGGGCCAATGAATTTGATCTTCGATTCCTCACAGACTTCGGCGAAGTGCGGGTCCTCCGCCAGGAAGCCGTAGCCCGGATGGATTGCCTCCGCTTGCGAGATCTCTGCGGCGCTCATGATTGCCGCGAGATTAAGGTAGCTCAATCTCGCTTCCGCAGGCCCGATACAGTACGCTTCGTCCGCGAGCTTGACGTGGAGTGAACTTCGGTCGGCCTCGGAGAAGACGGCCACCGAGCGAATGCCCATCTGGCGGCAAGCTTCGACCACCCGTAGGGCGATTTCGCCTCGATTGGCGATGAGAATCTTCTTGAACATGCTAGGTTGCCATCGGCTCAATGACCATTAGCGCTTGTCCATAATCCACGGGTTTTCCGTTCTCAACGAGAATCTCTTTCACTGTCCCGGCTCGCTCTGCTCGGACTTCGTTCATGACTTTCATAGCCTCGATGAGGCACAATGTGGTTCCCACCTCAACGCGGTCACCTACCTCCACGTACGGGTCTTCGTCGGAAGAAGGTCGGCGAAAGAAAGTCCCGACGAGGGGTGCCTTGATGATATACCCTGAAAGGGGTAGCGGCTCTGCTTTCGTGGGAAGAGGCGCATTGGCATCCATCGGCTTCGCAGGTGCGGCTGCTGCGGAAGGGGGAGAGCTTGTGCTTATGGAGGCTTGGACTGGGCCTCCAGGCGCTTGGCGCTTTAAGAGCAGCCGGGTCTCCCCACGCTCGAGCAGGAGCTCCGTAAGCGTGGAGCGCTCAAAGAGTTCGACGAGAGCCTTGATCTCCTCTACCTCCATCTCACTCACCCTCCTTCGCAGGCCAGAGCACTAGCATACTCGAGGGGTTCAGCCCTTGCAAAAGACTCTTCCGGTTCTTAGAATGGGTTTGAGGTGTTGCAATCGATGGATCCTTTCATAGGATTCTTATTGTTGGCGATTCTTACTCTGTTATCGAATCTGTTTACGGCCTTTGAGATCGTTGTCGCCTCTTTAGGCAGGGTTCGCCTGACGGCTCTGCTCAAGGAACATCCCCAGCACCGCCGGCTGCTTCAAATCCTGCTGGACACTCCACAGCTTATCGTAACGGCACTCGCGCTGGCGGCAGATTTGACAATTGCCGCTGCGGGTGTCCTCGTCACGGGCCTTACCTTTAAACTCTTTCCCCAGATGGAACCGGCTCCGAAAGTTCTTCTGGCGTTCTTCTTTGCGGCGCTCTATCTCATCGTGCTTGGGGAATTTCTTCCGAAGCACGTCGTACGAGGCCAGATCAGTGCATGGATGCTACGCATGCTTCGTCCCCTCTTCTGGTTGATTCGACCCCTTCTACCCGTCATCACCCTTTCCAACGGGATTGCTCTACGAATCCGACGACTTCTCCGTCTGCGCGTTGTCGAAGGCGCTGGAAAGCCTGTTCCTGTACGTGAGGATCAGATGAAGTTCCTGTTGGAGGCGGCGGAGGAACATGGTTTACTGGATGAGCAAGAAGAGCGAATGATCTGGAAGATCTTGGCGTACGACAACTTGGTCGTGCGGCAGGTCATGGTCCCGCGCCCCGAGGTCGTCTCGATCGCCGTAGATACTCCACTGGCCCAGATACGGGAAATCATTGCTCGTGAGGGCCACTCCCGGTACCCCGTGTATGAGGGTACGCGTGATAGCGTGATTGGAGTTCTCCATGCGAAGGACCTGTTGCGGTTTGGCTACTCGGAGAAACAAAGGCTCGAAGAGTACCGGCGACGGCTCCATGAAGAATTCCCAAAGAGACTCAGAGAGATGGAAGAGCAAGCAAAGGGGCGCGGAGTCGATCCGAGGATGGATCCTGCCTGCAAGGCCGTTCTACAAGACCAGGCGCTCGTCAAGGAGGAGATGAACAGGCTCCGGGAGCGCTTGAATAAGGTGACGTTGCGCGATCTCGTCCGGCCACCGTATTTCACGCCTACGGTCAAACCGATCAACGATTTGCTCCGCGAATTTCAGCGAAACAAGAAGCACATGGCGATCGTGGTCGACGAGTTTGGCAGCATGGCTGGCATCGTCACTCTCGAAGACATCCTAGAGGAGATCGTAGGAGAAATCGGTGACGAGTACGATCAACCCCAAAGACCCATTCGCCAGCTCTCCTCCAAGGAATTCTTAGTCGATGGTAACACGGAGTTGAGTCTGATCAATGAAGAGTTGGGGCTGAGTTTGCCCTTAGACGGGGCAGTCACCATCGGGGGGCTGGTCACCCAGCGACTGGAGGAGATTCCGCACTCTGGGCGTGCTGTTGCCATCGATGGAGTCACGATTACCGTGGAGAGCGCCACAGCCCGAGAGATCGTCAAGGTCAAGCTCAAACTGCCCGAAGCTGTTCCATCTTCTCAAGCGCCTACGTGAGCACCCGTTGCCTTGCGCTCCATTGATTTTCTCCCGTGTATTTTCTAAGATAGCCCGATCAACCAAGGAGGGATACGAGTGAGACGGTGGTGGATTCTACTCATCTGCCCGCTCAGCCTTCTCTGCGGGACGAGCATGATGGCAGTTGCAGAGCCAGTCTTTAGCCACTATACGCTGGACGTCACGCTAAACCCAAATCAACACACGCTAAGCGGCGACGAGACGGTGGAGTATGTCAACGATTCGAACAACACACTAGACTCGATCTACTTTTTGTTGCTCCCCAATTACAATCGGGAGCCCAATCCCTATCTAGATCCGAGCCAGTTGGATGCTGTCTACCCCGGAGGATTTGATCCCGCCTCGATGAAGATCCACGCTGTCAATGACGAGGCGGGAAACCCC
>MFGX01000124.1:5038-5305 GCA_001778455.1 Candidatus Fraserbacteria bacterium RBG_16_55_9 | reverse complement strand
CCTTCACGCTAACCGTCGATTTCCCCTAAGTGCTCCCTGTTTTGCCCAGAAGCGGGAGCGCGGGACGTAGAAGAAGTAAAAGAAGAGTAGAGCCACAGGAGTGATGAGAAGCGTGGAACTGGCCACCCAGCGACCTCCAGCACCTTTCTGTGTCCACGGGAAGAAGCTGGATTGCAGCTGCTCCTGCTGAGTGAACATCCCCAATCCGATCAGTCGACCATCCAGTTGGTCCACACGAATCTCGCCGGTGACCCGCTGGAGTTTCGG
>MFGX01000124.1:3338-4951 GCA_001778455.1 Candidatus Fraserbacteria bacterium RBG_16_55_9 | reverse complement strand
CTCTTCACCGTAAAAGACAGTCAGTTCAGCTGTTCCTGCATCCATGCCTTCGACAGTCAACGCGTAGAACATCATTTCCATCCCGAGAGGCGGAACCCCTTCCGGGCGAGATGCATAGCGAGCCGCGATGACAATCCCTTGGGATATCAACTCTGTGTGCCCCGGCTCTCCACGCCCGAGTTGATAGAGCTCCAAGATGAGCCCGAGACGATCGCTCGCGTCGAACTCAATGCGCGGACCTCGCGGTGAATCAATCACGAGAGCCGAAACGGAGCTTAGGACCAGCTCATCGGGATCTGCGGGTAGCCAAGGGGTCACGTCCTCGAGAGGCAGACCGACTACAGCGTTCCCCGCCCCGGCGAATGTCCCAGCAGGACCGTGCTCGTCTCCCCAGAAGTTGCGCCGAGCCGAAATATCTTGGCTGTTCGAAACCATCATCCCATAATGAAGATTGCCCGTCACATAGTTCGCCGCGAAATCGGCGCCCGCTACGTCTTCTAGCCGGACCCCACCGGAGCCATTGGCTTCAATCTGGTTCTCTTTCAACAGTAGATCGCGCGCGCCTGCAAAATGCACCCCATATTCGCTGTTGTCCTTGATCCGGTTGCTCTCCAGTGAAAGATCCGTAATGTCTTGGGCGATCAGACCACTTCCGCCGTTGCTGGTCACCGTGTTCTGGGATAATCTCAGACGCTGACCGGCATGGATCAGTAACCCCTCGCGTACATTCTTCGTGATTTCGTTGCTTGCCAAAAGCAAATTGGATGCGGATTCTAGACGCACACCCTCCGCTCCGTTCTCGTAGATGTGGTTCGCTTCGAGCCGGTCATCGCGCGAATGCTGGAGCACCACACCAGCTTTTCCATTGCCGTAAATCTCATTCTTCTCGAAGATGTCCGCATCGCCTGAGCTCGCGATTCCGGCCTCGAGATTCTGGTGAATCTCGTTGCCAATGAATCGATTCTGCTTCGCGCCCGCTTCGATGCTCACGCCCGCCCAATCCGAGTGGGCAATCTCGTTCACCTCGAAGGCGTTGTTCGTCGGGCCGCCGGTCTCATTGATGCTGAGCACAAGGCCTACCCCGTTGTCCACCAGGTGATTGTCCACCAAGCGGTTGCTGAATACGTTTCCAGCCAGACGCACACCGGATCCACCTCGTCCTTGATTCCCTTGAACCATGTTCTTCTCGATCGAGTTGCCTTGCGCTCCGTTCTTGAGCACAAGACCCGCTACGTGATGTTGACGGATTTCGTTGGCCTGAATCTGGTTATTGACGGCACCGATGAGCAAGATTCCCGCTTCGTTCGAGGTGAGCTGGTTCCCCTCCACTTGAGAGTCTGAAGTGCTCTCCAGCGCAATGCCGACCAGAGCATTGTCACGAATGGTGTTGTTGGAAAACGTCGCGCGCTGGGAGTCCTTCAGCCATGCCCCTCCCAGCTGATTGAACGTGATCGAATTCTTGTCAAATGCCAGATCTCGTGAGTTTTCCACCCAGATACCGAGCCCACCGTTGCCCCGTAGCTCATTTCTCTCAAGCCTAAGATTCCAGGCATCCCGTGCGACGAAGCCGTCTTTAGAGTGATTGTAGATCTGGTTCTCTACCAGCGAGGCTT
>MFGX01000124.1:2710-3277 GCA_001778455.1 Candidatus Fraserbacteria bacterium RBG_16_55_9 | reverse complement strand
TGGCACCTTGGGCTACGATGGTCACCGCTGGCCCTGCAGGGCTTCCCTCAATCGAAAAGCCTTCGATCTGCACGTTGCGGGCACGAAGGGTGAGCCGACCTGCAATCACCGTCTGACTGGCTCCACCGGTCGAGCGTAAGATCAACCCCTCGGTGCGGATTTCCAGATCGCCCTCATATCGACCCGGTTCAACTAGGATAGTGTCATAGGCATTGAGTTCGCCCTGGAACGCCGCTGGCAGTGTCTTAAAGTGGCGATCCCCGTCCTGGTCTTCGTCGGGCAACGACGTGATATCAACGACGGTGACCGGTCCACTGTGAGATGCCCAAGCCGGAAGCGGCAGCAAGGTGAGAGCCGCGAGGCAGCAGAGTCCGAACCAGACCGCCAACCTCCTACTTCGCTCTGGATACCTCATGGACGACCCTCCCTCGCGGGGTGTGAGGGTGCTTCCCCCATTACGTCTGTTGGGGTGCCAACGCGATGATGACCCCATCGCGCAGGAACTTGACGTCGATCTCGCCCTCAACGAGATTGACGCTCTGCATGCTCTTGCCAGGCAGAATCACC
>MFGX01000124.1:0-2696 GCA_001778455.1 Candidatus Fraserbacteria bacterium RBG_16_55_9 | reverse complement strand
CCATTCCAGTAGAAGAGACGCAAATTCGCCTTATTGACGTTGCTCGGCACTTCGGCATCCGTGAACCCCACTTCCACCGTAGCCGTGCCCGACCCAAAGCCGTTGGTGAGCACACCTACCGTCTTCACGGCACCGGACAAGGAACCGGTTTGATAGTGGGAGTTCTCCGAAGGAAGCGTCTTCGTGTACTTCGTGAGGATCGCGATGCCACGCTCCTCCTTATCGACGCTGTAGAGGGAGACGCGCACATCCGCACGATCCATGACGTCGAGATCGACCTTGCCGGGTCCAAAATCATGGAGCAAGAAGCCCGACACGGAGCTCTCTACTTGTTCATTCAATCGATCCGTCAGCCAAGGCAGGATGCTGTCCACGATCTGATCGATCTCGAGCGGGAAGCTGTTGCCGCCCTGCACGCCAATCATGATCACGGCATTCCCTCGGCCTTCGAATACACCCGCCGGGCCTTTCGGATCTCCCCACCAGTTGCGCCGCGCGGACACATCCTGGCTATTCTCTGCCCAGAGCCCATAGCGCAGGTTATCCGTGATCTCACTCATCTGGAGGTTCACGTCCTTGCAATTGGAGAAGAAGACCCCTCCCAGAGTGTTTGCGCTGACGATGTTGCGTTGGAGATCGGTCGCCGAGCAGTCCTTGAGGTGGACCCCCCGCTCGCGGTTCGTCTGGATCTGGTTCTCTTCCAGCAAGAGATTGCCCACCATCTGCCCGTTGACGCCGTCTTGCTGATATCGCTCAATCGTGTTCTCTAAGATCTTGGTATTGTTCGATTCTCGGAGCAATATGCCGTTGGCCTCGCCGTCACGAAGAGTGTTCCGGCTCACCGTAGCGTAGTTGGCCTTGATGAGCACGATCCCACCGCCGTCGTTGACTCCACCGCTTCCGTCGCCGCCCCCGTTCTGTGCGATCTCGTTCTCGCGCAGGGTGTTGCGGTCGCTCTCCTCGATCCGAATCCCGTCATCGCCGTTGTTTTGAATGACATTCTCCGCGATCTCGTCGTTGCCGCGGCCGCCTAGGATGCGAATCCCAACCCGGTTGTTTTCAGCAATCTGGTTGGAGCGGAAGAGATTGAGACCGAAGCTCGCCTCTACACGAATACCGTCTTCGTCCGAGCCTCGAATCTCATTGCTGTCGATCGTGTTGTTACTGGGCTCGCTTTCGGAGGCCACGGGGCTCTTGGTGAGGCGCACGCCGAAGCTATTGCTCTTGATCGTGTTCTTGAGCACGATGCTGCCGGTGACATCCCCTTCGAGAAGCACACCGGAAGCACCCGATTGCGTGTTGTCTTCAATCTTGTTGGCCTCGATGGTGTTTCGCTGAGATGCCACGCCATCGCCGCGCAGGGCTACCCCACCTGCTCGGTTGCTCATGAGCTCATTCGTGCGTACCTCGTTGTTGTTGCCCCCCACGATCGCGATGCCAAAGAGCCCGTTGGCTGTGATGGTGTTGTTGACCATCACGTTGTCATTGGATTTATCCAGCTTGAGACCCTCAAGCTGGTTGGCCGAAAGCCTATTATTATTGATCTGTCCCTCATCTGAGCCCAGGATCAGGATGCCAGCTCCGAGGTTGAGGCTCACGTTGTTGTCGGAGACGTTGAAGCGATCGGTATTCCCTTCTAAGAAGATCCCGGAGCTCCCGTTGCTCTGGACCTCGTTCTGCATCATCTGGATCCCGTGGCTGCTGTCCTCATGCACGTAGATCCCGTGTCGGCTGTTGTTGAAGAAGCGATTGTTGGCGACGGTGACTGCGTCGCTGGTGCCCATGATCTCGACTCCGTCGATCTTCGCTTCATGAACGATGTTTTCCTGAATCCGGATCTCGCGATTGGCGATGAGGATGCCTTGATCGCATCCGGCCGCGTTGATGTCGAATCCTTGAAGTTGAGCCTCCTTACCACTCAACTTGAAGCAGCCGTTGATCTTCGTGCGCTGGGCACCACCGCTTGATTTTATGATGAAACCCTTTACGTCGACCTGGAGTAACCCTTCCTCATAGATCCCGGGATCGACGATCATGGTGCCATACTCCTGGAGAGGGCATTTGGTAAGCGCTGCCTTGAGAGTCTTGAAATGAAAGTCGCAGTCTTGGTCGTCTTCTGCAGGGTTTTTGATGTCCACGTAGATGATGGGTCCGCCGTGGTTAGCCAGTGCTTGTGGAGCACTCCCCAGGAGCAGCGCGAATATTGCGGCTGCAATCAGCCATATGATCCCCCCTATTCTGAATTGATGATGGTATGATTGCATTTCTCTCACCTCGCGTTGTGGGTTCACGCATCCTCGATAGCGCGTCATAACTCACCTCGATATAGAATGGCTGCGATGATTATATGAGACAGCCGTCCTTATAGTATGTAATCGCAATCACCTTTTGCAAGGGCTCTAGCGAAAAGCTGACAATCGCATAACCTCCATTGGCCACTCATTTCGAGGAAACTATCCCCTCCAGGATCGTGAGAAAAACTGCATCTATTCACAGCCTTTTTGAATCGCCGGGAGGGAAGCCCACCGAGGCATTCCCCCGACTACTTGATCGTCTGGTCTTGATCGGGAGCCAGCAGACGGTTCGGATGGTTCTCGTCCAGCTCCCATCTCAAGGGATTTTCGGCAATATACGTGCGAATTTGGTTTAACTCGTCCTCGTTGCGGATGATGTGCTCGTAATAATTGCGTTGCCAC
>MFGX01000123.1:11724-16207 GCA_001778455.1 Candidatus Fraserbacteria bacterium RBG_16_55_9 | reverse complement strand
CGGTTGAGGCTACAAGCCTCTGATCGTTGAAAAGCTGGCAGGACTTGGGTTGAGCATCAGCGAGCTTGTGGTCACGTCTGCAAAGGCGCGGGTCCGCACCACCTGTCTCAGAAGCCCAGCTCTCTCCTGTGAAAGGCGGAGGTGGTACCAGGTATAAGACTAGTGTCACCTCCATTTGCCGGTGAGTCTAAGAGACAACGAACACTTGTAGCGTTCGTGAGCGGGGGCAGTACCCGACGCCGGCTCCATTGCCTCAGCTGGAACTGGGGAAACGCAATGCGGGGTCAGAGACACCTCGAGATTCAAACGTCTCGCTTTCCAGGGTACTCGAGCGGCAGCAGAGAGCTGGCTGTTAACCAGTTGGGTAACCAATCCCCGTCGCAGGTTCGAATCCTGCCCCTGGAGCTACGGTGCAAGCGCATACGATACGAACGCTTGGTAATACGAACTCGCGTGACTCGTCATCCGTACCAAGCCACCATACCTCAGAGGTAGAGCACTGGTTTCGTAAACCAAAGGTTCGGGTCCGACTCCCGATGGTGGCTCTAGGTGTACCTCGCCCTATCTAGGGCATCAGCTTGGGGGGTACACCTTTGTCCCGTTCGACTACTGGCTAGGTCGGCACCCCTTCAAGGTGCAGGAGCGGGATCGAAACCCGCACGGGATACCAGATGAGGCACGGCGCCGGCTGGGATATGTATCCAGTGGCCGACACCCACGCGTCTAGCCAACGCGGGGTGATGTCGGCGGTGTGAGGTGGCTGCTCACGCTCGACCGGGTTCGACTCCCGGCATCGTTTACCCCCACAGCAGCTAACTTGGTAGGAGCGCTCGGTTGAAGCCCGAGAGGTGCTGGTTCGATTCCAGACTGTGGGACTATGAAAGAATTGCTGGAAGAGATAGAGCGGGTCCTAGAGACCGCAAGCTGGAAACTTGGTGAAGCTACCGGGATTCCCGAAGAGATCAGGCCCAGGTTTTTCACTGGGGAAGCTGGCGACTGGATCTTTGCTGCCATCGAGTTCACCAACCATGGACGGGTTGGGTATGATGGTACGACGACCAACATGAAGAAGGGATTGGTGGTACGTCTGACACCGGATCTTGCAGAGAAAGCAGTGAAGCTGGCGGCTGCACAGGTCAGCAGCTAGCTCGGGGTGTAGGTCAATGGTAGACGGCATGCTTTGGGAGCATGCAACGCAGGTTCGATTCCTGCCACCCCGACCATCAGTGATGGTGGGTATAGCCTAATGGTAAGGCGCTGGATTGTGGCTCCAGATACGCGGGTTCGATCCCCGTTACTCACCCTAAGGAGGGTCGGTGAATTCCTGGATGGTGAAGATCGCGCCCATGAGGGCCAAGGTGATGCGCAAACTCGGCCTGGGGCCAATCATCAAAGTAGGGTTCAGAGCTACGGCTAACGTCTTGGACCGGTACGACTACGAGTATTACGCGCCTGTGTGGGCAGTTCTACTCCTGGAAGGCGTGCCAGAGTACATGAGTTTGTCCGGTCGACAGTTGAAGGCGCTGAGGAGATCGGTGGATCGTACGCTCTTCAACGACGACATGAAGGTAGTGGTAGTGACTCAGGAGGTCTTGGAACAAGGTCCGCTCAAGGAGAAGTGCTTGCGTTATTTGGATGAGATGCCCTCGTAGCCTAATGGATAGGCACCGGTTTCCTAAACCGGGTCCGCCTTGCGGACATATGCTGGTTCGAATCCCGCCGGGGGTACTTCACGGTATGTAACTTACAAAAGCGCAAGCATTAGGGGTATAATAGATTTGAAGGCCCCTTGGCCTTTTAAGAAAGGAGGAAAAAATGAAGAAGAATCTGAGCCTGACTTAGTAATCACTCCGGCACCGACGTGCTGTACCAGGAGGCCCTGGTCACGTCGATGCGCAAGCTGAGATGTGGCCAGGACCTCCTGGCTTTTAACCCAATGATTTAGGGGATGATTGGTTTCGACTCTGAGATAGAAGGATCATCTGCGTGTAAAGGGAGCCTGTCCCTCAAAACAGGTCGTCCAACTGCGAACGACAACGCGTCCGTTCTCGCCCTCGTGGCGTGAGCCGTCAGCCTAGAGAGATAGTCCTGGTATCAAGGCTGGCGTGAATACAAGGGCTGGCTCACCAAGAAGTCCTGGGTAGGTGAGCGAGGAGTACACGGGAAGTAGGTGACGGCCGAATCCGTCAACTCAGCCGGTAGGGATATATCGGCTACACACGTGAACGATGATGATCTGGAAGCTTGGAGGACCCGGGTTCGATTCCCGGCATCTCCACAGCTGGGAGACCAGCTTGGTGGAGGCAAGCAGGAAACTGCTAGCCCCTCCCCTATGGGGTAACTCATAGGGGTCTTGCCTCGTGACGCTGCTGGGTAGGCGGTCGCCTTGTCACGGCGATGCTGACGGGTCCGATTCCCGTACGAGGCGCTGATAGATACTAGGTCGGAGGACATGGTGTCCAAGCAGATTCCAAATCTACAGGATGGGGTTCGATTCCCCACCGGCCTGCCATGAAAAAGAAGTTTGACGCGAAGAAGTACTACCTGAAACTGGTGTCTCTAAATGGCAGAGAGCCACCTGAAGGTCTCTGGGTTCTCTCCGTTAGTATGTATGACTTACTGTTCTTCCATCGGGATGATGATGGGTTACACCTATCTGGGCATGGCCCGGGAATCAAGAAGCTCAAGAAGGCGTGGAAGACCTGGTTGAAAATAGATTTTGATTGGGAGGATATTCAATGGCCAAAATGCGTCATTGATGGCTTCATCGAGTGGTACTTCACCAGTGAAAAAGCTTTGAAAAGGAGAAGGGCATGAACGAAGATCTAGAAGCAAAGATAAAAGAGTGGAAGGAATTCCCCATCCATCCAGAAGTATCGAAGGCAGGATGGGAGGGCGCAGTGGGCATGCTTCAATCCGGACTTGCCATCGGCGTGGAGATCAATGACATGTTGGTACTCCTTCTCGCCAATTGCCTGCTCCACTACGAGAGATCCAAAGCATCGGGGACGTAACACAACGGGAGTGTGCCAGCCCTGCAAGCTGGAAATGAGGGTCCGATTCCCTCCGTCTCCACCCCGAGGTTGAGGTTCGCAACCTTTAGTGAGCACGCCTGTTCACCGGAAGCCTGCCTCCATAGCTCGAAGGTCGAGCAGCACATTGGTAATGTGCCGGTACGAGTTCGATTCTCGTTGGAGGCTCCATGGAAAAAGAGTGGCAGAAGTTCGAAGAGCAGATCTGCGCTCTAGCGTGGAAAGCTGCAGAAGATATCAAGGACAGGACCTTCAAGGAGATCAGTGCGATCTGTGGCGTGCAAGTGGAAGCGCCTGCTAGGAAGGTCAGACCAGGTTCTGTCACTGAGTTGGGTAAGCGAATGCGGAAAGTGCGTGAGATCTATGGCCTCACACAAGTGAATCTGGCCGACCGGTTCACACGTGCTGGCTTCCGTATCGCCCGAGGCACACTCGCCAACATTGAGAACGGCAGGTTCAATCCCTCGGTGGAGTACCAGATGAAGGCCGCTGAGGTGTTGGTAGCTGTCAAAGATGATGCCGCAGCTGCAGGAGTGTAGAGACATGAAGAAAATTGACTGGCCAAAGCTATACGTAGAGACTGCCAACGGCAGTATCAACTACTGGCAAATCTGGACCGATGGCCCTAACGTCTGCACCGAGTGGGGTCAGCTCAATACGGATAGCCCACAGACGGAGAAGTACAAGGCCGTAGGTAAGAACGTCGGACGCTCCAACGAGACCAACCCAGAAGAACAGGCCAAGCTCGAGGCTCAGTCCAAGTTCGACAAGCAGATGCGGCTGAAGTACGTGCTCTCCGTCAAGGAGGCCCTGTCGGTCCTCAACATCAAGCCGATGCTGGCCTACCCACTGGACGACAAGAGGCAGAAGAAGCTCAAGTTCCCAGTATCAGTGCAGCCCAAGTACAACGGCGTGCGCTGCATGGCCTACAACCTGCCAGATGGTAGCGTTCGGTTGATGTCACGCGGTGGCAGGATTACACCCTGCCGCACGTGCAGGATGAGTTGAGGGGTAAGCTCATGGACGGCTTCTGCCTCGACGGCGAGCTCTATGTCCACGGTATGAGCCTTCAGACCATTCGCCATCACATTGAGACGTACACTGACGAATCGCTACAGGTGAAGTTCGTCTGCTACGACTGCACCAGGATTCCGCCGGACAGCTTCCAATGGAAGGCTCGTCTTGCTGAGCTGAGGACGTGGTTCAAGGTCTACAAGGGCGTCGAGCACATCCAGCTGAGTGAGACGGTGCTCATTACGGACATGGTCTCGCTGAAGAATACCCACAACGAGTGGGTGAGTGAAGGCTACGAAGGAGCGATCATCCGCATCCAGGAGGGGCTCTACCGTCTAGCCCACAGATCTCCCGACCTGCTGAAGTACAAGCAGTTCCAGGACGACGAGTTCGAAGTGGTCGACTGGAGCACAGGCAAAGATGGTGTGCTCAAGTAC
>MFGX01000123.1:7495-11715 GCA_001778455.1 Candidatus Fraserbacteria bacterium RBG_16_55_9 | reverse complement strand
CAGATGTGTACAGGAAGACGGACGCTCATTCGAGGTGAGGCCCAGGGGCAATGAAGAAGAGCGAGCCAGGCTTCTGAAGACGGCTCATGCCGGCATCGGTAAGATGCTCACCGTTCGTTACCAAGAGCGCTCAGATGACAACATCCCCATCTTCCCAGTGGGTGTAGGGTTCAGACCAGCAAAGGATATGGACTAGAAGTAAGCGGGTGTAGCTCAATGGTAGAGCTTCTGGTTTCCACCCAGAGGACACCGGATCATTACCGGTCACCCGCTCCGAGGGAAGCTCACGACCACTCTGTGAGGCACGTGTGGCCTCGGCATGTTGAATCCTAGGAAGTAGATATGCCGTAGCTGGGAAGCCACACTCAAGGCAGTACACGTCACAGAGCCCTCGACTTCCATACTCTTACCAAGGCAATCTTGGAGAACTTGGGATTAGTGTGGAAGTTTGCGGATGAGGCAGACTGGTGATGCGCTTGCTTGCCAAGCAAGTTCAGGTGGGTTCGATTCCCATCATCCGCTCTATGAGCCTGAGTCCACCTGGTGGTGGAGCTGGATTGCAAACCCGGCTGCGGTGAGTTCAATTCTCACCAGGCTCTCAAATTAGCTCCAGGATAGGGGATAAACGCTTCAACGAAGGGCTTCGGCCCGGGAGGTATCGGTGAGATCAAACAAGAGGAATGACCAAGCTCACATAGCAGAGCTGCGGCGTAATCGAGAGACCCGCCGGGAGAATGCCTCGAAGGGCATTCTCACCCGTGCGGAGGCTCTCGAGATCATCGCTAGGACGGTGGATCCCACCATACTGGTGAAGTTCGAGAAGCACTCCAGCAGCCACGTCCGGCATGCTGCGGCCTACAAGTTCGACCCCGCCTATCGGGAGGCTTGGGCCTCGAAGCGGGGCAAGTGAAGGAGTGGTGCGTCTACATCCTCGCTTGCTCGGACGGCAGCTTGTACACTGGCTGCACGAACTATCTGCAAGCGAGGATGAAGAAGCACCGCTCTGGTAAGGGGGCTAAGTACACTAGGTCCCGCCTACCGGTAGAACTCGTGTACTCGGTCTCCTGCTTGAACAAAAGCGACGCCCTGCGCCTGGAGGCAAGGATCAAGCGGCGTAGCAGGGTTCAGAAACTTGCCCTCGTAACCTAATGGATAGGGTCCCAGTTTTCTAGTCTGGTTTGTGCAGGTTCGACTCCTGCCGAGGGTACTGTATACGAGGTTTAGCGAAGTTTAGGCGAGAGGCTAAACTGGTATAAATTCACTTGAGGCTCCATTCGACTACTGGCTAGGTCGCGACCCTCTCAAGGTCGAAAAGCGGGATCGATACCCGCATGGAGCGCCGTGACTCACTCTCTTTCGAGTCGCTTCGGTTTCTTGATCGCGAGTGAGCCTGCCCTTGCAGCACGACGGATCGTGCAACGCGCTACGAACGCGGAGGCTGGTGGTTCGAATCCACTCAAGGGCTCTATGGGACATGCCAAAACTATGTGGAGACCTAGATGACGACGCAAACAGAAAATATTCGAGTTCGTGTGACTCGTCTGATGCATGAGGTATATGACCGTGGTGAAAGACTGATGGTCATTCATTTATCTAGGAAAGAAGAGGAAGAGTTAGGCGCCTTGGGTATAGATGACTTGGGGCATGTAATGCTGGAGAAGGTGAGACAGAACGGCGTTCGTGCCGCCTTCTCAGCCGGTACTTTTATTGGCATACCCATCGTATGGGATGCTCCAGAGTTCAAAGTTGAAACTGCACCAAAATAGTTGGTACTGGATCAGCTCTCCTAGATGTACCTTTGCTCTCGTTGAGAAGAATGGAGTCGTCATACAAGCCGCTCCAATCTCCAGATGGGCTATAGGCCAACCACTCCAGAAAGTTCTCAACTGGTGGCGTAGTAAAGGTGCTGACCAGATCGTGAAACTTCAGTAAGAAAGGCGTCATGTTCTTAAATCTTGAGTCTGTGCTTGTCCCTGTCTTGGTCAAGTACGCCAAGGAGGGAACAGAAGAGTGGCGACTGGCCCAATACGCCAGCGAGTACGTGCGCTGGAAAAATGGGAAGTTGATAGTACAGAGCTACTGTCCGTATGGGCTGCATATCAACAAGGAGGCTCTAGATAAGGAGCTACAAGAAGTCTTTACGAAGGCCGTAAAGGACAAACTAGATACGGTGACCGTGGCTGTGCTTGCAGCTTGTAGAGTGCTGGACAGTCAGGATGTAGATCACGCTCGCCTGTTGGTGCCGGAGGAAGTGAATACCTTTCTATCGAAGTACTGTGGTCTAGATCTACTGTTTGGGATGCCTTTAAGCGGCACCCGTTTGGACAAAATGCTGGTTTTGAGTTCAGCCGCTTACGGTAGGTATGTGGAAGTCGAACTCTCCTCGTAGTTCAATGGATAGAACCCAGCCCTCCGAAGGCTGCAGTGCCCGTTCGATTCGGGCCGAGGAGACCAACAACTAAATCTTAGGAGGTGAAGCATGGATAGATTGGAAGTATTGGGTGCAGATGGTCAAGAGCTGAAAGTAGGGGATGTGGTTCACTGCGTCTGGGTCGATTCATCAGTTTACGACAAGATTGGCGTCATCGAGCGCATAGGTGCAGGCCCTGTTCTGCTTATCACAGTCCCCGGTTACAGCGAACTGAATGGTCTCTACAGTGGGTATCCGTCAACTTGGGTACGTAGCACCGATAAGCAGAAGCCTGCCCCCACATCAGGGATGTGTGAGGCCTGTGAGAAAGCTCCTGTAGCTCCTCACGCCGTCATCTGTCTTCCGTTACATCCGGAACTGAAGGGAAGCCGGTTGTGCCACTACTGCTATGAACATCGGTCCCCTGCTTATGTAGAGCGGGACATACTGGAAAACCGCCAACGGCAACCGGGCGCAATTCCTCTCGATGTCAAGAGCTTGGTCGAGGCTCGTATCCAAGCCCAGGTGGCAAACGGGGGTTATGACATCCCCGAAATCAGAAGTTTAGAAGAGCGGAGAGCCTCGAGGGAGCTATTCAGGGTGCAAGCCATCGAGCAGATCGTCCGTGCTTTGCACAATCATACATTCCTGCGTACTCGGGCTGACGTGAAGAACGAGTATGTAAGTATATGGATGAATAATTAGGCTGGACAGTCAAGAGAATTGGTTCTAGAACAGTTGTCGCAAGGATGGAGCAACGGTCGGCTCGTCAGGTTCATACCCTGGAAACCAGTGGGTTCAATTCCCTCCCTTGCAACCAATGCCTAGACGAAGAAAAAGTCGTCTTGCTGGAATAAAATCAGAGGTCTTCAAAGCCTACACCTGTGAATGGTGTGGCAAACTCGTGGCGGTAACTATTTCAGATCCCCTCTGCAAAGGCATGCACTTCGAGTGCATGTACGACCGAAAAAAGAGTGTAGATCGAGGGGATAATAGAAAGGCTGAGGAGGCTGCCCGTGCAGCCAGCGCTGCGACCCAAGGTGGGATGCGGGCTTCATAAGCCTGGCGGCTGAGGTTCGAGTCCTCTCGCAGCGACTTGTCTAACGGTAGGCCCACATGCTACCTTGCCCGAAATGGGTGGCTGGCGACTCGTCGGGAAATACTCGCATGAAGAATACTGGATGCTCCACTTCCGGTGCGGCAAGCGGCTGCGGCGCGTTCTGGAGCATCGTCATGTGATGGAGCAGGATCTAGGTCGCAGACTGCGCAACGATGAGGTCGTCCACCACAAGAACGGCAACCGCAAGGACAACCGCCCGCAGAACTTAGAGCTACTGGGAAATCGCCAGCATTCTGCTCACCACGGAGCCGAACGACACGCTACAACCGCGGTGCCTGCGCTCTGTAACGAGTGCGGGAGACCCGTCACGCGGACTAAGAAGAGGCTCCAGTACAACACAGCACGAGGCATCGGCGGTGTGTACTGCTCGAAATCCTGCAACGGACGCGCGTCGATGCGTCGTCGCTTCGGAACGATTGCCGCTTCAGGAGCACACGGCACGCTCGGCTCCTACATGAGATGCGGTCCACCACGGTGTCGCGCTTGCAAAGACGCGATGCGTGACTGGGGAAGGAAGCGCAGGCAGAAGCAGCAGGACTCGGGGATCCTCTAATCTGGCAGGAGAGCCGGCCTTGACCCGGCAAATCTCGGTTCGAGCCCGAGTCCCCGAACCGAATCTGGCCTCCCCAACCAATAGCTAAAAATGCCCCGTTTGGTGGGGCTGACCTTCTGGCTTGTCTCCAGATCGAC
>MFGX01000123.1:2526-7476 GCA_001778455.1 Candidatus Fraserbacteria bacterium RBG_16_55_9 | reverse complement strand
CATGGCGGTGACCCCAGGGATTTTATCCCGGCGCAGTGGCCCTGCTTTCCGCGAGCAGGGTCGCGGTGTGCGTTATCCGTTCCCGGTTTCAGCGCACACTCTGGGAGGCTCTCCTAGGGGTTCGACTACCCTTGCGGGCCTGTCGGCTTGATCTAGTCACTTCCTCCAATACTCTTATACCCGAAGGGCACTATTTTTTGCATCTGAGTGTAGCTCAACCTGGTAGAGCACTCGGTTCGGGACCGAGAAACGAGGGTTCGAATCCCTCCACTCAGACCACAATCATGTATGAGCCCGGTAGGCCGACTGATGAGGCACCTCCTCTACAAGGAGACTTAGGAGAGTTTGATTCTCTCACCGGGTACCATGACAAACACGAACAAGTTTTGGTTTGTACTAACCATAGTGCTGTTGGCAATACTGATGACAGTAGTATGGATCAAAGCCCCAACAGTCAAGCACCCTGTAGCACCCGTGGTGCCATCAACATCTCCAGTACCTTCTTGTTCAGCTTCAGTTCTGGCAAAAGAGGTCAAGCGTCTTCAGGATATTCTGGACCATGGTGTTCTGTGCCCAGCATGCCCAGTTGGTAAGGCTCCAGAGTTCGAGGCCTGGCCAGCCGGGCATGGCAGACGTACTCAGAACTTCTGTACAAAGCGCTGTGATGGTGACAGCAACTGCACCATCGTATGCCAACAGGATTACAACGCTTGTGGCATCAAACACCGCAGTGTGCCGCCATCCGAGAGCTTCATGGGTTGCATCAACAAGATCTTGACTCACGGAGGAACATGAAGTTTACGAAGGGTAAGCACACCGAGTGGTGGATCATGAAGTTCATGGATGGACAGTGGCAACTCTGGGAGGAGCGCTCCAGTGAGAAGAAGGCATGGATACTCCTGGATAGACTCTACGATGGGCATGAAGGAAAGAATGACTTCAAGGTTGTCAAGGTAGAGATGACAATGTGGAAGAAGAGCAGCCGATGAAGTGCCCAACCTGCGAGTTGGTGCAGGCCGAGCGGAATCGATTGGTGGGTGAGATCGAAGCCGCCGAGCACCGCATCGCCACGCTCGAGGCGATCAGAAGTGCGGCCATCGAAACGCACTACTACGAGAGTAGCGAGGTCAGAAATATGACTCTTCTGAGCGACCGGCACCGGCCCAGTTGCACACTCTGCTCGGCGCTCGAAGCGTACGACGCAGCGCTCGCCCAACCTGTCGGTGGCAGAGCGTGAAGCAGTGGAAGCTGTGTCGAGAGTGCTGGGAGTGGTTCCTGCCGCGTACCAGCACGCAGGAGATGTGCTTGGAGTGCTTCGAGGAATGCGGACACTTAAGGTGCGGCTCGTGAAGAAGACAGAAACCTCAGACCTGTTCGACGGCGCCGATTTCTACGACGCACGCGAATCGGAGCAACTCACGCATGCGACGCCCGAGGACGCCGTCGAGGAGTTCATCGACCTGTGGCTGAACCCGGAGTCCGACGTGTCGGCGGTGATTCGCGAGCACTCGCCGGTGAAGGTGATGGCCTACCGGATCCGACCTGGCTGGACCGACGAGGAAGACAACTGCGACGAGAGCGGTGAGCGCACCTACGATGCCGCACAGGTTGAGACGATGATGCGGGCGCACTGCCCGGATTGGTGGCAACCGTGAAGAAGCGCGACCACCCAACCTTGTAATGGCTACGCTGCTCTTGGAGAATGACCGAACTTGGCCCGTGTGGTGGAATTGGCAGACACGACCGATTTAAGGTCGGTTGACCCTTCAATGGGCGTACGGGTTCGAATCCTGTCACGGGCACGGAATAAGATGATTACTGCCCACCCGCCAGGGCCGGTGCATAAACAAGCCTTATAAGCATGTGATCTGGGCTCGACACCCAGCTGGCGGACCATGAAAGAAGACTTGGAAAACGAGATAAGAAATGCGGCACTGGTACTAGGCATCGGTGTAGAATTCGCCGATGTGGTCATCTTGCTTTCTAGCAGGATGCCTGTAGAGCTGGCTCATCTGACAGCCAGAGCAGGTCAGCTCTTATTGGAGTATCAAGGGGCTTGAATGATCTGGTAGATCTGCCGAACCTGATAAGTTCGAGTGGCTGAGTTCGATTCTCAGCAGGCCCACCCTGGAGGAAGTAGAGGAGTGTCCCATAGAGTGCTGTAGCTTCTAGTCTGGGACTCGCGGCAACTCCCAGAATGAACAGTGGCCGAGCGTGCTACAGGAAGACTCAAAGGTGTGGCTCTTGGTGCTGATCACACCCCTCCAGGATTTACCGGGTGAGTGAGCTGATGAACACGCCTGCTCGACAAGCAGGATTTGGTGGGTTTGATTCCCACACCCGGTACAAGGACGAGTGGCGGAACTGGTCTACGCGCTGGACTTAGGATCCAGTGCTCGCAAGAGCTTGCAGGTTCGAATCCTGTCTCGTCCACGAATGCGCAGGTGGAGGAATTAGGCAGACTCTCTGGTCTCAGAAGCCAGTGTCCCTAAAACGGACGTGAGGGTTCGAGTCCCTCTCTGCGCACAATGTCGGGCCGACATGAAAAAAGCAGTTCCTCTGTCAGGACGGATGCACTCTAAAATGCCTGACAGCGAGTTCGGCGACGAGGGCAAGATGCATCATTGACCCCTAGGACTGGATCCGACATTTTCCTGCGGATGTGGTGAAACTGGCAGACACGCTACTTTGAGGTGGTAGTGCCCCTAACACGGGCGTGCAGGTTCGACCCCTGTCATCCGCACCATGACAAAGAAACCGACAGACAAACAGTTCATGGATTTTCTGGCTTGGCGCTGGAGAAGTAACGAGCGCCGGAAGCTCAATGAAGAGCTAGCTACAAAGGGCCTTCCACCGAAGAAGTACAGGAAGGTGACCAAGGCCAAGCTCACCGAACAGGAGAAGAAGGTTGTCGAGTGGTCATTGAAACACGCTCACCATACGGGTCACTGGGGTGACTTCTTCGACGGCGACCCACGGGGGGAAACAGAAGCCGGGATTGTGGACAGTGAATTCCAGAAGATCGATTGGCGTGTAGGTCCGGTGTACAGGGGCAAGAAAGAATCCAACGTCCCCGGTATCTGGATTGCCTATCAAGACAGGGCTTGGCTGAGTCATCGACAGGGTGATTTCTTGATGTCGCCAAGCGTCTTCTTCGAGCTTGTGGAGGATACCTTGGAGAAGATCGAGCGGTTCAATCCAAGAGGCTACCGCGTCAGAGTCAAGAAGTTGCGGGCGCGGGTGAAGAAGGCTGCCAAGGGTAAAAGATGACAGAGAAGGTGATGAGAGCAAAGGTGGCTCTTGTAGCAATAAGAGTCGTCGAGGGTGCCTGGAGTCAGGCATGGCCATATCTAATAGAGTGGTTAGAGGCGGTCAATACTAACGGCACTGTCCGTGATAAGGCTCATGAGATAGCCAGGTTACTGGACTTGTTGGAACGTGAAATACGGAAGTCAGAGGGCTGAGATGTCCTACATTCGATCTGGAACCAATCCAGAAGGTCTCTACATCTGGGAGGGCGGAAATGGCAAGAAAGCCTTCGTCGATATCTCCTGGCCACAAGAGAAGCCTCTTTCCAGCGGACGTGGAGAGATTGTCATTCCTGCCAGCATTTTCCAGAAAGCGGTGCGAGAGTGGGACCGCGTTGGAGCTGTGCGAGGCGTTGCTTTCAAGGACTTCACTATCAAGGAAGTCTACGTCAATCCAACTACTGGGCGTGATGCACGGCGCTCAGTTTGGAAGCGGAGGAGTTTGATTGTCCGGGATGCCGAGTTCTTCATCCGTCTCGGGTACAAGAGGAAGTTCGTGTACCTCTGGCAGGTGACTTGGGAATACGTCGGGAAGGATGCCCTGACACAATGGAGCACCCGATGAAGAAGTGGAGGAACCGATGGCAGTGACGTGGAGCGAGGCTCTGGACCTGGACGCGGCGCGCGAGGTGTTCCGCGTCGAGCCGATGGCCGGCGAGGTCCACATGCTCGGCAACTGGCTTGCGGACGAGATCGAACGTCACCGCTCCCGCATCGCCGCGCTCGAAGCGGCGCTGCGGGAAGCGCGCGAGGCCATCGTGCAGCAGCGGTTCGCGGGAGTGGTCCCGAGGCTCGACGCCGTACTGGCGAAATCTGTCGGTGGCGGATCGTGAAGAAATGGGTGCCCCTTGACAGCCAGGATTGTCTGCGTAGAATGCGGTCCATGTCGTAGATATCAGCCTCTGCTCTGGTCCCCACGCCATTGCGTGAGGCAGTCTGCAAGCTGTATCTCATCACACGACTAGACCTGCCCCCTGCCCAGCAGGCTGTCCAGGCCATTCATGCTGCCCTGAAATTCGCGCTGGAATGGCCTGGGGAGGCTAGGGGCTGGTACGAGAGGTCCAACACCTTGGTGCTCCTGGGCGTCCAGGATGAGCCAGGATTGATCTTGGTAGGCCAGGAGGCGCTGGGCAGAGGCATCAGCCATTCGGCCTTCAGGGAGCCGGATAGGGGCAATGAGCTGACGGCAATAGCTGTCGCTCCAGAAGGGAGGAAGATCTGTAGAGATCTGAAACTCTTCCTGGGGGTGTAGCTCAGCGGCCGAGCAGCGGGATTCTAACCCCCGTGGCACGAAGGTTCGATTCCTTCCACCCCCACCATGTAGGCACCGGCTGATGGACCCGAAAGGCTATCCACCACCGGTGCCTGCACCAATCTTTTGCCCATCTGGTTGGAATAGGCAGACACGGCGGATTCAAAATCCGCTGCTCGAAAGGGCGTCCCGGTTCGACTCCGGGGATGGGCACTATGAAAAAACCGAAGATAGAACTGGAGAACGGACCGCCAGCCAAAGAAGTTCTGTGGATGGCAACGGACCCCAAGGGCAATCAGGCTCTTGTAAGGGCCCAAACGTGGTACAGGGCTAGGCATATAGCAGCAGCTGAACTACTGGTGGAACCTGACCACCTGGAGGTGCAGCAAG
>MFGX01000123.1:2035-2472 GCA_001778455.1 Candidatus Fraserbacteria bacterium RBG_16_55_9 | reverse complement strand
AGATCCTCAGGTGGGAAGACGCCATCAAGATGAAGTACGAGAGTACGGTCGATGTGCTCGTAGAGTACGACGAAACCGTCAGCTCTCCCTCCATCACCTGGAAGATCCCCGCTGTCATCAAGCTGAAGAATCTCAGCCACAATCGGATGAAACGCGGAATAAAGTTCTCGAGGATCAATGTCTATGCACGGGATCACTTCCGGTGCGAGTACTGCGGGAAGAAAGCCCCGATCCGTCAGCTCACTTACGACCACGTCGTACCTAGGGCTTCTGGAGGCAGAACTACCTGGGAAAACATCGTGACCTCTTGCAAGGCTTGTAACGCTCGCAAGGACAGCAAGACTTGTGACGAAATGGGAATGTGGCCTCTGCATACCCCAGTCCGCCCCAGGACTCTGCCAATGACTTCCCCGGTCATCAACCTGGATACGATCCCC
>MFGX01000123.1:1603-1897 GCA_001778455.1 Candidatus Fraserbacteria bacterium RBG_16_55_9 | reverse complement strand
GGACGCCAGTCTGGCGCGGACGGTAAATGGGCACTCTCAGGGCGATGGTCCAAGGTGGGCCGCTTGTCTGGGGGACAAGTATGGGCGGGTTCGATTCCCGCCGCCCTGACGAAGTGCTAAGTCAAGATCTAGATGAAGTACGGAGGGTGCGATGGCCCGGTGGTCATGCCTGCTTGGAAAGCAGGATTAGTTGCGTATAGCTAAGTGGTTCAACTCCACCATCCTCCACTATCCCATAATGTTCGGATAGCGTGGACCGAAACGAAGGAAAGTCGACAACAAAACCAAGTGGGT
>MFGX01000123.1:408-1469 GCA_001778455.1 Candidatus Fraserbacteria bacterium RBG_16_55_9 | reverse complement strand
GAAACTTGGGAGCGCACATAGAGCACCCTGCCTCCCCAAATGAAGAGTGTGCGGCTTACAAATGGGCGTCAACCCTCGATGTGGACGACTTCAACCGCATAGGACAGTGAGGGTCAGCGGTGACAAGCCGGGAGAGACCGGCATTGGAAGGTGAACTGATTGAGGATCAGACCCGGTTCGAAACCGGTGTGGCCCTACGGGGCTGGGGTGCAAGACCTCCATCTTCCGCTAGGCTCCAAACCAAATGGTGGATCGTACAAATCTCACCTACTCCTGGAGCTGAGCAGACCTAACTGGGCTGTGCCCCGGTAGGGGTCCTGAAACCGAGGCAGGTCGGTCAAGTAGGCCGACGCGGTACGCAGTGGGTACGATGCGCATCTTACCCGCTGCTCTGCCACTGGAGAGTGTAGTAGAGAAGGTCTCTACAGCTGCCTGCTAAGCAGACTCAACCGAAAGGTTGCTGGTTCGATCCCAGCACTCTCCGCTACAATATCTACATGGCTACAACGAAGGAAAAGAACGAGCAGGACGACCAGCAGTCGAGGTCTATCTTCCAGCGAGAAGCTCTGAACAATGCGTACGCTGCTCTGCTGGGGCAGCAGAACATTCAGACGTTCAGCGCTTTCACCTTCGAGGATGCGCTGGATCAACAGATCAAGAGGATTGAGGGAGAGGGAACGAAGCTGCGCCCCAATCTGTTAGAGCGCACAGACAATATCTACAAAAGTCTGGTTGCGGCGGTAGAGCAGATAAGGCAGATCCCTCCAGAGGACTTCTTGGACCCTGATTCCAAGAAGGATGCGAACACGGTACTGAAGGAAGAATCGGAGGTTGCGTGAATCTAGATTCTCTGCTCCAAGTGGGCGCTCTGTACGCAGGGCGGACCCCAGCTAACATACTTAGGGACGTACGTATTCTTCTAGCTGATGAAAGCCACTGGACTAGCCAGGCTTATGCAGCAACGTCCAAGGAGTACTACGACCCCAGAGATCAATCCCACGGGGAGCTGGTCAAGCCCACAGATCCCAGGGCTGGATGCTGGGATCTAGCTGGAGCTTTAG
>MFGX01000123.1:0-398 GCA_001778455.1 Candidatus Fraserbacteria bacterium RBG_16_55_9 | reverse complement strand
TCCAATAGCATGGGGATCACTCCGCCAGACCTGCTGCGCTACATGGACTCCGTAGCCGAGCGCTATGGCTTTGAGAGTGTAGAGCAGATGAATGACGTCGTGGACCACCAGCAGCTTCTGCAGGTGCTAGATACGACCATCCAGGAGATGAGCTGATGGCGACAGTATCTGATATCGGCTGGTCCAGCTACAGATCATTTGAAGGTCCGTTCTACCTGGGAAAACATCGCTATGTTCTTCCAGTGGAGCCGACGGAAAACGACAAGATCCTCGCTGTAATTACTTCTACGGAAGGGGGTAGGTACGACGCTATAAACATGTACGACCGCTGCATACTCTCCTCTGGTCTCATCCAGTGGTGTGAGGCCAGACAATACAGCGTGAGTGACATGCTGGGA
>MFGX01000122.1:35043-40844 GCA_001778455.1 Candidatus Fraserbacteria bacterium RBG_16_55_9 | reverse complement strand
GTCTTATGAGCCTTGGCCATGGAAGCTCCTTCCCGCGTTCATGTACAGGTTCATGGTAATATGAAAATGAGAACCTGTCAACCCAGGATATCACTCACGGAGAGCTTCATATCAGGAAGAGCTTGCGGCGCAAGGCTTCGTCCGCGCCGGAATCGCTGCACCTCGCCATACCCTTTCGCTGACGGATTGCGGTAGACTTCAATTCTCTCTTCGTCCAAATCCACCAGCCAGACCTCGGGAATTCCAGCTTTAGCATAGAGCGGAATCTTGACCTTCCGGTCAATCCCTGCAGAGGTCTCGGCTACTTCTACCACCAGAAACACGTCTTCTGGGCCTGGGTGAGCTTGGGCATAGAAGTCGGAACGAGGCTTAAGCAAAGCTAGGTCAGGTTGCGGCTCCGAACTTTTACTCAGACGAATGGGGCTTTGGACACGAAGCGAAGCTGTTTCCCCGATCAAACGACCAAAAAGCCGGGTCAACCGATCCACACACGCAGCATGACTGCTTCCTATCGGCGTCATCTCTACAATCTCCCCGTCGAGAAGCTCCACTCGGTCATCCTCAGAGAAAATGCCCGCTTCGGCCATCTTATAGTATTCTTCCACGGTGAATCGCCGTTTAAGCACTTGAATGGAAGCAGCCATGCAAGACCTCCAATTCTCATTCTACCTCTGGCTTGTACCCGACCTCAAATCTTGATCCTGTCCTCCACCGGGTTTTCTAGTCGCCCGTGCTCATGGAAATAGATCATCGTCGTCTGGATTGAACGATGACGCGCCGCTGCTTGTGCCTCTAATAAGGAAGCGCCGCCCTCGATGGCCAGAGTCACAAAGCTGTGCCTAAGCGAGTGCACCGAGGTCTTCGAGGTCTTGACTCCAGCCTTCTCTAGATAGTATGTGATCCGACGCCGGATGTGGCGCGTGCTCAATCGCGGATTCCCATTGAGATCATACTCGCTTCCCTTGATGAAGAGGGGCGCGGAGGGTTCGGGCCGACCCCGGCTCGCTAGATATTCCATCAGTGGCCGCTCCGCCAGCTCCGCCAGCACAACAAACTCATCTCGCGAATCCCGCCCCTTTCCCCAGATGCGCAAGATTGTCCGCCCCTGACGAGTCTCCAGATCTCCTACGTTCGCTCGATGCACCTCAATGATCCGAAGGCCGTTGCGAACCATGAGGTTGATCATTACGTAATCCCGCTTTCCCAGCTCCGTACTCTGATCGATCGTCCCAAAGAGAGCCCTCAACTCTAGCCGGGTCAGATCCCGCTTCAGATGCCCACGCGGACGGCGCAGACCCTTCATCCCCTCCACAGGGTTCTTGTCTAAAAGCCCCTCCGCCACCGCAAAGCGAAAGAAACGCCTGAGCGCCACCCAGTACGTGAGCACGGTGTTCGCCGCTCGGTGGGTCTTGAGCCACTCTCGATACGCCTTCATGGTCTTTGGATCGAGTTGTGAATTAACGGCTTGGTCTTCCAACCAATGGAAGAAGTTCTTCAGCGCTTCACGATACGTTCGAAGGGTATTCGAGGAGACATCTATGGATTGTAGAAACTTCGCACTCTGTTCCTGCCAGGGGATCACCCTTCTCACCACCCTCATTCTCTCGCAAGATCCATTCTAAGGGGAGATCCCCAAACTCACAACTCCCGAGATGGCTCTGTAACGCGGGTTACGTTCGCATGTGACCAAATTCCCACCCCCACTTGACAGAGCTCCTCCCCTTTGCTCTGAACAAACGCTAGATTAACACTCAGTTTATTGCCCAAGGAGGAGGCAAATCTATGATTAAGAAGTCTCTGGTAGTAGCACTAGCAATCCTCTTCACCAGCGTACTGACTGCCAACGTCTGGGCCGAGGATTATACCGATCTGGAGAAGAAGATCGAGGAACTTTCGAAATCCATGGAGAAGCTCGAAGGGATGGTCAAGGACCTCTCCTTCCAGCTTCAGCAGACACAGGCACTCTCCAGCATTGTGAAGGAACTTTCCTTCGAGCTCAAGCAGACGGAGAGCACCGTGCGAGATGTCTCTGGGATCACCAAGAAGGTCAACGAGGAGATTCAACCTCACCTGCTCACCTTGGAAGGAACATTGCAAGGGGTTGCGGCCAGCTTCAATGAGAAATTCTCTGTCTTTCAAGGCCGCGTCTTCGATCTGGAGACAACCGTGCAGGGTTTGGATTCCCGCCTGAAGTCCGTAGAAGGAAAGATTCGAGATCTGCTCAATCTCGATATGCAGATCCGACAGATCGACAAGCGAGTCACCGCCCTGGAGCAGAGCGCAGGCAAGATGCCCTCGGATGCTGGCAAGCAGCCGGACGTCACGGGGCAAATCCAAGCTTTGAAGGATCGTCTACAGAGTTTGGAAGCAGCAAGCGCGGATCTGGTGGCTCAGGTCGGCAAAGACCACAGTCGGATCACTTCACTGGAGCTGACCAAGGCCGATTCGGATGAAGTGGAGGCGCTACGAGCGCAGGTCACCCAATTGGAGCAGCAGCTGCAGGCAGAGGTCGAAGAGGTTAAGTCTCAAGCGAGCATGGGCACAGCCCTGGGGGGCTTGGCTCTGGTCGCCGGCCTCATAGCCCTGGCCAGCGTCTTTAAGATCATCTAAGAACCTTCAAACAGCACCGGATAGATAGAGAACGAGAGCCAGCCTGGGTTTGGCCTCCTCAACCCGGGTGGCTCTTCCCTTTGTATATTCAGAAGCTCACCCCGACTCACTGCCGGTGAACTCCATACGAGAGAAGCGCCAGACCGCAATCCCCAGCAAGGCCACCGTCAGGCCGAGCAACACCCCCAGGCTCGTCTCCAGCGAAACCTCACTGGGCAACCCGAGAAGACTCCGCTCCAAGTTCTCCGCGTAGTGGCGAATGCTGAGCTGGGAAGCCGCTGGGGAGATCCGGCTGAACAGCCCCTCCCATCCGAGCACATACGCGAATCCCCAGAGGAGTGCTCGATCCAAGATCGTGCTCACCGTGAAGAAGAAGGCCCCGTACGCCAAAAGCGCCAAAGCGATGGCAAGCAAGAGATTTCCGATAAGAGCCCAGTCGTTCACCAGCATGACCCCCGTGATGAGCAGGCTCAGGCCAGAGAAGACGAACGCGAGTAAAAGAGCCATAGTGTATTTCGAGATGAGAATGGCCGCACGAGAGAGAGGCTTGATCCAGAGGTAGATGATCGTCTCATTCTGGATCTCCTCTCTTAGAACTGTAGCCGACAAGAGCAGCACGATCGCGGGGTACAGCAGAGGCAATTGGAAGAAGTCAAAGAGCGACTTTACGAAACCCGTCCGGAATTCTTCGCTCATGACGTGTTGCTGGAGATCCGAATCGAATTGAGCCGAAGCAAGAGTCACCGCGACCACAAACACCGGAAGGGCGCTCAACACAGAGAGAAATAGGAGTATCCCCAACCGATGCCATCCAAGCAACTGTCTGCCGGTCAGACGTAAGAGCGCTGTCGATAGTATCATCGCACGAGATACCGAAAGACACTTTCCAAGTCTTCATCCAGACTGACGAGCCGCGTGAGTCGCACGCCCGCATCCAGGGCCACCTGGGGTAGGTGACTGTAGAAGACCTCTGGTTTTGTCACATCCGCCACCAATTCCTCCCCGGAAAGGCTCACCCCGCTGACCAAGGCTTTCTCGGTAAGCAACGCGGCTAACCGCTTGGGATCACTGGCCCGCAGAGAGACTTTATGAGGTCGATCATCCATCGATTCACGAATCGCTCGAAAATCTCCGAAAGCCAGCAATCTGCCACGATGGATTAAGATGATCTGTGAGGCCATCCGCTCTACTTCATAGAGCACGTGGGAAGAGACGACGATCGTTTTGCCCGCACCACCTAACTTGGCGATCAGATCAATGAGAATTCGCCGTTGAGTGGGGTCGGCTCCCTTGAGCGGCTCATCCAGTAAGAGCACCTCGGGATCGTGCAGGAGACATTGGGCGACCTTGAGCCGTTGGCGCATACCTCGGCTGTAGGCCCGGATCTTCTTGTCTTTCTCTTTCACGAGGTCCACTTGCTCTAAGGCGTTTCCGGCAGCTTCTTCGGGGTTGCTCAGCCCCTGAAGCTGGGCATTGACTGTAAGAAACTCTCCTCCGCTCATGTATTCATAGAGCCGCTCACTCTCCGGGCAGTATCCCAGTCGACGATAGAGCTTCGGCTGCCCACGAAGCGATTGGCTAAAGAGACTCACATATCCGGACGTAGGTAAGAGCAGACCGGCCATCATCTTGAGCAATGTGGTCTTTCCTGCACCATTGGGTCCAAGCAACCCTATCACGCCCGGCCCCAGGTCAAACGAGACGTCGCTCACCGCCACGACCTCTCCATAGCGCTTCGTCACGCCCTTGACCTCAATCACGCCCATCAGCGGACCTCCCGACGGTAACTCAGCCAGACGGTCAGCCACGAGAGAGCTATGATTACCAGCGTCGCGACGAGATAGATCCACGGGGAGAGCGGCTCCAGATGGATCGTTTGCTCCACCTCGATGTCGATCGGTGACAACATTCCAAAGAAGAGCCAATCTTTGACTCGCAGCACCAAGTCGCCGATACTGCCCAACATCACCCATGACTCTTGCCGCACGAGGGCGATAAAGACCGCTACGAATGCAGAGAACTTAATGATCCCAATGATCGCACCCGCAGCATAGAGGCGACTCGTAGTGAGCGAGGAGATCCCCATCGAAAAGCTCGTATAAAAGAGGGCAACGAATGCCCCAGAGGCCAGAAGTGCCCCAAGATCTCCCGAATGCTGGTTGAGATACTCGAGCGCATCCGAAGCGAGAAATGTCTTCCCGAGGAAGAGCAGCAAGGCTGGACCGATCGTCACGAGCGCCAAGATCCCAAAGATCGCGCTTCCCTTAGCCAGTAGATAATCGTAGTCGTTGATGGGCCGAGCCAAATACAGGGGATAGACCCGATAGCGCCGATCATCGCACAAGAGATTGGGAGCGATTAGGGCACTCAAAAAGAGCAGGATGAACGCCGATGACTCGTAGAATCCACTGTAGGGGTTGAGCAGTGCCTGTGGCGCATCCGATCCGATGACATCCGCCACTTGGCTAGTCAGAAGATAGAAGAAGAAGATCCCCAACTCAATGATCAGCAGGGAGATGATGACGAACTTGTATTTCCAGCTCTTCTTGATGCCCAAACCTCGCTTGAGATCATCCCAGACTAAGCTGAGCAAGGCTCGGGTCCGACCGAGGTACTGCCCTTCATACGGGCGATACCCTACATCATAGATCACCCCTCTGGATGTTCCGCTCATGACGGCTCACGTGGATGCAGCGCGAGGAAAAGTTCTTCTAGCGATCGGGCCTCGCGTTCGAGGCGGCGCAACTGAACTCCTGTCTGAACCGCCTGCTTGGCGATGGCATCATACACACTCTCCCCATTCGCTTTGACGAGAAGTCCGCCGCCTACGATCTCAACTCCGAAGCCCTCTTTCCGTAGTCCCTGAATAAAAGCATCTTGGTTGCCGACCACCCGAAGCATCAATCCCTCACCCAGGCCACCTAGGAGCTCGCTGAGCTGGCCCTGGGCGACCACTTGACCTGCTCGTAAGATCACTACGTATTCGCAGACTCGCTCTACATCGAGCAAGAGATGTGAGGAGAGCAGAAGATTGATCCCCATCTTTACGCGAATATCTCGGATGAGCTCGAGCATCTCCTCGCGGCCTTGAGGGTCCATCCCACTGGTGGGCTCGTCGAGCAAGACGAGCTTCGGGTCATGAACCAGGGCCTGCGCCAGCTTGACCCTTTGCTTCATGCCCACGCTATAAC
>MFGX01000122.1:33393-35016 GCA_001778455.1 Candidatus Fraserbacteria bacterium RBG_16_55_9 | reverse complement strand
CTAGGCCCACCAGATGAAGAACGTCGTGGCCACGCTGCACAGCGGCCTCCCGGGGAAGCCCGGAGAGCTGCCCCATGCGCGCGACCAGATCGAAAGCGCTCAAATCCGGAGGCAGGCATTCGTACTCAGGCATATCCCCGACACGACGGCGAACCTCTAGACCCTGCTGGGTAACATGGAATCCCAAGACACGAGCAGAACCAGCGGTAGGCTGAAGTAAGCCCAGTAGGAGCTTGATAAATGTCGTCTTGCCCGCGCCGTTCTCGCCGAGCAGCCCGATGTTTCCTTCGGGGATTTCGAGTGTCAGATTGTCTAAGGCCGGGGTTCCGTCGTAGCTTTTGGAGAGGCTGTGGGCGGATATCGCCGACATCATCCCATCATACCCACGTCAAGCGGGCCATCTCTGCGCCGTCTCCGAGACGCGGAGGCAGCTTCAACACCCGAGTATATCCGCCTTGCCGATCTTGATAGCGCGGGCCGATCTCGTCAAAGAGCTTCTTGATGATGTCTTTGTCCTGCAAGACACGAAACACCTGGCGGCGCGCATGCACATCCCCTTGTTTGGCCCACGTGATGAGCTTTTCAGCCATGATGCGACTCTCCTTGGCCCGCGTCACTGTGGTGTCTACCTTGCCGTGGGCAATCAGAGCTTTCACTTGGCTTGCCAGCATCAGCTTCCGATGGGATGCCGTGCGATTGAGCTTTCTAAATTTCTTTCGATGCCGCATGGGTCATGCCTTCTTCCTGGACGGGGCCATTTCATACCCTAATTCCTTGAGTCTTTCTCCCACTTTGGTCAAGGATTTGTCCCCAAATTTGTGAATATCGCGCAGCTCCTCACGGGAGTGGGCTAAAAGATCGCCCAGGGTGATGATGTTGTGAGGAGGTCGCTTGAGAAGGTTACAAGCCCGCTTATCGAACCCCAGCTCTTCCAGCGTAGCCTCCATGATCTTAAGTTCTTCTTCCTCTTCCTGTGCTCGAGCGTAGGGGTGCTGGGCGAAGTCGGAGAAGAGCTGGAAGTGGCTGATCAGAATCTGGGCTGCGTGATGAAGGGCTTCTTCGGGTTTGATGCCTCCGTTGGTTTCGATTTCCAGGGTCAGGCGGTCAAAGTCGGTTCGCTCTCCCACACGGGTCTCATCCACGCGGAAATTCACTCTCTTCACGGGTGAAAAATCAGAGTCAATTGCAATGACTCCGAGAGGCATATCCTCTTTCTTGTTGCGCTCCGCTGCCTTATAGCCAAATCCTGTCTCGATCTCTAGCTCCATCTCAAGTTTCCCATCCTCATCCAATGTAGCAATGGGGTGATCTTTGTTGAGGATCTCCAGCCCAGAAGAAGTTTCGATGGAGCTCGCCGTGACCTTGCCCTTGCCTTCCGCTTGCAGCACCAGCCTGCGAAGCTCATCTCCTCGAGTGATCCGAAGGGCCAGTTCTTTCAAATTCAAGATGATATCCAACACGCTCTCTTTGACGCCGGGGATTGCATCATACTCATGGAACTTCCCCGTGAATCGCACCCGAGTCACAGCGGCCCCGGGGATGGAAGAGAGGAGCACTCTTCGGATCGCGTTCCCCAACGTGGTCCCGAAGCCGCGCTCCAATGGCTCGATCACGACTCGGCCA
>MFGX01000122.1:25434-33383 GCA_001778455.1 Candidatus Fraserbacteria bacterium RBG_16_55_9 | reverse complement strand
GTAGCTCCTCCATCTGAATCCGAGGGGCACCCGATTGCTCTTGCTCCGCTCTCATCCTTCAAACCCTCTCTTCCTCTTCGCTCGGCTAACGAGAGTAGAACTCAACGATCAAGCTCATCTCCAAATCCTGGTGGAGCTCGTCGAGTTTCGGTTTATCGAGAACCCGAAGTTGGCCATTCTGTCGCTCCAGCCAACTGGACGTCGACCTCTGATCGCTTTCACCCACCGCGGCCTGAATACCCTTTTTACCCCGCGCGCTCTCCTTGAAGGCAATCACGTCACCGGGCCGGGTCAAATAGGAGGCAATGCTCACCCGGCGCTGGTTAACCCACACATGTCCGTGGTTGATCAACTGCCGCGCCTGGTCCCGCGAGGAAGCCAATCCACCTCGGTAGAGCATGCTGTCCAAGCGCCGCTCCAAGAGCTCCAGCAGATAGTCTCCCGTGATACCCTTGACCTTCTTTGCCAGATCCACGTAGCGACGGAATTGCCTCTCTCGCATGCCGTAGATCCTCTTGAGCTTCTGCTTCTCCCGCAATTGGATCGCGTAGCGCGACATGCGGTAACGGCTATCTCGGTGCATGCCAGGGGGATAATCCCTGCGCGAGACGGGGCACTTCTCCGTCATGCACTTCTGTCCCTTCAAAAAGAGCTTCTGCCGCTCACGGCGACAGAGCCTACATTTGGGTCCAATATACATTCCCATGAAACCGTCGCTCCCTCCTACGTGTGCGAATGGGAGTGAGAGTGCGAGACCGGCGTGATATTCTTCACTTCCTCCACTCGAAACGGGGAGTTCTTCAGTGCGTTGACCACGGAATTCCGCCCCGACCCTGTCCCATTGACCGTCACGATCACCGATTTGATGCCGAATTCCTTCATGCGCTCCATGAGCCGCTCCGTGGCCAACTGCGCGGCAAACGGCGTACCCTTGCGCGACCCTTTGAAGCCCACCATACCGGGGCTGCTCCAGGCGAGCACTTTCCCTTCTACATCTGTCAGCGTCACGATCGTGTTGTTGTACGTGGAGTGCACATGAACCCGCGCACGATCGAGCAATTTCTTCGCCATAGCGTTCTATCTCCCCTCGCGCATCTTAACGCCTCTTGGCTCCGGCCTTCGATGGCCGAGGACCCTTCCAGGTGCGCGCGTTGACCCGCGTCCTCTGTCCCCGTACGGGTAGACCTACCGTGTGACGAGTTCCACGATAACTCTTGATCATCTTCAAGCGATCGATGTCCGATTTGACCTTCCGCCGCAATTCACCCTCTACAAGATGCTTTCCCTCAATCTGCTTGCGTAGTTCAGCAACCTCTCCCTCCGAGAGCTCGTGAACCCGCTTGTTCGGATCAATCCCCGTTGCAGACAAAATCCGATGGGCCAGAGGACGACCGATCCCATGAATATATGTGAGCGCAATCTCCAGTCGCTTCTTATTCGGCAGATCAATTCCAGCGATACGAGCCAAGGAGCTTTCCCCTCCTCCTTCAACCCTGCCGCTGCTTGTGCTTGGGGTTCTTACAGATCACCATGATCCGACCCCCCCGACGCACCAGCTGGCAGTGGTCACACATCTTCCTCACGGAGCTACGCACTTTCATCGTTATCCCTCACGGTATACAATCCGACCTCGGTTGAGATCATACGGGGAGAACTCCACAATCACTACATCCCCCGGCAAGATCTTGATGTAATTCTTTCGCATCTTGCCCGATACATGGCAGAGGGCTTCCCGTCCATCCTCCAGTTTGACTTTGAAGGTCGAGCCCGGATAGGCCTCGATCACCTTCCCTTGCTGTCGGATGAACTCCGCTTTGCCGATGTTCTCTCCCCCTCACGAGCACGCACCCATATCCGTCAGGACGTCCGGTCCGTCTTCGGTGATGAGGACCATCTCCTCCACATGAGCGGATGGCCACCTGTCCGGAGTCATCACGGTCCAACCATCCTCTGCAACCCATTCCTGCTTTTCATCCCCGGCTTTCCAGACCATCGGTTCGATCGCGAGCACCATGCCCTCCACAAGCTTGGCCCCTCGGCCGGGTGAGCCGTAATTGGGCACTTGAGGCTCCTCGTGCATCGCTCTACCGATCCCGTGGCCCACAAACTGCTTCACGACCCGATAGCCTCGAGATTGCGCATAGGAGCCGATGGCATGGGAGATGTCTCCGACTCGGTTCCCTGAGCGGGCCTGCGCAATTCCCCTTCGAAGGGCTTCCCGTGCAACGCCGATCAGCTCCAGGGTCCCTTCCAAGGGCTGACCCACGATCACGGTATCCGCCTTGTCTGCGTAAAGACCATGCCGCTCAATGCCGATATCGATCGAGAGCACATCTCCGTCGCCAAGCACCCGATCATCCCGAGGGATCCCATGGACGATCTCCTCGTTGATGGATGTGCAGATCGACGCGGGATATCCCCGATACCCCTTAAACGCCGACTCGACCCCCGCGTCCAGCATGAGCCGTTCCGACAGATCGTTCAACTCACCCGTTGAAGCTCCCGGCCTTGAAGCACGAATCAGTTCCCGTAAAATCTCATTCAAAATGTGCGCGTTCTCCCGTAAAATCTCAATCTCGCTCTCCGTCTTGAGCTGAATCATTTATACGAGCGAATCACACGGAGGATCCGCTCAAAAACCTCCTCGATTGTCCCCTCTCCGTCTATCGTGACCAGAACGCTGCGCTTCCGGTAGGATTCGACGAGAGGTTGGGCATCCTGATTATACTGAATATCGTAGCGTTTTGCGACCACGTCCGGCTTGTCATCCGAGCGTTGTACGAGCAGACCTTGGCACGCATCACAGATTCCTTCACGCTTTGGAGGTTGATAGACTAGATTATAAATTCGTTCACAGCGCTCACACATCCGTCGAGCGCTCAAGCGCCGGATCACTTCCTCGCGCGGCAGATCGATGAGAAGGGCCAGATCAATCTCCGTCAGCTGCTCAAGCGCACTGGCTTGCTGAATATTCCTCGGAAACCCATCCAGAATGAATCCCCGCTGAGAGTTCAACTGGCTGAGTTGCTCTCGAATGAGAGCGACCACCAGTTCATCGGGAACGAGCTCCCCGCGATTCATGTAGGTTTGAGCTTTCTGGCCTAGATCCGTCTTGTTCTTGACGGCAGCTCGAAGCAGATCCCCTGTGACAATACGAGGAATCTTCAGATGCTGAACGAGTCGTTCAGCCTGGGTACCTTTGCCCGCCCCAGGCGGCCCCAAGAGAACGATGCGCAGGCTCATATCTTCCTTCCCAGAACCGCCCCTTTGCGGATCAAACTCTCATAGTGCCTCTCCACCATGTGAGCCTCGATCTGCTTGACCGTGTCGACGCCGACCCCGACGACGATCAAGATGGATGTGCCTCCTAACGCGAAGAAGGCCGAGAGCCCACTGGCATTGGTGACAATGTAAGGCAATAAGGCTATGGAAGCTAAGAAGAGAGCGCCAATCGTGAGGAGTCTGGTCTGAATCCGTTCCACGTAATCCGAGGTCGATTTGCCCGGGCGAATCCCGGGGATGAATCCACCCCAACGGCGCAGGTTGTCCGCCAGATCCTGGGGATTGAAGACGATCGAGCTGTAGAAGTACGTGAAGAAAATGATCATAAGGCCATACATGGCGAGATAGATCCAACCCCCTCGCTGCAAATCGGCACTCAACGCCTGCAGCCAATCGGGGCCTCCGGCCACCAAGTTGCTGATGGCTGGCAGCGTCACGAGGGTCTGAGGAAGCGTCAGGATGGCTGCGGCGAAGATGATGGGAATGACCCCTCCTTGATTGACTCCAAAGGGGATATACGTGTTCTGCCCCCCATAGACGCGGCCACGCACCATGCGCTTGGCATATTGAATATCTATGCGCCTGGCTCCGAGCTGTATCAGGACAACACCCGCTACCACGATCACGAACATGGCAATCAACGCAATCGCCCAGATCGGGTGGGTACCGCCTCCCGGGCTCAACGACACGATCGTCTGATTGAGAAATCCCGGATACCCCGCGATGATGCCAGCCATGATGATCATCGAAACGCCTCGGCCGATGCCGTTTTCCGTGATTCTTTCCCCCAGCCACATCAGGAATATCGTGCTGGCCGTGAGAGTCACCACAGAAGTAAAGTAGAAGAGTACCGGGGACACACCCGACATCAGTAGACCCTGATTGGAAATGACAAAGCTTATACCGAGTGCTTGCAAAAGCGCCAACCCAACGGTCCCATACCGTACGTATCTCTGGATGATCTTGCGCCCCTCTTCCCCTTGCTTCTGAAGTTCTTTGAAATAAGGGATGACCGACTGAAGCAGGCTCATGATGATCGAGGCATTGATGTACGGGATGACCCCCAACGCGAACAGCGAGAAGTTCTCGAAGGCCTGCCCCGTGAATAGATTGAGGAATCCCAAGATCCCGCCACCGAGCGCATTCTGAAAGAAACTCCTCACTTGCTCCGGATCCACCCCTGGCACCGGAATCCAAGCTCCCAGCCGGAAGATGGCAAAGGCACCCAGAGTGAATAAAATCCGCTTACGGACCTCAGGGATGGTGAACGCTTGGAGTATACCCTCAAACATCGATGCTTAGTCCCCTTCCCGGCCTTTTGGCTGCTGCTCGGTGCGCCGCTGGGGGCTCTCCAACACAATCGCTTGTGCTCCAAGCTGCTCGATCTTCTCTAGGGCCTTCTTGGAAAAGCGATGGGCCTTGATGATGAGCTTCTTCTTCGTGAGTTCCCCGTGCGCCAGAACTTTCACTCCACCCTTAAGATCTTGAATGATCCTTCTCTCCAGAAGATCCTCGGGCGTGACCTCTGCTCCGTCTTCGTACTTCTCTGTCAATACACCCAAATTCACGTAGGCATACTCCCGCCGCTGAGGGTTACGAAATCCCCGTTTGGGAACGCGCTTCCAGAGAGGTGTCTGGCCTCCTTCAAACCCCGGAGGCATCTGATGGCCGCTTCGCGCCGTCTGCCCTTTGCCTCCGCGGCAAGCAGTCGTACCATGCCCCGAGCCGTTGCCTCGACCGACACGCTTCCGCCTCTTCTGGCTTCCCGGCGTGGGGCGCAACTCCTCAAGCTTTAACATGGAGGATCTCCTTGGCGTCCTTATCGCGCAGTCTCGCAATATCTCCCACGGTCTTCAGTTGACTGAGTCCTTCAATCGTCGCCTTGGCCACCGTCAGCGGGTTGTTCGACCCCAGCGATTTCGCGAGAATATCTCGGATGCCCACCAGGCGGCAGATCATCCCTACCGTCTTCCCTGCGATGATCCCCGTGCCGGGATAAGCCGGCCTTAGTAGCACTTTCGCCGCCTTGAACTTCCCGATCACCGCATGAGGGATCGTCCCATTCAGTACCGGGACCCGAACCAAGTTGCCCTTGGCATCACGGATTCCTTGCTGGATGGCCGGAGGGATCTCCCGAGTATTGCCTTTGCCCAAGCCCACGCGACCCGCTCGGTCGCCGACGGCAACGATCACGCGAAAACTCATGTTCTTTCCACCCTTAACCACCTTGGCCACCCTGCGAATCTCGATCACTTCGTTGTCTAGTTCGTTCTGCTCTTCTCTTCCCCTCATACTGCGTTGTCTCAGTTGTCTCAAAATACAAGCCCTCCTTCTCGGGCGCTCTCCGCCAGGGCCTTGACGACACCGTGATACGGGTAGCCTCCTCGATCGAAGACCACCTTCTTAATCCCTTCTTTGCGCGCGCGCTCCGCCAAGAGCTTGCCGACGGATTTGGCTGCTTCGATGTTGCACCCCTTGCCAAGTGCCTTATCCAGCGTAGAGACATAGACGAGCGTGTGACCGCTTAGATCGTCGATGAGCTGGGCATAGAGATGACGAGCGCTCTTGTACACAGAGAGCCGTGGATGATCCAGAGTGCCCACGACCTTCTGGCGAATGCGGCGATGCCGCTTCACGCGCTGTGCCTCCCGTTCCCGTATGAGTTGAGCCATGAGGATCAGGCGCCACCTTCCTTCGCTGCCGCAGCACCCGCCAGCTTGCCTTCTTTACGGGTGATGTGCTCGTCGTGGTAGCGAATCCCTGTTCCCTTGTAGGGTTCTGGCTCTCGCAGGGCACGGATCTCTGCCGCCACCTCACCCACGAGTTGTTTATCCGGGCTTCTTAGCATGATCTCCGCTTCGATGCCGCCGCTTCGAATTTCCTTGGCCTCGGCCTTTACAGTAGCGGGCAGCGTATAATGAATGGGGTGACTATAGCCGATCTCCAACACCAACTCTTGCCCCTGAAGCCGGGCGCGATAACCCAATCCGATCAGCTGCAACCGCTTCTCGTACGGCTTTTGGACCCCCTGGATCATGTTGTGGATCAGACTTCGATAGAGGCCGTGCCGAGCACGATGCGCCTTAGCTTCGCCCTTTCGGGAGACCCGAACCTGGCCGTCTTCTATCGCAACCGAAACGTATTGAGACTCGTAGGTCTGCTCGAGTTTTCCAGCCACCCCCTCGACAAACACTCGATCCGGCTGGATGGTCACCTTCACCCCAGAAGGGATGGGAATCGGCAGCTTTCCTATTCTAGACATTGCCGGGATTCACCCCATTCGACATTACCAGATATTGCATAAGACCTCGCCACCGACACGGCGTGTCCTGGCCTCATGGCCGCTCATGAGCCCCTGAGATGTCGAGAGGATGGTGACGCCCAGCCCTCCCATGACGTAGGGGATCTCATCTACCCCGACGTAGACACGGCAACTCGGACGACTCACTCGCTCCAACCCATGAATGACGCGCTCTCGGCCCCGTTTTCCTTTGTATTTCAACTTCAAGGTCAACCTTCGCTTGCCTTCCTCTTCTTCTTGAACTTGAAAATCATCGATGTACCCTTGCTCCTTGAGGAGGCGGGCGACTTCCTCCTGCAGCTTCGAGGAATGCATGCTCACCTCGGAATGAAAGCGCTCATTTGCGTTGCGGATCCGGGTGAGCATGTCCGAAAGCGGATCCATAATCATCGCCGTCTTTACCCTCACAGCTCGTACGCGCACAGCCTCACCAACTCGCTTTCATCACACCGGGGATGAGACCCTGATGGGCCAGCTCGCGGAAACAGAGGCGGCAGACACCAAAATCCCGGATGTATCCGCGCTTACGACCGCAGATGCGGCAGCGACGAACCGTGCGCGTCATGAACTTCGGCTTTCGTTGACTCTTCTCAATCCAAGCTTTGGTTGCCATAGCTTTAGTCCTGGAGCGGACACCCCAATTCCTTTAGCAGATAGTACGCCTCACGATCGGTCCTGGCTGTGGTTGCGATCGTGATGTTCATACCCTGTACCTTGACGATATCGTCGTAGTGGATCTCAGGGAAGACGAGTTGTTCATCCAATCCCATGGAGTAATTGCCTCGTCCATCAAACGCGTCCGCCGATAGCCCGCGGAAATCTCGCACGGACGGCAGAACCACGTTAAACAGCTTTTCCAAAAACACGTAGGCACGCAGACCCCTCAGCGTCACTTTGCACCCAACGGCGTCGCCTTGGGTGACCCCGAAATCCGAGATGCTGCGCTTGGCCTTTGTCACCACGGGGCGCTGCCCGACGATCTTTGCCAAGTCCTTCATGCAACTCTCCAGCACCTTCGGGTCGTCGTGTGCCTCTTTGATCCCCATATTGAGCGCGACCTTTTCGATGCGGGGGACCTGCATGATGCTCTTATAACCCAACTCCTGCATGAGCTTGGGGATGACCTCGCTATGATAGCGTTCTTTCAACATAAGATCACTCAAACGTCTCCTGGCACTGCTTACAGACTCTCATCTTCTCTCCGGTTTCGGAGACTTGGAATCCAATGCGCGTCGGACGGTCGCAGGCCGGGCAGACCACGAGTATGTTGGAGAGATGGATCGTACCCTCCCGTTCAATGATACCGCCCTCACGCTGACGGGCAGTTGGGCGCTGATGGCGCGTGATGATGTTCACGCCCTTGACG
>MFGX01000122.1:25018-25380 GCA_001778455.1 Candidatus Fraserbacteria bacterium RBG_16_55_9 | reverse complement strand
TTCCTCGCGAGTTACGTCACCCTTCTTCACCTTGAGCATCATTTACAACACCTCGGGAGCCAGAGAGAGGATGCGAAGCATCGGCGGATCCGTGTGGCGCAACTCGCGAGGAACGGGACCAAAGATCCGTGTCCCAACGGGCTCCATCTGGTTGTTCACCAGCACGATCGCGTTGTCAGAGAAACGCACATAGCTACCGTCTTCACGGCGATACGGCATTCGCGTGCGCACGATCACACCTCGGACTACGGCCCCTTTCTCGATCTCGCTGGTGGGCAGCCTCTTTTGCACCGATCCGACGATGACGTCACCGATCCTACCCCCTACGGCGCCAGGTCGGCCGAGCACGTTCGCTACGCGCA
>MFGX01000122.1:0-24970 GCA_001778455.1 Candidatus Fraserbacteria bacterium RBG_16_55_9 | reverse complement strand
GAATCACGACGCTTCAGCCCCTTCTTTTACCTCGGCAAGTCCGGAGGGTGTGCGTTGAATGATCTCCACCAGCTGCCAGCGCTTCAGCTTGCTGAGCGGTCGAGTCTTCCGAATCCTCACCATATCCCCTATGGAGGCTTCCTCCCGCTCATCGTGCGCATGGAACTTCTTCCGCCGGCGGATGTATTTCTTATAGCGAGGATGCTGAACCCGCCTTTCCACGAGCACCGTGATCGTCTTCTGCATCTTGTCGCTAATGACTTTCCCTACTCGCTCTTGGATGGGCATCAACCTTCACTCGCTTTCGCTCTCTTATTCTTCCCTTGCTCGCTAAGGACCGTCTTCACGCGCGCGATATCTCGCTTCGTTTCCTTTAGGGCAGCCGTGTTGTCTTGTTGACCTGTCGCCACTTGGAACCGCAACGTGAAGAGCTTCCGCTTGAGCTCGGCTTCTTTTTGTTGCAACTCTTCTTCTGTCAGATCGCGTAACTCTTGAGCCTTCATCGCTCGCCTCCCAACTTCAGGCGCCCCCTCACGCGCGTCTTGATGGGAAGCTTATGAGAGACCAACTGTTGCATGCGCTCCACCTGAGCTCGCGTGACCCCGCTCACCTCAAACAGAATTCGCCCCGACTTGACTACAGCAACATAATGATCCACATCGCCTTTGCCCTTGCCCATACGGGTTTCGGCGGGCAACCTCGTCACGGGTTTATCGGGGAAGATGCGAATCCAAATCTTTGAGTTGCGCTCGAGCTCTCGAACCATAGTCGTCCGGCAGGCCTCAATCTGCTTGTCTGTGATCCACGCTGGCTCCAAGGCTTGAATGCCATACTCACCGAAGGCCACGAGATTCCCCGCCACCGCTTTGCCCTTGCGCCGCCCACGATGGGCCTTGCGGAACTTCGTACGCTTAGGAGCTAGGAGCGGCACCCGCCTCACCTCGCTTCTCTGGGGGCTGCACCTTCATGGGCAGGTGCTCTCCACGGAAGAGCCAGACTTTAATGCCAATGGGGCCGTACTTCGTCCAGGCCTCTGTGAATCCGTAATCAATGTCTGCCCGGATCGTCTGTAGCGGCACCCGGCCCTGCTTGATCTCCATGGAGCGCGCAATCTCTGCTCCACCCAGTCGGCCACTGCAGCGAATCTTGATCCCTTTGGCTCCGTGCTCCATCACCCGTCCTGCCACTTCCTTCATTGCCCGCTGGATGGGAAATCGATTCTCCACCCGGTACGCAATCTCTTCTCCCACCAGAATGGCCTCAAGGTCTGGAGCTTCGACTTCCTTGATGGAGATCTTCACGGTTCGGCGCAGAATCTCTTCCAGCTTCTTTTGAAATTGATCGATCTCCTGGCCACCCTTCCCGATGATGATCCCCGGTCGAGCCGTGCGAATCACAATGGAAACTCGATCCTCTGTGGGCCGCTCCAGGTTCACTTCCGCAATGCCTGCTCCGTGATAGCGCTGGCTGATCAACTTGCGGATCTTCTGGTCTTCCACCAAATAGTCCGCCGCTTTACGCTCGTTGAACCAATTCGACTTCCACTTCCGGGTGATCCCAAGCCGGAATCCTAAGGGATGGGTTTTCTGCCCCATTACTTGCCCTCTCTCTCTGCCACAACAACGGTGATGTGACTCGTCGGTCGCTGGATGACGTCCGATCGGCCGCGCGCACGTGGTTTCATGCGCTTGAGGACCGGTCCACCATCGATGCGAGCCTCACGAACGATCAATCGATCCACATCCATTTCGTAGTTATGCTCTGCATTCGCCACAGCGGACTCGAGAACCTTGTGGATCGCACGGGCCCCTTTGGATTTAGCAAATTGCACCAACATCAATGCCTCGTCGACGGATTTGCCCTGGATCTCCCGCGCCACGAGCCTCGCCCGCTCCGGCGAGACGCGTACCCACTTCGCTATGGCCTTGGCCTGCATTCGAATCACTCTCTCGGGTTATTTAGGTGTCGGAGCCTGCTTCTTCTTGACCCCACCGTGGGCCTTAAAGACCCGGGTCGGGGAAAACTCCCCCAACCTGTGACCCACCATGGACTCCACAATCTGGACGGGTATGTGCATCTTACCGTTATGGACCTTGATCGTCAACCCGACCATCTCCGGCGTGATCATCGAGGCGCGCGACCACGTAATGATTTCCTTGAGATCGCCTCGCTTCGCCTTCTGAACTTTCTTGATGAGCTTGGGGTGGACGAAAGGCCCCTTACGAGTTGAACGCGCCATGGTTAGCGTCCCTTCTTCTTTCGAGCATCCCGAGCGTGAAGCACAATGAGCCTGGAACTCGGCTTATGTTTGTTTCGCGTGCGCACGCCCAGGGCCGGCTTGCCGGTAAACGTCCGCGGCGGACCTCCCACGTAGTGTCGGCCCTCGCCCCCACCATGGGGGTGGTCCACGGGGTTGCGTGCCACACCGCGGGTGATGGGTCTACGACCCAGATGGCGTACTCGACCCGCTTGTCCATGGACGACGTTCTTGTGATCCACATTGCCCACCTGCCCTACCGTTGCCATGCAATTCTCATGGAAAATCCGGATTTCTCCGGAAGGAAGCCTCAAGCGCGCCTTCCCCTCCTCCAAGCTCATTAGTTGAACGGCCGTGCCCGCCGCTCGGGCGAGCTTGGCCTTGCCTCCGGGGGCGAACTCCACACAATGCACCAGCGTGCCTTCCGGAATCTTCTTCAAGGGCAACGCATTCCCCGGTCGGGCTTCGATGCCTTCTTGCCCTGAGGTGATCGTCGAACCGATCCCCAACTCCAAGGGCGAGAGGATATAGCGTTTCTCCCCGTCGGAATACTGCAACAACGTGATCCATGCCGAGCGGTTCGGGTCGTATTCTTTCGAGACGACCTTAGCCGGTATCCCTTGCTTATCCCGGGCGAAATCGATCACACGATAGCACCGTTTGTGGCCGCCTCCACGTCTGCGGGAAGTGATCCGCCCCTGGTTGTTTCGTCCGCCGGTCCTCTTGAGAGGCTTTAGTAAACTCTTCTCCGGCTTCTTTCCGCGGGTTAGCTCGGTGAAATCGGGCCACTCTGCGTGCCGCAAGCTCGGATTTACCGGTTTAAATCTCTTTGTGGGCATTGTTATTCATCCTCGAATTCTACTGATAGATCTCGATTCGCTGGCCAGGAGCCAATTGCACAATGGCTTTCTTCCAGTCGGGTCGTTTACCCTGTTGATAAAACCGCGTGCGACGAGGTTTCCCGCTCACGCCCATGGTCCAGACCCGGTTGACTTTCACTTTGAAGATCCGCTCGATGGCCCGGCAGATCTCGATTTTATTGGCTGAGGGATGGACCCGGAACGTGTACTTGCGGTCGTCCTGACCCTTCCAGCCCTTCTCGCTCACAATGGGCTCTACAATGATATCTTCCAGATGCATCTTAATCCACCCTAACTGTAAGTTCCTCAAGCGCCCCCGAAGTGACGAGTAAGCGCTGGTGCTTGAGCACCTCATACGCGTGCACCCCTATCGCAGGCGCACACGTTACCCCCGGTAGATTGCTGAATGACCTTCGCACCCGATAGTCATTTTCTTCTTTGGAGACGATGACCAGAAGCGTCTCTTCTTGCGGAATACTCAGTTGCTCCAGGATACGAATTGCCTCTTTGGTCTTCGGCTTTTCAAATTCCAGTCGATCGATCAAGACCAGTCGATCGCTCTGATAACGATCGCGAATGGCCGAAGCCAGCGCCTGCTTGCGCATCTTCTGAGGAAGTTTATAACGATACTCTTTGGGCTGAGGACCGAAGGTGATTCCCCCTCCGACCCAGATGGGGGATTGGAATGAGCCGTGGCGGGCATTTCCCGTATGTTTCTGAGGCCAGGGCTTACGGCCACTGCCCACGACCTGAGCGCGCGTCTTCGTCGCGTGCGTGCCTTGACGTTGGTTGACCAGGTAGCTCTGAGAAGCCCGGAACAACAAATCCTGATGGACCGGTCCCTCCGTCAGCTGGTCGGCCATCTCCACTTTGCCCTCGCCGCCGGCGAGCTTAAACATCTTCACTTTAGGCATCTTTCCTCAACTCCACCAGGCACCCTCGAGGACCGGGGACAGCTCCTTTGAGCACGACCAGATTTCGAGCGAGATCGGCTTTGAGTACCATAAGCCCCTTGACCGTGACGCGCTCGGCCCCCATATGTCCGGCCATAGGGTGGCCCCGAAAGACTTTACCGGTGGCGCGGATATTGCCGATCGAGCCCGGCCGACGATGGGAATCCGAACCGTGCGAGGCATCTCCTCCCCGGAAATCATGCCGTTTCATCACGCCCGCAAATCCTTTTCCTTTGGAGATCCCGCTCACGCAGATCCGTTCGCCCTCTTGGAAGATCCCCACGGTGATCTCTTGGCCCACTTGATACGTGGAAACATCGTCCATGCGAAATTCCCTCAAATGGCGCCTCGGCTCGACCTTGATCTTCTCAAAGCGCCCTTGGATGGAGCGATTGACGCGCGCTTCTTTGAGTCGGATAAATCCCATCTGGAGCCCGCGATAGCCATCGCTCTCCTCCGTCTTGATCTGAACAACCACGTTCGGTTCCGCCTCAATCACCGTGGCCGCCAGCGCGTTTCCCTGAGCGTCAAACCACTGCATCATGCCCAATTTACGCCCAAGCATTCCCAATGCCATCTCGTCTCTCCTCGTTTATAGCTTGACTTCGATATCGATACCCGTGGGCAATTCGATATCCATGAGCGCATTGATCGTCTCCGAGGTCGGCTCACGGATATCCAAGAGTCTCTTGTGGATCCGTCTCTCGAAGTGCTCCATCGATGTCTTGTACACGTGAGGCGAACGCAAGACCGTATAGCGCTTGATCTCTGTCGGAAGTGGAATGGGTCCGGAGATCTTGGCGCGCGTCTCCTGAGCGGTCTTGACGATGCGGCGCATGGCCTCATCGACCAGCTCATGGTCGTAGCTCTTCAGGCGAATGCGAATTTTTTCACGAGCCATCTACTTCTTCCCCTCCAAAACGGCCTCCTTGATGCGGGCAGGAGCAATGTCATAGTGAGAGAACTTAAACTGATAGGTCGCTCGACCCTGGCTAAGCGAGCGCAGCACGGTCGCATATCCGAATGTCTCTGCAAGAGGAATGACAACCCGAATGATCTGAGTGTTGCCGTGGACATCGAACGCTCGGATCTCCCCGCGGCGCGTGTGGAGATCGCTGACGACCTCCCCGATGTATTCCGTCGGGGTGATGATCTCCCCCTCCATGATGGGCTCAAGGAGTACGGTTTTAGCGCGGTGGAAGGCCGTACGCAGTGCTCGCGCACCCGCCGTCTTGAAGGCGATTTCCGAGGAATCTACCTCATGGAACGACCCATAGTAGAGAGTTGCCTTAAGATCCACAACGGGGAAACCGGCCAAGGGACCGCTGCCCATGGCTTCGAGGACTCCATCTTCCACCGCCGGGATATACTCCCGAGGGATCACACCGCCTTTGGTGTCGTCGATGAACTCGAAACCTTGACCCCGCGCGAGCGGCTCAAATTTTATGCGCACGTGTCCGTACTGTCCGCGCCCACCCGTCTGCTTGACGAATTTCTCTTCCACATCGACGAGTTCGGCAATCGTCTCTTTGTAAGCCACCTGCGGTCGACCCATCTTGGCTTGGGTATTGAACTCACGCAGCAATCGATCAAAGATGATTTCAAGATGCAGTTCTCCCATGCCCGAAATGATCATCTGGTTTGTCTCTGGATCGGTTCTCATGCGGAAGGTGGGATCTTCTTGAGCCAGTTTGAGAAGGCTCGTAGTGAGTTTTTCTTCTTCAGCAGCCGACTTCGCTTCGACAGCCGCAAAGATGACGGGCTCGGGGAATTCAATCTTTTCTAGCAATATGGGATACTCTGGATCACAGAAGGTATCTCCCGTAGAGAGCTCCTTGGGGCCGACGATGGCCCCAATCTCGCCTGCGGTGAGCTCCTCGACCTCCTGGCGCTTGTTGGCGTGCATGTGGAAGATACGCGAGACCCGCTCCTTCTTGCCGCTGGAGGAGTTGAGCACATAGGAGCCCTGCTCGAGCCGCCCCGAGTAGAGGCGCACGTAGACGAGTCGGCCCGTATACTCATCGACCACGACTTTGAAGGCCAAAGCGGTCAGAGGCTCTTCAGAAGTGGGTTGGCGAATGATCTGTGCGCCATTGCCCTCTGGAGAAGCCCCATCGAGCGGCATGCCGGTGATCTGGCCTCGATCCAAAGGAGAAGGCAGATACGCGACGACAGCATCTAGGAGCGGCTGGACCCCAACGTTCTTGAGTGAAGAGCCACCCAGTACTGGGACACAGCTCTTCTCGATGCAAGCCCTCCGGAGAGCCTTCTTCAGTTCTGCCTCAGAGATCTCTTCGTTGTTCAAATACTTTTCCATCACATAGTCATCGACTTCTGCCAGCGTTTCTAGCAATTTCGCGCGATACCGTCCGGCCAACTCGACGAACTCACTCGGGATATCGACATAGCTGTACTTGATCCCCTTGGTGGTTTGGTCCCATACGATGAGCTTCATCTGCAAGAGATCGATCATGCCCTTAAGCTCTTCTCCATGGCCAGCGGGGATCTGAAGGGGCAGGGGAAGAGTGCCCAATCGCTCGGCCATCATTTCAATTGTGCGCTCGTATTGTGCTCCGGGGCGGTCGATCTTGTTGATGAATGCCAGGCGGGGGATATTATATTTATCGGCTTGGCGCCATACTTTTTCTGTCTGAGACTCGACCATGTCCACTCCAGAGAAGATGGTCACGACTCCATCGAGCACCCGGAGCGATCGTTCCACTTCGGCCGTGAAATCCACGTGGCCGGGGGTATCAATAAGGTTGATCTGGTATCCTTGCCACTGGCAGAGCGTTGCGGCCGCTGTGATCGTGATGCCACGTTCCCGTTCCTGGGGCATCCAGTCCATCTGGGTGTCGCCCTCATCCACATCGCCGGTTTCATGGATCATTCCTGTGAAAAAGAGGATTCGTTCGGTGGTCGTCGTCTTCCCTGCATCAATGTGGGCGACGATCCCGATATTTCTCAGTTTCTCGATGCTCTGCTTCTGCTTTGTGGTCACATCGGCCATAGCTCAAATCCTCTTGGGAAATCCAACGCGCTCGCTCTCGGATGATTACCAGCGATAGTGGGCGAAAGGCCGGTTGGCTTCTGCCATGCGGTGGGCTTCCAATTTCTTGTCGTGAGCCTTCCCTTGGCCCTGGGCAGCATCCATCAACTCTGCTGCCAAGCACTCCGCCATCGTCCGTTCGCCCCGTTCGCGGGCCGCCCGGACGATCCAGCGCATCGCCAGCGTCTTTTGTCGATCCTCGGGTACATCATACGGCACTTGGTAGGCCGCGCCTCCCACTCGGCGCGAGCGGGTTTCTAGCTTGGGCATGCAGTTGCTGAGAGCTTTATAGAAAACCTCCAGCGCCGGCTGACCGCTTCGCTCTTCCAGGAGATCACAGGCCTTATAGACAATGCGCCGAGATATGGACTTCTTGCCGCCTTCCATCAGATAATTGATGAGCTTCTCAACGAGCTTGCTCTCATAGCGGAGATCCGAGTAGAGAAAGGGGGGCAGATCTCGCCCCCTCCTGTGGCCTGGGATCATCCGCTCCAAGGTCTTGTTGAGCATATTCATTCATCCCATCAGCTGGAGGCGGGCGCAGATCGTTTGGAGCCGTACTTCGAACGTCCTTGGCGCCGACCCTCAACCCCTGCGGCGTCGAGCGAGCCGCGCACGGTGTGATAACGCACTCCGGGCAGATCCGGCACACGGCCCCCGCGCACGAGCACCATCGAGTGCTCCTGCAGGTTATGTCCCTCTCCGCCGATGTAGGCTGTAACGTATTTCCCGTTGCTTAGGCGCACTCTCGCTACTTTTCTAAGCGCGGAGTTGGGCTTCTTCGGCGTACGGGTGAATACCCGAGTGCAGACGCCTCGCTTCTGCGGACAGCGATCGAGCGAAGGCGCCTTGCTCTTCCCGGCGACCGATTTGCGGCCTTTGCGCACCAGCTGGTTGATTGTTGGCATCTCGTCTTCCTTCCAAATCCAAATCGTTCTCTTAGCGCCAAACTATCACGATGTGAAAAGAATGGCTTTACGAGGTTCACTCGCGCTGATTGGGGATATTATACGAGATGGAGTTCCCCCTGTCAAGCGCTAGGAGTTGCTTTCCGCCTCTTGGGATGCCCCTGTTGACTTCCCTACGGGAGATGCAGAAGCTCCATTCTCGCTGCCGTTGCGGAGAAATCCAGTTCCCGCCGGGATGAGTCGGCCCAGGATCACGTTGGGCTTAAGCCCCTCCAGGCGATCTTCCATGCCTCGCAGGGCTGCTTCCCCCAATACCGTGGTCGTCCGTTGGAAGGAGGCCGCCGACAGCCAAGACTTTGTCTCCAACGCCGCTTTCGAGATCCTGAGGAGCACCCGCTCACCTACGGGTAGTCTCTTCTCCCGGATGCGTACGATTTCCGCCTTCCCTCCCTGATCGAGCGCAAGTTCCTTGATCCCTGCTTCAAGGGCCAGCTGCAAAGTACGGTGCGTGACCTCTTCGCCTTTTTGCGCGATCTTCTGATCCTTTGTCTGAAGATCCTTGATCAAGAGACGGCCAATCAGCGCCTCTCGCTGTCTTTGAATCTCTCGGTTCTCCTGAGTGAGCTGGCGGTTCGCCTCACGGAACTCTTCTAGAATCACCATTTGATTGGGGAAGAACTGGGAGTCGCCCGGGTCCGTGATGCGCACATTGTTGAGCATCTGGCGGATCACGATTTCAATGTGCTTGTCGTTGATCTCCACGCCCTGGCTCTTGTAGACCTTGTGAATCTCGGTCAGCAGATAATTTCGGGTTTTGGCCACACCCGCCACCTTTAGCAACAAGTGAGGCGAGGTGACACCTTTCGAGAGCAAGTCTCCCTCTTGGAACTTGTCCCCCACTTGAAGACCTTCCGTGGGCACGTTCACCAAGAGAACTTTCATCTCGTAGCGGAGCCTCACCTCCGCGAGCCCATTCTTGAGGTTCTTCACGTTGTCAATGGCACAGACGCCATGGGGAGGAAGCGTGAGCTCGAAGAGTTCCTCGCCTTCTTGAACGTGGGTACCGTCTTCCTTTAGCACCGCAAGGTCTTCCGTGAGCAAGAAGGTATTATGTTTGTCGGGCGTATACACGATGACCTTCTCCTGGCCGACCACAGCCATACCCGGACGCTCGGCCTTGATCGCATACGGCGTCGAACGAGTAGAAAGTTGCATCCCGCGAGTGACTTTCTCACCTGTTTCCACTTTCTTGCGCGCGCCGTGGGGCAGGCGGTGCTGAAATCGGTTGCCTTCTTTGTCCTCGATGAAGATATAGCGCTCCCCATCCTCGACGATCTCCACCACCGCCCCATCGCGCTGGGCCACGATGGGCTCCTCTTGATAGGATTGACTCAGAGGTGTTCCCTCTTCCACCCAGTCTCCGTTCTTCACTTCTGCCAAGACTCCCGGAGGCAGTAGATAGACGCGATCTTCCTCACCGAGGAGGTAGAGAGTCCGTACCCCATCGCTCTCCATTACATGGATCATGCCACTGGCCGGGCTCTTTGCGGAGAGGATCGACTCCGCCTCCACCTTATCCCCTTTGGCCACCCGGCACAGGATGGATGGGATCCGGATGCGTTTCTCATCCCCTCGCAGATGGACTTCCTCACGCCCTTCTTCGGTGTAAGTGATCGCGGTGACCACGCCGCTGATCTCGGCGATCGACGCTTCCTGACTCTTGATCGATTTGCGCGCCTCGAAGAGTTCCTCCGCACGCGGCAAGCCTTGAGTGATGTCCTCTCCTACGACACCGCCGGTGTGGAACGTTCTCATGGTAAGCTGCGTTCCCGGCTCGCCGATCGATTGAGCTGCGATCACCCCCACAGCGGTACCCAGCGCCACCCGCTGATGGTTGCTCAGATCCAAGCCATAGCACTGCTGGCACACACCTCGCCGGGTTTCGCACGTCATAGCCGAACGCACGACGATGCGAGGTCGGACTGTCACCGATTCCACTCCGCTGGACTTCAGCCGCTCGGCCAGGTGGCCGGTGATCAACTCGTCCTGCGTGACAATCACGGTCTGACTCTGCGGGTCGCGCACGTCGTGGACGCTCTTGGTACCCACCACTTTCTCCATGAACTTCGATTCTTTGGCAGAGGTGGTCATCGCAAGCTGCCCCAGTTCCTCCGCCTTATGGCGATCGATGGGTTGACCTCGTTCGAGCAGGACCTTCCCACCAAAGCGGATGGGCTCAGCGGTGATGCGGCTGTAGATGCGCTCCTCGACGTTCAGCATGACCTCATCGCGACTATAGCGTAGAGGGTCAATCTCAATTCCTGCCTGAGTGCCACAGTCCTCTTCCTTGATGATGAGCTCTTCCGCCGCATCCACGAGCCGGCGCGTGAGGTAGCCGGACTCTGCGGTCTTGAGCGCTGTGTCCGCCGTACCCTTGCGGCCACCGTGCGTGCTGATGAAGTATTCCATGACGCTGAGTCCCTCGCGGAAGTTGGACTTCACCGGCATCTCGATGATCCGACCTGCCGGATCGGTCATTGGCCCTCTCATCCCCGCAAGCTGCTTTACTTGGTTGGCGCTTCCACGGGCTCGGGACCGGACGACCATGTAAATCGGGTTGAAGGGGTAATGGGCGAGGTGTTGCATGGTTGCCTTCTCCATCTGATCGACGGTTTCCATCCAGACCTTGATCGTAGCCTGGCGCCGATCGTCTGCCGTGGCCAAGCCCCGATCATACATCTGATGGATACGCTCAACGCGCTGCTGCGCCTCCAGAAGAACGGCCGACTTCTCCAGTGGGATGAGTGCATCGGTAACAGAGATCGTAAGACCCGACTGGGTCATCGCGGAGAGCGCCAGCTCCTTGAGAGCATCCAGGAGCTCCACCGTCCGGTCGTTGCCATAGCGGTGGTAGCACTCCATGATCGTCTGTTGGATGTCTCCGGCATCAAAGGCCTTCTGGTAATTTCGTAGATCCTCGGGCAGAAGTTGATTGAGTTGGGCTCGACCCAGGGTCGTATCGATCAACTTCCCATCCATGCGAACCTTGACGGGGGTATGGGTTCCAATCACGCCGACTTCGCGGGCGCGCTCGGCCTCTCGCAAGCTGGCAAAGGCTTTCCCTGCTCCACGACCCTCGGGATTTTCGAGGGTGAGATAATAGAACGCAAATACGAAATCCTTGGTGGGTAGGGTGAGCGGCACGCCACTGGCAGGCGAGAGGATATTGCGAGAAGAGAGCATTCGCTCACGAGCTTCCTGAATAGCCTTCGGGGAGAGCGGCAAATGGGTGGCCATCTGGTCGCCGTCGAAGTCCGCGTTGTAGGGCGGGCAGACGAACGGGTGGATCTGTATGGCTTCCCCATCCACCAGCACGGGCTCAAAAGCTTGAATACCCAGTCGGTGGAGGGTGGGAGCGCGGTTGAGCAGCACGGGGTGCTCCTTGATGAGCCTCTCCAACACATCCCAGACCTTGGGCATCTCACCCGAGAGGGCCTTGTTCTTGACTTCATCGTAATTGGAGATGTGATGGGAATCTTCCTGAGAGAGCTCCCGCAGGATGAAGGGCTTGAAGAGCTCCAAGGCCATCTTCTTGGGCAAGCCGCACTGATGGAGCTTCAGCTTGGGGTTGACGACAATTACCGCACGACCGGAGTAATCGACGCGCTTACCCAAGAGGTTTCTCCGCAGGCGTCCGTGCTTGCCTTGGATGCGCTCGCTCAGGGACTTTAGGGGACGATTATCCCGACCCAAGATGGGGCTGTCCTTCTTCTCATTATGGATGAGGGCATCGGCGGCCTCTTGGAGCATGCGTCGCTCATTGCGCAAGATGATCTCCGGAGCGCCCATCTCCTGCAATTTCTTCAGACGGTTGTTCCGGTTGATGATCCGCCGATAAAGGTCATTGAGATCCGTCGTCGCGAATTTTCCGCCTTCCAGCTGAACGATCGGGCGCAGCTCCGGGGGAAGCACCGGGATGATACTCATCACCATATCCTGAGCGCGGTTACCCGATTTTCTCAGTTGATCGACGACCTCCAGACGCTTGAGCAACCTCTTCTTGCGTCCTAAACTTGCCTCGTTTTCCACTTGAGCCCTAAGTTCTTCCGCCCAGGTATCGAGGTCCAGGTTGCCCAAGACCCCCTGAATCCCTTCGGCGCCCGCTGCGGCTTCAAACTGCTTGGGGTGGAGTTTTTCATAGGTGCGGACCTCCGGTTCCCAGAGCAGATCGCCAACCTTGAAGGGCAATGACGGGTTCTTCACGGACGTAACCAGAAAGACCAGGCTATCAACCACTTCTCGAGCCCGCTGGGCTTGTAAATCAGGATAGACCGTCTTTAGGAGATTGTGTTGAGTCTCCGAGATCAGCTCCTCTGGACCCACGGGGGAAGCGGTCAGGAGCTCACCCTCTTCCACCTTGCTGCCCTTCTTCACTGTGAGCTGGGCCTGGGAAGTGACGATATGGTCTTTATCACCGATGCGAATGACCCGCAAGATCTGGCCATTATCCAGCTTCAACTCCTCAAAAGTGACTTGCCCAGCTGCCTGAGCACGTACTTCCGTGCCCTCGAGGACTTCATAGGCCGGCTCGGCTGTGATCTTCTTCTTGCGGCTCAGGATCTCGTATTGCGAGCGGTAGATCCTCTCCCCTACCCCGAACTCCGATTCCTGTGAGCGAAGGACAAGATAGACCTCTTCATTGAGTGGCTCGGTTTCGTAGTAAGCGATCTTCTTCAGCGTATTACGCTTGATCCCCAAAAGCGTGCTCAAGGGACTGGATATGCCCTTGATGTACCAGAAATGCACGACGGGGCTGGCCAGTTCAATGTGGCCCATGTTCGAGCGTCGGACGTCACGACTGGTCACCAGCACGTTGCACTTGTCGCAGGTGAGTCCCTCATACTTGCGGCCGCGCAGCTTGCCGCAGGCACACTCATAGTCCTTCTCAGGTCCGAAGATCTCCTCCGCGTAGAGGCCCCCACGTTCCGGTTTGTACGTTCGATAGTTGATCGTCTCCGACTCGGTAACCTCACCTTGAGACCAGCTCTTGATCTCCTCCGGTGAGGCAAGCCCAAGCCGGACCCGAGCGATGTCATCTCCTCTGATCAAGTCAATTCACCCCTCATCTCTTTGTTTCATCTCTTGAGGACGATTCCGCGATCAATAGACAGAAGCGCTCCCAACGCGTCCATCAACGATCTTCCTTAGCACGGGAACAGTAGAAATGATCTTGTCGAACCCATATCTGCCGCGTACACAAATTGAGCTAGAAAGGCATCGTGACCTTTAAGTATACCCAAAATCGGACCCGTTTCAACCTTCTTTCTATTCGCCCACCACTTCCACCATGGCCAAGTCCTCTGAGGGCAGCTCGGAGAGGAACCGGGATGGAGCGTTCAGCGCAACGCTCCCATAGAGCGATCGCTGGTGGGCGAAAGATAGATAGAGCCGCCGACGAGCGCGGGTCATCCCCACATAGAGAAGCCGGCGCTCCTCTTCCAGCATCTCCTCCGCAACGGACCGCGAGTGCGGCAGCAGGTTCTCCTCCAGCCCTATGATGAAAACGCAGTCGAATTCCAGTCCCTTTGACGCATGGAGCGTCATCAAGGCCACACGTCCCTCCTCGCCCGAGTACCGATCGATATCCGAAAGGAGGGCAATTTGCTCCAGAAATCCGGCCAGATCGCCCCCACCAGTTCGCTCATACTCCTTCATCTGTCCCAACAACTCCCGGATGTTTCCCCATCTTTCTTCGCCCTCCGGACTCTTCCACAGCTCAGACAGGTAGCCTGTCCTCTCCAGCACCGCTTGGGCCAGCTCGCTGGGGGGAAGGCTCCGAGCGAGTTCCTGGAGTTCTTCCATCAGCGAAACGAACTCCCCAAGGGACTGAGTCTGCTGACCCTTGAGGGAACCCTCGGGCTGTTGAGAGACCTTCTTCATTGCTCGCCAGAGAGGGAGTTTTTCTTGAGCTGCAATGCGTTTCAGCTTGCCAAGTGATGTCTCCCCTAGGCCCCTCTTGGGGCGTGCGAGCGACCTCAAGAGACTGATCTCGTCATCGGGATTGGAAAGAAACTTCAGGTAGGCCAACAGATCCTTGACTTCCCTGCGCTCATAGAAGCGCAACCCACGGACGATCTCATAGGGGATCCGCTCGCGGATCAACGCTTCTTCCAGAACTCGCGAGAGGGTGTTCACCCGATAGAGAACAGCGATTTGGGTCAAATCCATACGCCCAACTTGCCAGAGATGAGAAATCTCCTGGGCGACGGCCTGGGCCTCATCGATCTCGTCGCGAGCCATACAGAGTCGGATCGGTTCGCCTTGGCCCTGCAGTTCGGCCCAGTCCTTCGACTTGACCCTCAGGGTATTGTTGACAATGAGGTGGCGGGCAGCCTTGAAGATACGATCTCCATGAGGCCATCGATAATGACGTCGAAGCTCAATCACCCGCGCGCGGGGGAAATCCCGTTCAAAGCGCAAGATATACGATGGATCTGACCCTCTCCAGCTGAAGATGGCCTGATCCTCATCCCCCACCACGGCGATATTGCCCGAGCGCTCGGCGAGAGTGCGTGCGAAGACGTACTGCGCGTGGTTGATGTCTTGATACTCATCGACCAATAAATACTGAAACCGTTCGCGGTAGTGATTCAGGATGTCCAGATGCTGGTGCAAGAGCTGGACAGCCAATCGCAAGAGATCCCCGAAGTCGAGAGCATTGCTCGTCTCTAGGATCTCTTGATAGCGACGATAGACACGGGCCACCACTTCCAGTATGAAGGAATCGAGCTTCCCCGCGTATTTCTCCTTGAAATCCTCCGGGCCGACGAGTTCGTCCTTGGCCCGATCGATCACGGCTGCACACATACCGGGACTGACCTCATCCGAATCCACATCGAGGTCCTTCAAAGCCTGCGTGATGACCTCATGCTGGTCGCCCTCATCTAGGATGGAGAAATAGCTGCTGTAGCGAGGAGATAGGCAAGAGATGTGCGCTCTCAAAATCCGCGCACACGTTGCGTGAAACGTGTGGATCCAGGGCAGCGGATGTTCAGAGTCCAGCAAGGTTTCCACGCGAGAGCGCATCTCGTTCGCCGCCTTGTTGGTGAATGTCACTCCCAAGATGCTTTGAGAGGAGATGCCCTGCTCCAGCAGGTACGCGATCCGATGGGTGATGACCTTTGTCTTACCACTGCCTGGCCCGGCAAGGATCAATAGAGGCCCTTCTATGTGAGTGACGGCCTGACGTTGCTCTGGGTTTAAGGATTCCAGCACGCTTGACGTTGGCATCGATAGGGAGCTAGAAATCCAGCCGAATGCAGTGTTTCTCTAGGTCGCGCTTGGAGGAGAAAGGCGCGATGTTGATCCGATAGGTCTCCTGAGAATTCTCGAAGCGATAATTGGCCTGTACGCGGTGCCGTGAGCCCAAGTCGGCGTGCATCGCCGTGATCCGAGCGGCCAGCTCAATGATCTGAAGGACCTCGCGCTCGCTCTTCTCACGCCAATTGGCACGCACGAGAGCGATGGGGCCGTCGTTTACGGGCACATAGAGCCTCAGATCATCGGGAAGGAAGAAGTTCTGCAGCCTCTTCTTCTCTTCCTCATCTCGGCCCAGCACGATCTTCACATCCGGAGGCCGCTTGTAGTAGAGCGGGAATTCAAGCAACTCTAGACCGTTCAGGGTCAGGCGATCTTCTTGCAGTAGATCTTCCAATCGTTGACCGAAATAGGGGAGGACGAGCTTACAACGCCTCTCCGCAGAAAAACCTTCCGTTTCGATCCCTAGCTTCCGGGCGAGTCGAATGAGTTGGCAGCGGTCACCTGCCGTGAAGCCCTTAAGACGCCTCCGCTCGACCCAAGTTTCTCGCTCGGCTCGGGTCGGTGGCAGAAGCCTTGCAGAGAGCGGCCGAAGCACACGATCTTCTGCCCCTGCATCTTGCGTCAGCCGAGCTATATCCTCTGTCTCGAGGCCACGTACGCCGACGATCTCGCCGGTAACCAAGAAATCCGCACCGACTTTTTTCATGTAGCGCAAGGCCTTGCGGATCATGAGCTTGCGGCAGCCGGTGCAGCAGTTCTTGATGTCATATCCTCCCACGCTAGGGATGTTGGTCAGCTCCGCAAAATCCTTCTTAACGCTTTGGCTACGGAAGGAACCGTTGAAATACGCCTTTCCTAGCTCTTTGCTGAGGTCGTAGTCACGGAAAAACGGTGAACGAAAGTGAAGGAGCTTGACCTCCTCCACGCCGGGTTCCTGCATGATCAACTTGGTGGCTACGATGCTCGCAAGGCTTCCCGAAAAAAGAGAGACTGCCTTGGCCATCCCCTTCCCTCCATACTCGTGCGATCTCTACCTACTCATCGCATGATCCCCAATTCCCCCCCCCTAGTAGACGGGTTCCAGCAGTTCATACCGCCCATCCGATAGGCGCCTCAGGACGCTGAGTGCCTCGCGCTCGGCATCCATAAAGATGAGGAAATCCTTCTTCTGATAGGATTCCAGCTGGAGGATTGCTTCCTCGGGGGTCATGGGTTTCTTCAAGTAGACCTGGACTCGCTGGAGATCCCGCGACGGATGATCGAGCTCCGCGGGGACCTCCTGTGCTCTGCCCTTGGATCGATTCTCCCTCAAGCGGCCCTTATAGCGGCTCAACTGCGTCTTGAGTCTATCGATGGCGGCATCGACGGCCGCGTGCATATCTTCGGCCTCCGCAGAGGCCTTCAGGATCTTCTTCCGAATGAGATGGGCCACCAGCTCGCAGATCTGCCGCTCCTTCTCCGCCTCGAGCATCACATCCACACTGATGATCCCATCGTTGAAGTAGCGGCTGAGGTGCTCGACCTTGGCCACAGCATAACTGCGTAGGGCCTCGCTTGCCTGCATGTGCCGTTCAGCTAGTGTGATTTTCATCGTCCTCGTGTGGACAGTATTGTAGCAAAAACCAGCGCTTCCGTCAAGCTCTCTACGGGGGAAATGGCGTACAGAAAAGCATTTTACTCCCCACTTAGTTTACATGATAATCAGGACACTTTCTCATTTATATGCAGATATCTATGGAGCAGGACGCTCCAGCGTTGATATAATCGCGCAGCAGGTGCACACGCATGGTGATACGCCCCGCAACCGAGAGAGATCTCCAGCGTATCCTGGAGATCGAGAAGACTTCGTTTCAGTCCCCATGGCCCGTGGAGCTCCTCCGGGGGCATCTTGGAGAGAGTGGATTTATGGTCTACGAGCAAGAGGAGCAGATCGTGGGATACATCCTCGTTGGAATCAAGATCCCTTCTCTATGGGAGCGCCTGGAGAAACGCACCCGAGCGCTCGTGGGGCAGCAAGTCGATCTGGAGGAGCGCAGGGGCCACATCATGAACTTGGCCATCGACCCCAGTCTTCGCAGACGGGGTCTCGGAAGTCTCCTCTTACGCCAGGGAATGCAATACCTCAAGGAGCTGGGGGCCGACTGTGCGGAGCTCGAAGTTCGTGTGAGCAATGACCCGGCGATTCGCCTCTATGAGAACTTCGGCTTTCACATCCAGGAGCGCTTCCCCAACTACTACGGCAGCGGGGAAGACGCCTACCTGATGGCGAAATCCCTTTAGCGTCGCTCAGCAACCTTTCGTGCCAACTCCTCGATGAACGCCTCCGGCTTTTGTGGCCCAAGATCCTCTCCCGTGCGAAGACGCACCGCCACCGAGCTGCTCTCTACTTCTTTGTCTCCCATCACGAGCATGTAGGGGATCTTCTGGAGTTGAGCGTCTCGCACTCGATAGCTGAGAGTCTTGTGCTTGGAGTAGCTTAGTTCCGAGCGGATGCCCGCAGCTTTGAGCTTCTCTTGCACGGACTGCGCATAGTCAAGATGCCGATCTGCAATGGGCAAAATGGCCACTTGCACGGGTGCCAGCCAGACTGGAAATGCCCCGGCATAATGCTCGATCAAGATGCCGAAGAAGCGCTCCAATGCTCCAAAGAGCGCCCGGTGGATGATGTAAGGACGATGCTCTCGGCCATCGTCTGCCGCGTATTTGCAATCGAAGCGTTCCGGCAGCACGAAGTCAAGCTGCACGGTCGTAAGCTGCCAAAGACGCCCAATGGCATCCTTCACGTGCACGTCAATCTTCGGTCCATAGAACTGGGCTTCGCCCTCCATGCGCTTGTAGGGCAACCCTTTCGCTTTCAGCACGGCTTCGAGCGCGGCTTCGGCCTTCTGCCAGTCTTCATCTGTGCCCCCGTACTTACTCAAGTTCTCCGGGTCGCGCACAGAGAGAGAGATTTCATAGTCTTTGAACCCCAGAGTACCCAAGATGTGAAAAGCCAGATCGACAACTTCGGCCACCATTCCTTGGGCTTGGTCGGGCGCGCAGAAGATGTGCGCATCATCCTGAGTGATCATGCGCACACGCAGTAACCCGTGCAGCACGCCGCTTCTCTCGTTGCGATAGACGGTGCCATATTCTGCTAGCTTCAATGGCAGATCGCGGTACGAGCGGGTCTTCGACTTGTACATCATGATGTGGAAAGGGCAGTTCATGGGCTTGACGAAGTATTCTTGGCCCTCCACCTCGACTCGGAACATGTTCTCTCGGTAGTAGCTCAAGTGGCCGCTGATCTCCCAGAGCTTTGCTTTGCCTAGATGGGGCGTAGCGACGTACTGATAGCCTCGCTTGAGGTGTTCTTCGACTTCGAATTTCTCTAACTCCCGCCGAACGGTCATCCCCTTGGGATGCCAGAAGATAAGCCCAGGACCCACTTCCTCTTCCATGCTGAAGAGCTCGAGTTCACGACCCAGGCGGCGATGATCGCGGCGAGCGGCTTCCTCTCGTCTCTTCAAGAATACTTCGAGATCTTCTTTCTTGGCGAAAGCTGTTCCATAAATGCGCTGGAGCATCTTGTTCTTCTCGTCTCCGCGCCAGTAGGCTCCAGCGATCTCGAGCAGCTGGAAGTATTTCACTAACCCGGAACTGGGGACATGAGGGCCGCGACAGAGATCGACGAATTCACCGTCTTTGTAGAAAGAGATCTGTTCCCCCTCTTCGAGCTCATTGAGAATCTCCAACTTGTAAGGCTCCTTCATCTCTTTGATCATCTTCATCGCTTCTTGGCGGGAGACCTCCATCCGCTCGAACGAGTGGTTCTCTTTGACAACTTTTTGCATCTCTTGAGCGATCTTCTCCAGGTCTTCGGGCTTGAAGGGCTCTGGGACATCGAAGTCGTAATAGAAACCCTCTTCGATGGGCGGACCGATGGCCAATTTAGCTTCCGGAAAGAGACGTTTGACGGCCTGAGCCATCACATGGGCCATGCTGTGGCGATAGAGCCACTGCGCCCCCTCGTCTTCCAGAGCCAAGAGTTCCAGCTGGCCGTCTTCCGAGGGCAGGCGGAAATACAAATCGACGTACTCGCCATTGCGTCGAGCGCCGATGACTTTCTTTGCGAGCTTGGGGTCGAGTACTTGAAGGGCTTCGCCCAGGGTCTTGGCAGACCGCCAGGTCTCGTTGACCTCCAGCCTGCGACCGTCAGGCAGTTTGAGGATCATATGAATCACCTTGGTGTGACCAGCGGACCGGACAGGCCGTCACCTTGCGGGCCGCCCCCGCTGGCAAGATGAAGCCATATTACGAGGTTTTCAGCACGAGGGCAAGAGACACTGAATCACGCGGACTTTGCTGCTGTTATCGACGAGCGGCTTGGAGCACTCGATGCTGCTTGGTCTTACGCACCTCGACAAATCTCTGCAAGCACAGTTTCATCAGTGTCTGATACGGCAAGCCCTCTGCTTCGGCGATCTCTTTCAGATCCGCGATCAGGCGCTGGGGCAAGCGCAGACTGACCAGCCGCGTCCGCGCCATGAGGTCCACACGGACCTCGGCTTCCACCTGCTCCATTTCATAGTCAATTGCGCTATGCGTGGCCCAGAATTCCTGCTCTTCTGGCTCCGACTTGAAATTTGGGATCGTAAGCTTCTTTTCTTTCCGCACTCTCTTCATGTTCCCTCCTTCTCAAGGATTCTCGTAGAACTTGCGCTCACGTTTATCCATGTCTCGAGCGCTGATCGGACGAACGATGCCTAACCCTTTGTATTGAAACACAATGAAAAGATGCCGGCCTCCATCCGTTTTGCTAAAGAGATAAAAGCGATCTTGTGATCCAGGTTTCTTCGTGATTTTACGACGATTGGAGAAGCATTGTTCCACTTCCGCTGCAGAAACTTGATGCCGCTCTTGGATATGCCCTGCGTTGGCTTCATCCCAGTCGAATTCGCTGATATAGAATTCCATAGAGGGATGACACTCCCTCCTTGCTGTACATACGTACAGTATATACGATTTGGAGTTTAGGGCAAGCTCCGTGTGAGTAATCGATGATACTAGAATTTGCGCGAAGATTGACAGTACGTTATTAGGAGCGCATGGCAACACGTACCAGGGCTAATGCAATTGGAGATCGTTGAATAATGTCAGTAGTGCCGCATCAATCACTCAAGTGAACGTTGAATTGAATGGAGTAGTCGAGAGCACCCTTGACTAGAGAATATACCGACTCAAATCAAGGTCTTCCGCGATGTGAACGAGTTTTTCATTTACGTAGTCGGCTTCCACAGTGAATTTTCGGCTCTCGAGAAGATCCACCGTATCAAACGAGATATCCTCCATCAGCTTCTCCATCACCGTCTGCAAGCGGCGCGCGCCGATGTTCTCCATCGACTCGTTGAGACGATGGGCAATACGCGCGATCTCGCGGATCGCTGCATCCGTGAACTCCAGTTGTAGATTTTCCACAGCCAGTAGTGCCTGATATTGTTTGACTAAAGAATCTTCTGGCTCCGTCAAGATGCGCTGCAAGTCCTCTTCAACCAAGGGATGGAGTTCCACACGAATGGGAAGACGCCCCTGAAGTTCCGGGATGAGGTCCGAGGGCTTCGCCATCGTGAATGCCCCCGCCGCGATGAATAAAATATTCCCTGTCGAGATATGACCGTGACGAGTGCGGACCGTCGTGCCATCGAGTAGGGGCAGAAGATCGCGCTGCACTCCCTGACGCGAAACGCCAGGACCGTGGCGCTCCTCGCGTCCTCCAGCACCCAGCTTATCGATCTCATCAATGAAGATGATCCCGGTTTCTTCAGCACGCTGGAGCCCACGGCGCCGGATCTCTTCATGATTGAGAAGTTTGTCCGCTTCTTGATTGAAGAGAAGTTCTCTCGCTTCCTGAATCTTGAGTTTCTTGGTCACCGTACGCTGGGGCATAAGATCGGCCATCACGCTGAGATCGATGCCAATCTGTTCCAGGCCTTCATTGGAGAAGACGTTGATCTTCGGAAGAGAGGACTCTTGGGCGCGAATCTCGATGTAGCGATCCTCCAGCTCGCCCGCACACAGCTTCTCGCGGAATTTCTCCCGAGTGTTTTCAAACGAAGCTTCACGCTCTTCCGCTGTGCTCGTGGGCCGGGGAAGGAGTGCATCCAAGATGCGCTCCTCCACCAGGCGGCGGGCTTCCACCTCGACGCGCTTAATCTCCTCCTCGCGGGCCATGCCCAAACTCACTTCAATCAGATCGCGGATCATCGAGTCCACATCGCGCCCTACGTAGCCGATCTCCGTAAATTTCGTCGCTTCCACTTTCAAGAATGGGCACGAAGTCAGCTTCGCCAAGCGTCGAGAGATTTCTGTCTTGCCGACGCCGGTGGGACCGATCATCAAGATATTTTTCGGCTGGATCTCCTGGCGCAGGGGTCCCTGCACTCGCTGGCGACGAATGCGGTTTCGAAGAGCGATAGCTACGGCCCGCTTCGCCTCACGCTGACCGACGATGTACTTGTCCAGCTCGGCTACGATCTCTTTCGGGCTAAGCGCATCGAGCCTCTCGGCACGCTGGGTCTCCATGATTTCACTCATAGCTTACCATTCCAGTTCTTCGATCGTGATCTCTTGGTTGGTGTAGATGTCGATCGCGCCTGCGATTTTCAAGGCCTTTTCGGCAATCTCGCGGATGGGTAGACGAGTCTCTTGTCGAAGGGCCCTGGCAGCAGAGAGCGCATAAGCACCGCCGCTTCCCAGGCCAACCATCCCGTCATCGGGTTCGAGCACGTCACCGGAGCCGGAGATGAGCAGCAGCCCTTGACGGCTTGCGACGGCCATCAAGGCTTGCAAGCGGCGCAGCACGCGATCCGAGCGCCAGTCCTTGGTCAGTTCCACAGCCGCTTTCTTTAGGTTTCCGCCGCAATCCTTGAGCTTGCCCTCGAAGCGTTCAAAGAGCGTAAGAGAGTCCGCCGTCGTACCTGCAAAGCCCACCAACACCTGGTTATCGTAGATCTTGTGCACTTTTCGAATGGTGCTCTTAAGGATTTGATTCTTCATGGTCGCTTGGCCGTCGGCGGCGACTACCGCCTTTCGCTCTTCTTCGGATCGAATGGCCAGGATTGTGGTCCCGCGGATTCGCATAGCAAGCGGCATTCTAACATACCCCCCAGAGACCCGCAAGAAAAACTATCGCCTGGCTTGGCCCACGGATTGGCGTGTTTCGAGCATTTGATGATAGATCCCATGGAGGGTTTCGATGGAATGTTGGATGCTCGTCTTCTCGGCACGCTGCAGGGCTGCGCGACGCATCTCGACCATGCGTGCCTCATCGCCCAGCAGCCCCACCACGGCCTCTACGAACTCGTCTTTGTTGTCTTTCACCAAGAGCCCGTTCACTCCATGGTCTATGGCCTCCAAGGCCCCCATCTCCCCTACAGCCACCACAGGGAGCCCACTGGCCAAGGCCTCCACAAAGACGATCCCTTGAGCTTCCGTCTTGGAGGCATAGACGAAGAGATCTGCGCTCTTATAGTAGTCGATGAGGGTCACCCAGGGTAGATAACCCGTGAAGATCACCTGTGCAGCGATGCCCAGCTCTCTCGCCTCGCGTTCCAGCTCGCCTCGGGCGGGACCGTCGCCCACAATGATGAGCTTTAAGCCAGGCAAACGCCGGAGCGCCCGTGGGAAGGCCTGAAGAAGAAATGAAACATTCTTCTCGCGGGAGAGACGCCCAGCACAGAGCAGCAGGCGCTCGCCTTCCTGAATTTGCCATTCCTTTCGCACATCGACTTGAGGTGGCCCCGTGAAACGCTCCAGATCCATCCCGAAGGGCAAGGTGTGGATGGGAACGGTAATCCCATAGGAAACGAGTTCCTCTTTCATCGGATTGGAGGGAGCCGTCACGGCATCACAGCGATTACAAAACGCAGAGCTGATTCGCCCGACCATTGTCGGTGTCGGCCGTAGATACTTGGGAAGGTAGTGCAGGTATTCCGTGAAGAGCGTGTGATACGTATGAACGTGCGGGACTTTCTGTCTTCGAGAGATGCGTATCGCGAGAATTCCAAGCGAAAAGGGTGTATGGCTATGGATCACGTCGAGCTCTTGAAACGCCCGCCATGCTTCCCGGTGATACGGGATCGTGACACGGCTCTCTTTGTGATAGAGGAACTTGAGTGCGGGGAATCGAAAGACTCGCTCACCCTCTCGGCTCCAGCGATGCCCGTGGTACGAAGGAGCGAATGTGTAGACTCGGTGCCCCTGCTGGGTCAGCAGCCGATCCAAGAGGGGCAAGAGAGTTGCCACACCGTTGATCTGGGGCACATACGTGTCTGTGAAGAAACCAATGGTCAGCGTCACAGGGTCTGCCCTTCTTGTTGGCAGTAATAACAGATCCGGCCCTCGCTGTCGTGGTGGACGCCGCAGACCTCACACCGCGCGTAGCCACGGGCCGCTCTATCACGATCTCTTTTGGCAAGTGCGAGAATCACACACTCAAACGCTTTTCTAAGCTGAGGATCTTTCGCTTCGTCGAGAAGCTGCTCCAGCTTCTCTCGTTCCAGCAAGCTCACCTGCTCTCCCTCGGGTGGGTCTTGGGCCAGGGGCTGTGAGAGTCCTCCCACCCGGAAGCGTAGATCCATCAGCCGCCCTTCGCTCAAGAGCCCATTGAGTTTGTTGAGATAGGCGTTTTTCATTAGGTTGAGCTGCTGGGCAACTACGTGGTTCGTGGCCTCAACATAGAGCACTCCTTGACGAATTCGAAGAGGCTGCGTCAGTCGACTCATCTGCTGACCTACGACTCTAGACCAGAGAAGCATCGGTTCCTGTTCTATGAATTCTTTCCCCAAGCCTTGTCTTTCAAAGATACGACGGATCTCTGTTAGGGTGATTGTGCTCATCGGTCTAGATTGTACTTGGAGTTCCCATACAAGACAAAGCCATTCTGGCCCTTAGGCTAGCTGAGGCCTTACAACAACGACTACAGATATATATTTATTAACTAGTAGTAGTAGTAGAGGGGCGTTCATCCTGTGGGAAAGTGGCTTTTCGCTTGATGAGAATTGAAGATCGCCTGTGGAATGAGCTGTGGAAAAGTTGTGGAAAAGTGGCTCTCGCTTGTGGATAACTTCTGTGGATAACTTGGGTGGGGAGTTTTCCACAGGGGTTTTCCACAGCATGGGGTGAGTTTTCCACAGGTTTTTAACAGGGTTTTCCACAGGGTTATCCACAGGGGAAGAATAAAATGAATTCTCAATTGCATCTTATGATGCGCGATTGGTGCCATGACGACCCGGACCGTTTGTCGGGGTTGTTCTTCAAAGGGGAGGCCATTGACACCGCACCCGAAACTGCTACACTTAAACGACCGACACCGACGACCTATGGAACCGTTAGTATAGTCCAATCCAAAGGAGAGGTTGCAATGGCGCTCAAGAAAGTGGAGCTGCATGTACCAGAGGAGCTACTGGAAACTCTGGGCTCCAAAAAGCAAGCCGAGACTAAAGCACTCCAATCCATCTTGCTCGCCCTCATCCAAGAGGGGGAGATAACCATACGCTACGCTGCGGATGTTTTAGGCGTAACCTATCGGCAGATGCTTGCGCTCATGGCTGAGCATAATGTGCCGCTCCTTAACTACGATCCTG
>MFGX01000121.1:19058-21869 GCA_001778455.1 Candidatus Fraserbacteria bacterium RBG_16_55_9 | reverse complement strand
CGTACTCCAAGACGAATGGGGGCAGGTAAAGACCACGCATAGCATTGCTGCAGGCCTGGACTATCCGGCTGCCGGACCGGAGCACGCGTTCTACCGGGAATCTCATCGGGTGGAGTACATCACCGTGACGGACGAACAAGCTCTCGAAGGCTTTCGAATGCTTTCTGAGCTAGAGGGGATCATCTCAGCCCTCGAGCCTGCACACGCGATCTACGCAGCCACCGAGCGAGCTAAGCTCCTCGGGCGAGATGGGGTAATCGTCGTCACCCTGTCCGGGCGTGGCGACAAGGATTTGGAGATTGTGAGAAAACACTATGAGCCGCATTCAAGAACTATGTAAGGAATTGAACGCACGAGGCGAAGGGGTGCTCATCGGGCATTTGATGGCAGGCGACCCGGATCTTGTGAAGGGCTCCGAGTATGCCCGAGCGTTGATCGCTGGCGGTCTTGACGTATTAGAACTGGGCATCCCCTTCTCTGACCCTATGGCTGATGGGCCGACTCTCCAAGCCGCGGGCACGCGGGCACTCAAGGCGGGCACCACGCCTACTGCAATCTTCGAGTTGGTGAAGGGACTCCGCCGGGAGGCTCCAATACCCATCGTATTGATGACGTATTACAACCCCGTTCTCTCCATAGGGGAAGAGACGTTTCTGAAACGCAGCCTCGAAGCAGGAGTTGATGGTGTAATCGTATCGGATCTGCCTGTCGAGGAAGCGGCTTCTTTCATCACCCATGCACGAAGGCATCGCATCGATACGATCTTCCTCGCCACACCCGAGACTCCCGATGAGCGCCTCAAGACAATCGCGAGCGAGACGATAGGTTTTTTGTATATCATCTCCCGCAAAACCGCAGATCAGATGAGCGTCAATGCAAGTCTTGAGACTTTGATCCGGCGCATTCGTGCGCTCGTTCTCCCAGAGCTGCCCATAGCTGTGGGGTTTGGGATCTCCCATCCCGCGCAAGTCGGTGCCGCCATCCGCGCCGGCGCACAGGGCGTGATCGTAGAGAGTGTACTGGCTGAACGGATCGCTACAGGGAGCTCCCCGGAACAACTTCGAGAATTCGTGCAGGCATTGAAGGCAGACACACGACCAACTCTGACAGTACCCGCACATGCACCACAAAGCTCGTAGAGCGATCAAAGGTGCGAACATCTACCTCACAGGCATGATGGGCTCCGGGAAGACCACTTTGGGGAGATTGCTCTCGCAGAAGCTTGGTTGCCCATTCGCCGACACGGATGAGCTGATCGAGGCCCGCACGAATTGCTCGATCGCACAGCTCTTTCGTGAGCAAGGGGAAGCTCACTTTCGAGACTTGGAAACAGCGACCCTTCTGGAACTCAACCAGAAGCGGGGCTGGGTGGTATCTCTCGGAGGGGGAGCCGTGTTGCGCGAGGTCAACCGCCACGCGATTCAGGCTGCAGGGTATTCGATCTACCTGAAAGTGAGCCCGGAGACCATCTTGGCACGTCTCCCCGAGCATCCGGGTCGCCCCCTGCTGCTGGGAACAGATCTCCCTGAACGGCTCCACTTGATCGAAAAACTTCTTGCCGCCCGTGAGCCATATTATCTGCAAGCGGACTCTGTAATTGAGAATGGTGGGTCCCCAGACGAAACCATAGGGAAAATCCTCAAAGAATTAAGAGGCGCTGATCTACTATGAAGACGATCCGAGTCGAACTGGACGAGCGAAGCTACCCCATCTATATTGAGGCCGGTGCGTTGGAGAAGTTGGGGCAGATATGCTCCGAGCACCGTCTGGGGCCGCGCGTGGCGCTCATCACAGACAAGACCGTCGAGAAACTTTATGGCTCCCAGACTCTTGCCCAGCTGAGGAGCGCTGGAGTGGATGCGCAGCTAATCCCAGTTCCTCCCGGTGAATCGAGCAAATCTCTGGAGTGGCTCGATCGACTCTACACGCGTCTGCTCTGGGCCGGATTCGATCGGGATGCCACCATCGTGGCGCTGGGCGGTGGGGTGGTCGGCGATCTGGCTGGCTTCGTGGCTGCAACGTATCTGCGAGGCGTACGCTGGGTCCAGGTGCCTACGACGCTTCTCGCTCAAGTCGATGCCGCCATCGGTGGCAAGACTGGGATCAATCATCGCTTCGGCAAGAACTTGATTGGGGCCTTTCATCAACCGCAGTTTGTGCTTACGGATCCTGAGTTACTTCAGACGTTACCTGAGCGCCAACGATTCGCAGGCCTCGCGGAAGTCATCAAGTACGGCTTGATCCACGATGAAAGGTTCTTCACTCAACTTGAGACCACCTGGGACGGTTGCCTAGAGGATCGTAAGAGATCCTCTACGATCATTGAGCGCTCCATCGAGATCAAGAGCGAGATCGTATCCAGAGACGAGCGGGAAGTGGCAAGCCGAGCCCTGCTGAACTTCGGACACACGATCGGCCACGCTTTGGAGGCCGCCACAAAGTACCAGCACTTTCTCCATGGGGAAGCCGTTGCCTGGGGCATGCTCGCGGAGGCCTACATCTCTTATAAGAAACAAGGGCTGACGGCTCAGGACTTCGAGAGGATCGCAGCCCTCCTCCGTCGTCTTCCAAGACCTGCGTTTCCACCCAGCCTTGAAATGGAGCCTTTTCTTGAATATATTCACAGAGACAAGAAGGCTCGACACAAGCAGATCTGGCTCGTGCTGCTCCAGGGATTTGGAAAAGCTGCACTCTCTGGGGTCATGGAAGTTGATATACGGGAAGCGTTCGAATACCTCCGTGCATCCTCATAGCGGATACTCGAATTGAAACTTCATGAAGAGGATTCTCGTGATTCACGGTCCGAATTTG
>MFGX01000121.1:13576-19016 GCA_001778455.1 Candidatus Fraserbacteria bacterium RBG_16_55_9 | reverse complement strand
GGAGCTGAATGAGCAGATCCGTCAGTTTGCAGAGGAGCGGCGACTGGAAGTGAAGTTTTTCCAATCGAATCACGAGGGAGCCATCATCGATGTGTTGCAGAACGAGCGCCATTGGGCCGAGGGGATTGTGATCAACCCGGGAGCGCTCACCCATTACAGCTACGCCATTCGGGATGCGGTCGCTTCCATTCGATTGCCTACCGTCGAAGCACACCTCTCTGATATTCATCACCGGGAAGAGTTCCGCAGAGTCTCGGTGATCGCACCGGCGTGCATTGCACAAGTCAGCGGCAAAGGACATCAAAGTTATTTAGTAGCAATCGAAAGACTCCTCGCGGAAGCAAAGGGACTTGATTTTGATCGACGCTTGAGGTAAAGTGGAAACACCATACACCAAGCTTACTAGGGACAAGGCAGAATTCCCCCCAATTAATGCCTGGCCCCGGAGGAGGTGAAGCATGGTGCCCATGGACAAGCTGAGCATCTATGTGCCTCAGGAAAAGCGGCAACACCAGCCGATAGAGCGATTGACCAAGCTGGCCAAGAAGCGCGACCGATCGGTCAATTATCTCGTGGTCCAAGCGATCCTCGAGTACGTGGAACGAGAGGAGAAGAAGGACAAAGGGCCGGGCAAGTAACGCATACGGAACGCCCCCCCCGGATGAGTTTGACAGTGGCGCTCCTGCTCGATAGGATGCCTCTGGGTGCCAGGCCGGCGTAGCTCAGTGGTAGAGCAACGGTTTTGTAAACCGTGGGTCGTGGGTTCGAGTCCCTCCGCCGGCTCCCCATTGGGATCTTCTGACATGATCCCAACGAGATCTGATCTGGAGGGGTACCGAAGTGGCCAACCGGGCGTGGCTGTAAACCACGTGGCTTTCGCCTTCGGGGGTTCGAATCCCTCCCCCTCCACCTGTTTGCGGGCGGAGAGACTTTCCGCTATAATAACAAAATCGCGCCCGTGTAGCTCAGTGGTAGAGCGTTTCCTTGGTAAGGAAAAGGCCGCCGGTTCAATCCCGGCCGCGGGCTCCCGAATCCGATAGACCGGAGCGGAGGGATGCGATTTTCCGGTCACTATTGTAGATAAATTCTGAGTGAGGAGGTTTACATGGCGAAAGCGAAGTTCGAGCGAACCAAGACACACGTCAACGTAGGGACGATTGGCCATATCGACCACGGCAAGACGACGCTCACTTCGGCGATTACGAAAGTCCTGGCCCAGAAGGGCATGGCCAAGGAGAAGTCGTACGCGGACATCGCCAAAGGCGGTGTCGTTCGCGATGCGTCGAAGATTTTGACGGTGGCTGTGGCTCACGTAGAGTATGAGACGGAGAAGCGGCACTACGCGCATATCGACTGCCCCGGACACGTTGACTACGTCAAGAACATGATCACGGGAGCCGCCCAGATGGACGGAGCCATTCTGGTCGTGGATGCGGCCGATGGCCCCATGCCCCAGACGCGTGAGCACGTGCTCTTGGCGCGCCAGGTGAACGTACCATCCCTCATCGTTTTCCTTAACAAGGTCGACCTGGTCGATGATCCAGAACTCATCGATCTCGTCGAGATCGAGGTCCGGGATCTACTCAAGAAGTACCAATTCCCTGGTGACAAGGTCCCCGTGGTCCGTGGTTCCGCCAAGAAGGCTTCGGAGAATCCGACAGATCCCAAGGCCGTTCAGCCCATCTTGGACCTCCTTAAGGCTCTCGATGATTTTATTCCTGAGCCCAAGCGTGAGACGGACAAGCCATTCCTTATGCCGATCGAGGATGTCTTCTCCATTAAGGGTCGAGGTACGGTAGTGACCGGTAAGGTGGATCGAGGCCAGCTCCTGCCGGGCGCGGAGGTCGAATTGGTCGGTCTACGCGAAAAGCCGATGAAGTCCGTGGCCACCAGCTTGGAGATGTTCAACAAGATCCTCGATCAAGTCATCGCCGGCGACAACGTCGGAGTGCTGCTCCGAGGTATCGAGAAGGAGGACGTCGAGCGCGGGATGGTCTTGGCCGCTCCCGGCTCGATTACGCCCCACACCAAGTTCGAGGCCGGGGTCTATGTGCTCTCCAAGGACGAAGGCGGCCGCCACACCCCATTCTTCACCGGCTACAAGCCCCAGTTCTACTTCCGGACTACCGACGTCACGGGTGACATCGCGCTGCCGAACGGCGTCGAGATGGTGATGCCCGGAGACAACGTAAGCATCACCGGTGCGCTCATCAAGCACATCGCCATGGAAGAGGGGCTCCGCTTCGCCATCCGCGAGGGTGGACGGACCGTCGGCGCGGGCGTCGTCACCAAGATCCTCGAATAATTCACTACCAGCGATGAGCGAGCACGTGACGTTGGCATGTACCGAGTGTCGCCGCCGCAACTATCACACGACGAAGAACCCAAAGACGGTGCGCGCCAAATTGGAACTGAACAAGTACTGCAAGTGGTGCCGCAAGCACACGACGCACAAGGAAGTATAAGCAGGAGGGTGTGTGTAGGCCCGTAGCTCAATTGGCAGAGCAGCGGACTCCAAATCCGCAGGTTGGGGGTTCAATTCCTCCCGGGCCTGCCAAAGATGCTTGAACGAGTGATTCAGTTCTTTCGAGAAGTGCGAGTGGAGTTTTCCAAGATCAACTGGCCGAGCCGGCTGGAGACCGTCGTGCTCACGGTGTTGGTCATCTCCATGGTGGTGATCCTGGCTGTGATCATCTTTGCGTATGACGTCATCTTCTCCGGGCTCATTCAAAAACTCTTCGAGCTCTTTGGCATCAGGTAGCGAGTGAGAGGCACGATGAAGAAGTGGTATGCGATTCAGACCTATGCCGGGTCAGAGCTCAAGGTCAAAGAGGAACTCGAAAAGAGGGTCCGCGACCTCGGCTTGGAGAAGCGTTTTGAAGGGTTTCGTGTCAATGGGGAGGAGAGCTACTTCCTTGCCCCGATTGAGGAAGTGATCACGTCCAAGAGCCGGAGGGGTCGCGCGGCAGAATACCGCATTCCCTACGACTACGAGTTGTCCGCGGAGTCAAACCAGCGGATCAACCGAGGGGATCTTTTGGCCGTCAAACCCGAGCGCACTCTGGAATACGATGCGAAGATCGTGAATATGGAGACGCTCCAGCGGGTGATCATCGAACTGACCAACCGCAATGAGGAAGTCTACAATATCCCCGAGGAAAAGAGGATCCGGCGCGACATCCGCGTGGGTGAAAAAGTGCCGGCCAATGTGCCGCTCACGGCGGATCGGGATCCCAAGTTCTTCACGAAAGTGAAGGGCAAGGTGGTCGATCGCTCGCGCATCCGACGGATCGTCCTGGAGAGGTCCGACGGCGAACAGCTGGTCGAAGAGGTTCCCGAGCGCTACTTGGTCAAACTCAAAGAGCGCATGAAGCTTAAGAAGGGCGATCTGATCGAGAAGGAAGATCGCATGGACTCCAAAGCTTCGGGCATGGTCAAGATCAAAGAATACAAAGACAAGCGAGTGATTACCGTACAGAGAATTGAGAAGCGCAGGCTCTTCCCGGGTTATGTGTTCGGTAAGATGGAAATTAGTGAGGAGATTCAGGACCTGGTCAGCGACCTTAAGGCCCGGTTCGTGGGTGATCCGCCGCTACCTCTTCCCGAAGAGGACATGAAGGTGGTCAAGCGCAAGGCGGGTTTCCTTGAGACTTCTACCCCCAGGCGCTCGGGGCCTGTGATCGAGGTTGACTTCGAGGTGGGCGAAGTGGTGGAGATTGTGGAAGGTCCGTTTGCCGACTTCACAGGTGAGATCGTGGAGATCGACAAGGAGAAGGAAGAAGTGACCGTGATGGTCAAGATCTTCGGTCGAGAGACGCCTGTGAAGCTGGGCTTCGAAGGCATAGAAAAACTCTGATGTACGAGGAGCGATAAGAGATGGCTGCGTCAGGCAAGAAGGTGGATGCCGTAATCAAATTGCAGATCCCCGCAGGGGGGGCCACGCCGGCTCCGCCGGTGGGGCCGGCCTTGGGTGAGCACAAAGTGAACATCATGGACTTCTGCAAGAAGTTCAACGAAGCCACCAAGGATCAAGAGAAAGGCCTGCTCATCCCCGTTCAGATCTTCGTCTATTTTGATAAGAAGTTCGATTTCGTGCTGAAGAAACCACCCGCCTCGGAGCTGCTCAAGCGGGCCGCAGGCACTCCGAAGGGCTCGGGAACTCCCAACAGTCAGAAGGTGGGGAAGATCACCCGAGAGCAGCTGCGCAAGATTGCGGAGATGAAGTTGCCTGATCTGAACACCGAAGACCTCGAAGCCGCCCAACGGGTGATCGAGGGCACGGCTCGAAATATGGGAATCGAAGTTGTGGAGAGTGCGTGAGACATGCAACATGGGAAACGGTATTTGGCTGTAAAAGAGAAGATCGATCGAGGCAAATTCTACTCCCCGGATGAGGCGATTCGACTCCTCAAAGAGACGGTCACGGCCAAGTTCGATGAGACCGCGGAGGTCGCGTTTCGCATGGGTCTTGATCCCAAGAAGAACGAGCACCGGATCCGCGGCACGGTGATCCTCCCTCATGGCACGGGAAAGGGAGTCAAAGTCTTGGCCTTCGCCAAGGGCGAAGCGCTCAAAGAAGCGGAGGAGGCTGGAGCAGACTGGGTCGGTGGCGAAGACATGGTCAAGAAGATTGAGGAAGGCTGGATGGAATTCGATCGAGTGGTGGCCACGCCCGATATGATGGGTGCCGTCAGCCGTCTGGGCCGCGTCCTGGGTCCGCGCGGGTTAATGCCCTCACCGAAGACGGGCACAGTCACCAAGGATGTCGGGCAAGCGGTCAAGGAACTCAAGCAGGGTAAGCTGGAGTTTCGCCTGGATGAGTATGCGCAGCTTCACTCTTCCTTCGGCCGCGCTTCTTTTCGCGAGGAGCAGCTGCTGGAAAACTTCCTCGCCTTGACCGCGGCTATCTTAGAGGAGAGGCCTGCTGACGTCAAAGGCCGATACCTCAGGCGTGCCACGATCTCCTTCACGATGGGGCCGGGAATCAAGGTCGATCCCGACGAACTAACCCGGCGTGTGGCGGAGAGGAGGCTCTAAGATGCCTACCCCAGAAAAGGAACGTCAAGTTCAAGAACTGGAAGAGCGATTCAAGCGGACGAAGGCATTGGTGCTCATCGATTTTCGAGGGCTAAATTCCGGCGACCTGGTGGAACTTCGCCGGGAGCTTAGACGAAATCGCCTGGAATACCGGGTGGTTAAGAATCGACTGGCGAAGTTGGCCGCCCAGCGAGCAGGCTTACCCATCGATTCGCTCCTGGTCGGACAGACAGGCCTCTGCTTTAGCTATGATGACTCGGCCATCGCGTTCAAACTTTCGGTCGCATTGTCCAAGAAATATGCCCAGTACAAAGTCAAGGGCGGAGTGATCGAAGGCGAACTCGTCGATGCCAAGGGAGTGGAGGAACTCGCGCAGCTTCCCTCGCACGAGGAGCTGTTGTCT
>MFGX01000121.1:9313-13544 GCA_001778455.1 Candidatus Fraserbacteria bacterium RBG_16_55_9 | reverse complement strand
TGGCTGGGACGCTCAACGGAATCTTGCGAAGTATGGTCGTCGTGCTTAGTGAAGTCTCGAAGGTGAAAGCCAAAACCGAATCGCAGCAACCGCAACAAGCACAACCAACAGACCCAGAGAAAGGAGAGTCTGCAACAACATGACGACAGAGCAGATCTTAGAGGCCGTCGATAGCATGACGGTCAAGGATCTCCATGCCTTAGTGAAGGCATTGGAGGAGAAGTACGGAGTCAGCGCGCAGGCCGCGGTGGCCATGGCTGTAGGAGCACCTGCAGGAGGAGCCGCGGGAGGAGCCGCGGCTGCACCGTCGACCGTGAAGGTCATCCTCAAGAGCGCAGGGCAGCAGAAAGTCCAGCTCATCAAGAAGGTCAAGGACATCACCGGCAAGGGCCTCAAGGAGTGCAAGGAGCTCGTCGATGCAATCCCGGCGGTGGTCAAGGAAGGGATCAGTCCCGAGGAAGCGATCCAGATCAAAGCTCAACTCGAGGAAATGGGTGCTGAAGTCGAGTTGCAGTAACCCCGTCTCAGAGTGCAAAGAGGAGAGAACTTGTGAGGGAGAGGCGTTCGTATGGCCGAGTGAGACGGGTCTTGAATCTGCCGTATTTGTTGGAAGATCAGCGGAGCTCGTACGAGCGGTTCTTGAAAAAGGACCTGCGTAAGATATTCGAAGAGATCTCTGTTATACAGAGTGAGGGAAAAGACGATTTGGTGCTCGAGCTACGCGAACCGCACCTGCTCGAGCCTCACAATACCGAACAGGACTGTAGAGACAAGAATTTGACCTATGCTTCGCCTCTACGGGTGAAGGGGCGGCTGCTGAAAGCGGGCAAGCTGGTCAAGGAGGACGACCTCTTTCTCGCCGATATCCCCCTCATGACAGCTCGGGGGACCTTCATCATCAACGGAAGCGAGAACGTGATTGTCAACCACTTGGCAATCTCACCGGGGGTCTATTTCACCAAAGATGATCAGAACCCGTTCGGTTCTCCCAAAGGGAATGAATTCCATGCACAAATCCGACCTGAGGGGGGAGCTTGGTTGGAATTCGTCTTGGACACTCGGCGAGAGAAGATCACAGCCCATCTCGATCGCAAGACTATTATCCCTGCTACCACCTTACTGAAAGCCTTTGGGATGTCCACATCCGACATCGTACGCCGCTTCCACTTCGTGCTTAATCCCATCAACTCAGAGAAACTTGAGCGCTACGTCGGATATCGAGTCAGTGAGGCTGTCAAGAACTCCAAGACGATCCTTCACGAGGGTGAGGAATTGAAGGCCGAAGCCATTCAGGAGATCGTCAAGGCGAAACTCCCTCGAATTCACTTGGTTCATCGCTACCTCCAGAAGAACTTGGAGGAAGACCGAGTTGCCGATCAGAAGGAAGCCCTTCAGATCATCTACAGGAAGTTGCGATCCAGTGATCGGGCCTCGCTTAAGACCATGCAGGAGTACTTCGAGCAGCTCTACAGCCATCCCAGCACGTATAACCTGTCGCATGTGGGGCGGTTCATGATCAACAAGAAGCTGGGGCTGAAACGGGAGATGAGCGATACGGTTCTCCACGTCGAGGAGATTGCGCTCACTCTAGAGCGATTACTTAAGATCCCCGCAGATCCCTTACTTCAGCGTCCGGGCAATCCCCAGCTGCTCGATGATCGAGATCATTTGGCCAACAAACGCGTGAAGAGTCCGGGAGAGACGGCGGCGGACGCGCTCCGAGCAGGCTTGCGTCGCATGGCCAAGATCACAGCCGACCGCTTGAGCAAATATTCTTTGGATCAAGACGAACCACTGCGAAATCTCGTGATGGCACGTGTGGTGCAAAGCGCACTCAACAAGCTCTTCTACACGGGGCGTCTCTCTCAATACCTGGAACAGGTCAACCCGCTTACGGAGCTCACCCACAAGCGCAGGCTCTCTGCCATGGGAGGCAGCCCGAACAAACGGCGAGCAAAGCTTGAGGTCCGTGACGTCCACCCCTCACATTACGGTCGCATCTGCCCCATCGAGACGCCCGAAGGGCAGAACATCGGCCTGATCACCTCCATGGCGACCTATGCGCGGATCAATGAATACGGCTTCCTTGAAACGCCGTACCGCAAGGTCGAGAAGGGAAAGGTCCTAGATAAGATCGAATGGCTGATGGCGGACGTCGAAGAGAAATTCCATCTCGCGCCGGCGACCATGAAGGTCGATGAGAAGGGGCGAATCACCGAAAAGCTTGTCGAGATTCGTACGGGTAAAGAGGAGATCCGCTGGGTTGCCCCGGAAGACGTTCATTACATGGAGGTGGCACCTTCCGCACTGGTAGGCGTCTCGGCGTCTCTCATCCCCTTCTTAGAGCATGATGACGCCAACCGAGCCCTCATGGGAGCGAACATGCAGCGCCAGGCTGTGCCCCTGATAAAACCTCAGGCACCGTATGTAGGCACGGGAATGGAGCGAGCTGCCGCTCGCGACTCTGGCCGCCTGGTCCTCGCCGAAGAGGATGGCGTCGTAAGCTACGTCAGCGCTCAAAGGATCAAAATCAAAAGCGGCAGAAAAGAGCACGGGTATGAGCTGAGGACGTTTGAGAATTCAAACCAGGATACGATCTTGCACCAACGCCCCATCGTTTCCAAGGGGCAGAAGGTGGAGAAGGGCGATGTGATCGCAGATGCCGAGAGCACCGATGAGGGCGAGCTGGCACTGGGAACGAACGCGCTCGTGGCCTTCATGCCCTTTGAGGGCCTCAACTACGAGGACGCCATCGTCATTTCAGAACGCCTTGTCAAGGAAGACGTACTCGACTCCATTCACGTTCAGGAATTTGAGGTACGCGCAGAAGAGACGAAGCTTGGACCTGAAGAGATCACCAGCGATATCCCCGATATCAGCAAGGAAGAACTAAGAAATCTCGATGACTCAGGGGTCATCCGTGTCGGAACAGAAGTACGCACCGGAGACATCTTGGTGGGAAAACTCACGCCCCGCGGTGAGAGTGAACCCACGCCCGAGGAGCGCATCTTCCGGTCGATCTTCGGCGAGAAGACGCGCGCCGTGAAGAACACCTCGAAGACGCTGCCCCCGTCGAGCGAGGGTTGCAAAGTGATCCGCGTCAAGCAGTTCGCGCGCGATAAGCAAGATGAGCTGGAGGCAGGGGTAAACGAGCTCGTCAAAGTCTATGTGGCTCAGCGCAAGAAGATCTCCGTAGGTGACAAACTCGCCGGGCGCCACGGCAACAAAGGGGTCATCTCCAGGGTATTGCCAGAGGAGGACATGCCTTTCCTACCCGACGGCACCCCCGTGGATCTGCTTCTCAATCCCTTGAGCGTGCCTTCGCGGATGAACCTGGGACAGGTCTTCGAGACTCACTTGGGCTGGCTTGCGCATCTTAAGGGGGAGAACGCTGCCTCGCCCATCTTCGATGGGGCCCCAGAGAAAGAGATCCTGACAGAGCTTCACAAACTCCGCAAAGAGCACGGTTTGGATGATGGGGATGGCTTGGAGAACCCCGACCATGGCAAGCCCGATGGGAAGGTCATTCTACGCGACGGGCGCACGGGAGAGCCCATCGAACATCCGGTTGTGGTTGGACACATGTATGTATTGAAATTGGAGCATATCGCGGATGAGAAGGTTCATGCCCGCTCGACCGGGCCTTACTCGCTCATCACTCAGCAACCGCTGGGTGGGAAAGCGCGCTTGGGCGGTCAGCGATTGGGTGAGATGGAAGTCTGGGCTCTGGAAGCCTACGGTGCTGCCCACACGCTTCAGGAGATGCTCACGCTCAAGAGCGATGACCCTCAAGGCCGTGTGAAGCTCTATAAGGCAATCCTCAAGGGGGAGGAATACCCCCGGCCGGGGCTGCCCGAATCCTTCCGCGTGCTCCTCAAGGAACTCAAGAGCTTGGCACTCTCGTTTAAGTTCTACGACCTAGATGGCAGGGAGCTGGACATCGACTAGTTGAAATCGTGCTGATCACTCCCATTACCGTCTCGCTAGCCATTCTAGTCCTCACGTACATCCTCCTCTTTCTCGACAAGATTCATCGGACGATCATTAGCTTAGCGGGGGCCACGGCCATGGTCTTAGCCGGAAAGGCCCTCGGGTTCTATGACACTCTGCCATCGTCAAATGGTTCACTCGAAAATACGGCTCTGGGCGCAATCGACTGGAATACTTTAGGGCTGCTCTTCGGGATGATGGTCATCGTTGGTATCTTCGAGGAGACCGGCATGTTCGAGTA
>MFGX01000121.1:824-9300 GCA_001778455.1 Candidatus Fraserbacteria bacterium RBG_16_55_9 | reverse complement strand
TCGGTGCTTCCGCACTGCTCGATAACGTGACTACGGTCATCTTCATGGGCAGTATCACGATCTCGATTGCCTCGATTATAAGGGTAAACCCGATCCCATTACTCATGAGTGAGGCGATCATGTCTGGTGTGGGAGGGATGGCCACGCTGGTGGGGGATCCTCCCAATATCATGATTGGCTCAGCTGCTGGGTTGAGCTTCCTGGATTTCGTAGTGTATTTGGGACCCGTGGCAGTGACCTTAGGCCTAGCTTCCAGTTTGGCTTTTCGTTGGTTGTTTCGCAGCGAACTTGCCCATGAGGTCGAAGACCCTCAAGGCTTGAGCGCGCTCGATGAAAAGGAAGCGCTGCGCGATTCAACAACCTTGAAGAAAATGCTTGTCGTCTTTGGATTGGTGCTTGCGCTCTTTGTCGTCCATCATGAGCTACATCTTCTGCCATCGGAGGTAGCAATCGCCGGGGCATCTTTGGCACTCATCTGGATTCGTCCAAACTTGCTTGAAGTCTTGAACCGCACCAAATGGGATGTGCTGCTCTTCTTCGCTGGGCTATTCGTCATTGTTGGAGGCTTGGAAGCTGCAGGAGTGCTGAAGATCGTTGCGGACTGGATCGGCGCTGTCGTTCTGGAGTATCCTGTTGTGGCGCTTCTGGTTGTTTTATGGGGGACGGCGGTACTGTCAGCTATCGTGGACAACGTGCCCTTCACGATCGCGTTCATTCCTATCTTACTCAATCTCGAGCAACTGGGCGCGAATGTCTTTCCGCTCTGGTGGGCTTTAGCCGCTGGAGTAGCCATCGGAGGCTGCGCGACTCCCATTGGAGCATCCGCCAACGTGTACGTCGTCAGCTTGAGTGAGCGCTCCGGGCTTCCCATTCGCTTCCAGGATTGGCTTCGTGTAGGTATTCCCGTGGTGTTTGTGCAGTTGCTCGTTGCGAGCGCTCTGCTCTATGGGATGTTCCAACTCATGTAATCAAGGCAATACAAATAGAGTTTGTGGAATCCAGCTCAACGCCAGCGGAGGATAGATCCCCAGGGCGAGCACTCCGATCGCAGCCAGAGCGATTCCCAACACAGTGAGCGGAGAGAGATACACTGGACGTTCTACAGCCGTAGGCCGCATGTATATGTAATATACCACCCGCAAGTAATAATAAACAGAGATCACACTCGTCAGCACACCGAGCAGAGCCAAACCCAATTCGCCGGCTTGAATGGCTGTGCTAAAGACATAAAACTTGGCGAAGAAGCCTGCCGTAGGAGGCAACCCCGCCAGCGAAATCATAAATATCGCCATCGCAGCAGCCACCCAGGGATGACGCGTGGCTAAGCCAGATAGATCGGTAAGCGAAAGGTTCTCGCCCTTGCTTTCGGCCAAAATCACAACCCCGAACGCCCCCAGCGTCGTGAACGTGTAAATGAGCAGATAAAAGAGCAGACTCGAAGTGGCTGGCCCCAGCAGCATCGCATTCTGAGTTGAGGCCACCGCGATGAGCAGATACCCCGCGTGCGCGATGCTCGAATACGCAAGCAGCCGCTTGAGATTCAGCTGGACCACAGCAACCACGTTGCCCAAGACCATCGTGAGCACAGCCAAGATCCCCATGAGAAACATCCAGCTGCTCGAGAGAGCCAGGAAAGCGAACGCGAATACTCTCAATAGAGCTGCAAAAGCAGCGGCCTTGGCGACGACAGCCATAAAAGCAGTGGCCGACGTAGGTGAGCCTTCATATACATCTGGCGCCCATGTGTGGAAAGGAACCGCTGCAGCCTTGAAGGCTAACCCTACGAGCAAGAGCCCTACCCCAGCGTAGAGCAAGAGAGGCTCTCCTTCGATGGATTCGGAGAGGATCGTGAATAGCGTGTCCAGTTGGGTTGTCCCGGTCGCCCCATAGACGAGCGCAATTCCGTATAGAAACAGCGCGCTGGAGAAGGCGCCCAATAAGAAATATTTCAAGCCAGCCTCCTGAGAATTTGTCTGGTGTCTCAAGAAGGTAGCCAAGATGTAGAGTGGAATGGAAAGAGTCTCTAGCCCAAGGAAGATCATCAACAGATCCGCGCTGGAAGCCATGAGCATCGCGCCCAGCGTCGAGAGGAGCACCAGCGCGTAGTATTCCCCGCGCGCGATCCCCTGGCGCACAAGATAATCCGCGGACAACATGAGAGCCAATCCGCAGCCCAGCAAGAACAAGAAATTGAAGGCCTTGGAGATCTCGTCGAAGCGCATCATCCCCTGCAGGAGGGGTGCGCCCTGAACCGGGATGAGCCCATTGGCCACTCCCGCTGCGACTATACCCATCAGGCTCATCCAGAGGAGCCACTGCCTCTGCTCTGAGCGAATGAACAGATCGAGCAGCAAAACGAAAAGCGCCGTCCCAGTCACGATGATCGCGGGAAGCAAGGCTGTCAGGTCTAGCGAGGTCATGGTGTCAATCCCGACGGAGCGTTGTCAACCGATGGCGATCTCCTCTGTGGCAGGTCTCCCATGAGCTCGATCCGGCTCTGTGCTTGACTAATCAGCGCTTCCACAGAGGGAGAGATGCGATCCAAGAGGGGCTTCGGGTAGATCCCAATCCACAAGATGAGCGCAACGATGGGAGCCAACAGAGCGATTTCTCGCGGCGTAAGATCAGCGGCGCTCTTCTCAGCTTGGCCAACCGGAGGTCCATGGAATACCCTCTGCGCCATCCAGAGCATGTAGACCGCGGTGAGGATGGCAATAGAAGCTCCAATGATGGCGTACACTTGGTACTTAGTCATAAACGTCCCTAGCAAGATGAGAAACTCGCCCACGAAGCCGCTGGTGCCCGGTAGCGCTACGGCCCCCAGCAGGAAGACCAGAAAGAGCGCGGTGAGGCGAGGCATTCCCCTCATTAACCCACCGAAGTCTTCGAGTCCTCGCTTGCCGAATCGCTCCGTCAAGATCGCGACGACCCAGAAGAGCGCAGCGATGATCACCCCGTGATTGACCATCTGGAGAACACTGCCGGTTGTGGCCAGAGCGCTAAACGCGAAGATGCCGATGGCTACGAGCCCCAGGTGCGAAATACTCGAGTATGCGATCAGCCGTTTTAAGTCCTTCTGAGCAGAGGCAACGAGCGCTCCGTAGATCACCCCGATGAGCGCCAGCGTTAAGAGATAGGGTGCTAGCTCTACCGCTCCATTGGGAAAGAGTGTCAGGCCGAAGCGGATCAGACCGTAGAGCCCGGCCTTGGACATGAGCGCAGAGAGCAAGATTGTACCCGTTGTGGGAGCCTCGCTGTACGCGTCAGGCAGCCAGCTGTGCAGAGGCCAGAGCGGGATCTTCACGGCAAAAGCCGCCGCGAATGCGGCAAAGAGCCAGACCTCCACGCTGCGATCCAATCCGATGGTCTGTAAGATCATCCAATCGAATGTGCCCATCCCGCTGGTGAAGTAGAGCACGATGATGGCAATGAGCATCAGAACGCTCGTCGCCATCGTGTACAAGAAGAACTTGATCGCGGCATAACTGCGCCTCTCTCCACCCCAGATGCCAATCAGGAAATACATCGGGATGAGCATCGTTTCCCAGAAGACGTAGAAGAGCACAAGATCCAGAGCCAGAAAGACACCGATCACGGCTGTCTCTAGCAAGAGCACCATGATGGAGAATATCTTGTAGCGCTCCTTCACCGCATCCCAAGGAGCCAGGAGGAGCAGCGGGACAAGAAATGTCGCCAGCAGGACAAGCAAGAGCGAGATGCCATCTACGCCGAGATGATAACTGATCCCGATCTCTGGAATCCATGAGCGCTGTTCGGTGAATTGCATGCCCAATTGATCAGAATCAAAGGCCGTAAACAACCAGATCGAGAGCGCGAAAGCCGCTACGCTTGCCGCGAGCGCGACACCTCGAATGAGCGTCTGCCTTTCGCGAGAGATTGCCCCAATGAGCAACGCTCCGAACGCCGGTATGAAAACGATGAGTGTGAGCATATCAGCGCATCAGCCAGTAGATGAGAATCCCGAGAGTACCCAAAAGCACCCAGGCGGCGTAGTTTCGAATATACCCGCTCTCCACACGCCGCAGCGCTCCGCCTGCCCGATCGATCAACGCACCCACGCCGTTGACGAGGCCATCGAGAAGCCGTAGATCAAAGACCGTAGCCAGAAACTGCGAGAGTAGTCGCCCTGGTTGGACAATCACGGAATAGTAAAGCTCATCGACGTAGTATTTGCCCTCAAGCAATGTATAAAACGGTCGAAACGTCTTCCGCAGTGCTTCCCCTGGTTGGAATCCCCTTATGTAGACCAACCAGGCGATCCCGATGCCCGCGAGCGCCACCAGTAGTGAGATCGCGATCAGCGCCCCCTCGCTCAAAGCTGCCGTGTGTTCTCTCCCCCCCTCAGCCACACCGGCGAAGACAGGTGAAAGAAACTCGTTCAGAGGAGTGAAGCCCATCCACGAGATCCAGAGAATGCCTCCGATGATTGTGAGCGCAGCCAACCCCCGCAGTGGCCAGAGCATGACCGCCGGAGATTCATGAGGATGAACGGCTTTTTCATCATAGCGAGGCTTCCCATGGAATGTGAGGAAGTAGGCCCGCAGCATGTAGAAAGCCGTAAGCAAGGCCGTGAACAACCCGATTAACCACAAGGCCACATAGTCATTGGAAAAGGCCTCTTCGAGGATCAGGTCTTTGCTAAAGAAGCCCACGAGCGGGAATATGCCCGACATGGCGAGCGCTCCAATGAGAAAGACGCCCCACGTCCAGGGGATCACCTTGCGAAGTCCACCCATCTTGCGCATGTCAGTCTCTTCGCCACCCAAGGCGTGCATCACAGAACCGGCAGCTAGAAAGAGCAGAGCTTTCATGAAGGCGTGGCTCGTCAGATGAAACATGCCTGCGGAAAAAGCTCCCACGCCAGCGGCGAGAAACATATAGCCCAATTGAGAGACCGTAGAGTAAGCGAGTACACGCTTGATGTCGTTGTTGACGAGTGCGATGGAAGCGGCCATCAGAGCAGTCACCGCTCCCACCGCAGCGACAATGTTCATCGAGAATGGCGCAAGCATGTAGAGGTCGTGAGATCGGGCCACCATGTAGACCCCGGCCGTGACCATGGTGGCCGCGTGGATGAGCGCCGATACGGGCGTGGGGCCCTCCATGGCATCCGGAAGCCAGACGTAGAGCGGGATCTGGGCTGATTTGCCCACGGCTCCCGCAAAGAGTAGAAGCGTGATGACTGTTGCTGTGAGTTCTGGTAAAGCATGAGGGACCGCCGCTGCCTCAAAGATCTTAAGATAGTCCAAAGTGCCGAAGGTCGCAAAGAGCAAGAAGAGCCCGATCAGGAAGCCAAAATCTCCGATGCGATTGACGATGAACGCTTTCTTAGCTGCCGCCGCAGCGCTCGGCCTAGTGAACCAGAACCCGATGAGCAGATACGAGCAGAGTCCGACCAGTTCCCACCCTACAAAGAGCAACAGGAAATTGTCGGCAAGCACAAGCACAAGCATCGAGAATGTAAAAAGATTGAGCCAAGAGAAGTAACGAGAATAGTCCGAGTCATGGCTCATGTAACCCACAGAATAGACGTGGATGAGAAATCCTACCCCGGTGACTACCAAGATCATAAGCGTAGAGAGCGGGTCGACCAGCAAGCTAATCTGAGTCGAAAGGCCGCTGACGGAGATCCAGTCGAAGAGCGTCTGGGGGGGGACCCGCTGATTGGGTGAGAGCGCCAGAAGATCGAAGAGGATTCGCAAAGAGATGAGAAAAGCGAGCCCCACCGACCCGCAGGCCACCCAGCCGATCAACCTCTTTGGAAGATGCCGGCCAAGGAGACCGTTGATCAGCGAGCCCAATAAGGGCAGAGCCAGTACCAACCAGATGAGATCCACTTTACCCCCTCAAAAGGTCAATGTCGTCGATGTCAACGGTCTCTTTCGTACGAAAGATGTTGACGATGATGGCCAGACCGACGACCACTTCTGCCGCTGCCACCACGAGCACGAAGAAGACGATTACCTGTCCAGTCATGTCATTGAGCTGGCGAGCGAAACTCACGAAAGCCAGATTCACGGCGTTGAGCATGAGCTCGATGGACATGAATACGATCAAGGCGTTTCTCCGTACGAGCACGCCCAGAGCCCCGATAGCAAATAGCACGCCACTGAGTATGAGATAATCGCTCATGACCAGCTCTCCTTCTTGCTGAGCACCACAGCACCCAATATCCCGGCCAGCAGCAACACAGAAGCCACTTCAAAAGGCAAGATGAAGTGATCGAAGAGGGTCTTCCCGACTTCTTCTGCTGTGCCCATCCCCGCTGCGGGGGTTGGAGCCTCGCTCAGACCTGCCTGCAAGAACAAGAAGCTGACTCCCGCAAGAAGCGCCAGCGAGAGCACGATAGCCAGCGGGCGTTGCAGTCGGAGCTTCTCGACGGACCCTTCGCCCGAGCGAGCATGAAGCAACATGATGACGAAGAGGAAGAGCACCAGGATGGCCCCCGCATAGATGACGATCTGCAGGATGGCCACGAACTGGGCATACAGAAGCAGAAACAATCCCGCCAGACTCACGAGAGTGCCCAAGAAGGCAATCGCGCTGTGGACCGGTTTACTTCGAGTAATCATCGTTAGGCTCGATCCCACAGCTGCCAATGCCAGAATCCAGAAGAGCACGGACCTCATGAGTGGAATCTACCCTCCTCCGAGACTGGGCCAGATGAGCACGATCGCTGAGGTGATCGCCAGGTTCAATATCGCCAAGGGAACGAGTAACTTCCAGCCCAAATCCATCAGTTGATCATAACGGACTCGGGGGAGCGTGGCCCGAAGCCAGATGAAGAAGAATACAAACGCGAAGACTTTTGCGATGAACCAGAGCACGCCGAGAAGGGGGACCTGATCCACGAATGGTCCGTCCCAACCCCCAAAGAAGAGCGTGACAGCCACTGCGCTTGCCGTGACCAAATTCACGTATTCTGCAACGAAAAAGGCGGCGAACTTCATCCCGCCGTACTCGGTATGGTAGCCCGCTGTGAGCTCCTGCTCCGACTCCGGCAGATCGAAAGGCGCGCGGTTGGTCTCTGCCGTGGCACCGATCAGGAAGAGCAAGAATGCGAGTGGGCCTACAGGTATGACGAAGATGTTCCAACGAGGCAGGAATCCGAACCAAGTGAGCGTCTGTTGCTCGACGATCTGGGGGAGCTGGAGTGTGCCTGAGAGGAGGATCACGCTTACAAGGGTCAACCCCACACCCAACTCATAGCTGATCATTTGAGCAGAAGATCGCAATGCACCCAATAGCGGGTACTTACTGTTGGAGGACCAGCCACCCAGGATGATCCCGTAAAGGCCAATGGAACTCACAGCCAGTATGAAGAGAATGCCCGCGTTGGGATTGGCGATCTGGAGGAGAGGCACACCCCATAGCTTGACCTCCGGCGGGCCAAAGGGGATGACGGCGAATGCCGTGAAGGCCGTAACCATGGCAAGTCCTGGGGCAATGAAGTAGAGCGCTCGATCGGCGCCTGAGGGCATGAAATCTTCTTTAAAGAAGAGCTTGATTCCATCAGCTACCGGCTGCAAGAGGCCGAAGGGGCCTACGCGGTTGGGGCCGATGCGAACCTGAAAGCGCGAGACGAGTCGCCGCTCCAACCACGTCATATACGCAAACGCCGTGAGCAATGCAACGATGACGACAAGACTCTTAACCGCAGTGATCGCGAGTACGACCCAGAGCGGCCCCATGGGGATCTAAGCCGTCTTCAGCTCCTTCTCAGTCACGGGACGCAGCGGATGTTCCCGCGCGATCTTCTCTTGGAGCTTGATGAACCCGTAGAGGAGGTTATCGGGGGTGGGAGGACAACCGGCCACGTAGACATCGACGGGCACGATCTTGTCCACCCCCTGAATGACTGCATAATTATTGTAGACCCCACCGCAGGAGGAGCAATCGCCCATCGCGATGACCCACTTGGGCTCAAGCATCTGATCGTAGAGATGCCGAAGCACGGGTCCCATCTTCTGGGATACCCGCCCGGCCACGATCATGAGATCCGACTGGCGCGGCGAGGCGCGCATCATCTCGGCCCCGAAGCGCGCCAGGTCAAAGCGCGCGGAGGCCGTGGCCATCATCTCGATGGCGCAGCAAGCCAATCCAAATTGGAACGGCCAGACGGAACTCGCTCGCGCCCAGTTGATGAGCTTCTCGAATTGGGCCACGGTGGTGGTGAGGAAGGGGCTGCCCGGCGTGCTCACTCCCATTGGAAGGCACCTCGTTTCCAAGCGTAGAGAAATCCAACCAGGAGTATCCCCAAAAAAATCATCATTTCAAAGAACCCCAACCAGCCCAGTTGTTTGTACATGACAGCCCAGGGGTAGATGAAGGCAATCTCCAAATCAAAGACGAGAAAGATCATGGCAACCACGTGATAGCGGATGTGAAAGCGCTCGCGGGCCGTGCCGGTGGGTCGGATTCCCGATTCATACGGCATCTGCTTTCTGGCCGTTGG
>MFGX01000121.1:414-813 GCA_001778455.1 Candidatus Fraserbacteria bacterium RBG_16_55_9 | reverse complement strand
CCAGAATCCGATTGCCGAAGAGTACGATAAGCGTAATCGCGACAGCCAGCACAAAATATATTAAGATGGGCAAATACTCCGTTGGCATGTAGGCTGATCGCTCCTTCTGAATCGGCTCTCCGATTATAGTGATCAAGAAAACATATGTCAATGATTGGAGTCAGATCTGTCAGCGGATAGGAAGCGGGAAAGAAGAGAGGACCGGGATTTCCACCCCAGTCCTCTCTCTTGATCTTACAGCTCTAGGACTTCTAGAGCGTTTATTGTCTTAGAAGTTGACCGTGAAGAAGAGGTTGCCACCTGCCATGAACGCTCCCTCGCTTCCGGTCCCTCCCGTCTGCTCTTCGATGAAGATGTCTCCCGAGATCGTCACAATGCCCGCCTCAGCTGTCACTCCGA
>MFGX01000121.1:0-225 GCA_001778455.1 Candidatus Fraserbacteria bacterium RBG_16_55_9 | reverse complement strand
CGAAGACGAAGGTGGGCGTGAACGTCGCGGGATCAAAGTCGACGATCAAGAGCATCGGACCACCTGCAGCGGTGACTTCGATGTCGGAGAAGCTCGCGGGTCCGAGGATGTCCATGAAGCCGCTCGAGATCGTGATGGTATCGAAGATCGGCCCACCGGAGATGTTGAGGTAGGTCAGGACGTTGCAGGGGAAGAAAGCGCCCACTTCTGCACTGCCCTCGAGGC
>MFGX01000120.1:4744-5007 GCA_001778455.1 Candidatus Fraserbacteria bacterium RBG_16_55_9 | reverse complement strand
CTATTTGTGCAAGTCTATACTCCCGGCCAGAGTGTTGATCAGCATCCCGTGCTCGTGCTCATTCCCGGAGGGCGAGCCGCAGGGACGCAGAGCTTTCCGCCGCCCCAAGCACAGCACTATGCAGATCTGGGTTTTCTAACTATAGTCTTTGATCCCGACGGCCGTGGTCGCAGTAGCGGCACCGAGAATGATAATGGGTTTATCCATCAAGATGGCCTGAAGGCCGTGGTCGAATACGTTCTCAGCTTGTCTCAAAGCGATGG
>MFGX01000120.1:4341-4647 GCA_001778455.1 Candidatus Fraserbacteria bacterium RBG_16_55_9 | reverse complement strand
GCCACACTGGCTGGCCGAAGCCGAGCGTACGGATGAGCTCGTCACGCCCTATCTGGAACAATTTCTAGAGGGAGCAGTTCCCGCAAAATAGTCATGAAAGGAGCATTCCCGATGAACCATCACATCTCACTCAGACTCGTGAAGCTGATGCTCGTAGCTGTGGGGCTATTCGTTGGGGGCACACTGCAGGCTTCCGAGCCAAGTTCACCTGCAGCCACCCTGCTCTTTGGAATGGGCATTCATATTGAACCTCTGGGAGCTGTGCCCAGCTCGCTCGTCACAGGAAGCACCTCACGCCAAGGAGGT
>MFGX01000120.1:1460-4330 GCA_001778455.1 Candidatus Fraserbacteria bacterium RBG_16_55_9 | reverse complement strand
CTATACCAATCGTGGACTCTTTGAGCACCATGTGGAAGACATCAAAACGGTAGTCGGAATCGTCGAGCGGCACGGCGGCACACTCACTGTCCAGGCGCAGACCCCGTTCACGCGCGTTGCCGCTGAATCCGGCGAAACGATCCTCGCCGATCTGGAGGTGCGCCGTCACGAGATCGGCCTCCACTTCCATGAAGATGCGCATCTGGGCCGAAATCCCGAAGGGCTGCCCGTCGAGACCTGGTGTGCCGTCATGCAAGAAGAGATCGGGTTCATCCATCAAGCGGGTGCGAAGAACCCTATACGTTACTGGAGCGGCGGCAATCTCTACCCTAACCTCCTGCAAGCTGCTTCCTGCGCTGGCCTGAACGTCAACAGCGACTGGAAGAACCCCAAGACACAGACGACCGATGAGCGACTCATCGGGATCAACCCTTGGCGTCCCGCTGGTGGACCGAGCGAGAACGATCTCGCGGCCTTCTCTCAACATGATCCCCAAGGAAAGGTTGTGTTCTTGCCCGAAGGCCTCTTCGACAGAACAGATTTTGCTTCGATGCGGCGCGCCAGCAATGGGGATGAAGCCTACTTCAACTTCCTCAAGCAGAGCCTGGAGGACTCCGTCGCGGCAGCCAGCCCAGATCGGGTCAACGTCTTCCACTTCACCGTTCATCCCGGCGAGTTCCGCGGTGATCCTTCGCGACCCTTTGACGTCATCGAGCGGTTTCTCACGAACGTTGTTGATCCGCTCGTGGCTACTGGAAAAGTCCGCTGGGCTACTTACTCGCAGATGGCTGATGCCTTCGCGCAGTGGGAAGAGACGCACCCCGGAGTCGATCCGCGTTCCACAGCGACTGCCCAAGCACCCTCAAACACAAAAACTCCCCTCACACGCGAAAGCGCTTCACCCGCTGGTTATATGACCTTCGCGATCAATGTGCACGACTGGCGACACACAGATGAGAGCGCCGACACCATTCTGAGATTGGTCGACATCTTCGAGAAGTACGGCGCGCGCAGCGACTTTTATCTCACCGCGCCCATGGTTGAAATGTACGCACAGAAACGCCCAGAAGTGCTCACCCGTCTGAAAGAGAGCGGCATGACGATCAGCTATCACGTTCGACCTCCGCATCCTCTCTACACAGGGTTCGATCAGCGCTTGCGCGACTTAGACGATCAAACTCTGATGGCCACGCTGCGCGACTATGAGACCTACCGATTGGATCTAGCCACGGGTGATCTGGATCGAGATCAACCCGGCGGGTACACCTATGTTGCCCGGACGTTCGGTCGCGCACCGGTCGTCGTGGGCGCGCCGAGCAACGATCAACGCATCAAGAGCGCCGCACTACAGCTATACAAAGAACTGGGTGGGCAGATGGCCGTGGTCTACCACGAATGCTGCGCGGATCCGGATCAGCCGTTTGAATATCGCGACGGGTTGTTGGTTCGCCCCAGCGACTTTAGCATCACCCGCTGGGCTGTGAATGATAAACCCGTCGCCTTCTGGTGGAACATGCTCGATTCCCCTCTGGCTTCCGAGTATGCCCCAACGACTTATTTACAGGAACAGCTCACCCACTGGCAGGGGAATAGACAGCCCTTCATCACCAGCTTGATTCACGAGAACAATTTTTATCGTAGCGGTGCCGAGTCTTGGACGCTCGTCTATTACGCTGACAGAGAGAAGACACAGCCGCTCTCGCCACCGTTTGATCTCAGTGCGCCAGATCCCTCACAGCCTCGGTCGCCTGAGAATCAAGAGGGCATCTGGAAAGCGTACGAGCAGCTGGTTTCCTATGCCACAGCCAACCTGCGCGTCGTGACTTCGGAAGATATCGTCGCATTAGCGGAATCCGCACGCAGCCCATCTATAGTAGCTACTGTTGCACAAAGCGGCCGAGTTGATCGCAATGTCACGTATTGCACTGCCGACAGCACCCAGCTCAAGATGGATATTTATTATCCCACTTCCTCAAGCGGGCCTGCGCCGGTTGCCGTGTATGTGCATGGAGGTGGCTGGACGAGTGGGGACAAATCGAGCGGCGCAGGCGCAAAAGATATTCCTGAACTTGTGGCACGCGGTTATCTCGTGGCAGCCGTCAATTACCGACTTGCACCACGCTATAAGTTCCCAGCGCAGATCGAAGATGTAAAGTGTGCAATTCGATTTCTTCGTGCCAACTCCGAAAGATATGGCATCAACCCGGATAAGATCGGCGCCTGGGGTGGCAGTGCAGGCGGCCATCTTGTCTCGCTTCTCGGAGTGACCGACGCGATCGCGGGATTCGAAGGCTCCGGCGGCTACCCTGAGGAATCTAGTCGCGTACAGGCTGTCGTGGATTTGTTTGGCCCGACGGACTTAACAGCGCTCTTTAGTGGGGGCAACTCTCAGACTCTCATGCAAGTATTCGGCACAACGGATCGCAATTCTGAGATCGCGCGGCGCGCGAGCCCGGTGACGTGGGCTTCGAGCGATGATCCACCCTTTTTGATCCTGCATGGCGAGCGAGATGATGTTGTACCATTGAGCCAGTCGCGCTGTTCTACGATCGACTCATCGCAGCCGGTGTGCCCGCCACTCTAGTCATCGTGAAAGACGCAGGCCACGGCTTTACGCCCATCGGTGGTCCCATCAGCCCGACCCGCGATGAGCTTACGGGCATGATCGCCGATTTCTTCGATCGATACTTAAAATAAAGGAGGAAGGATATGCTTCAAAGGCTTGCAGTGCTTGGCTTTAGTCTGGTGCTACTGGCTACGATTCTTGGGGGAAGCAGCGGGAAGACGTTGGGAGGAACTCTAGACACAGATCGCCCGAACATCGTCTTCATCCTCACGGACGATCTGGATGCGGAGTCCATCTCCGTCAT
>MFGX01000120.1:0-1454 GCA_001778455.1 Candidatus Fraserbacteria bacterium RBG_16_55_9 | reverse complement strand
GCTCAAAGCACTCTTGACGGACCAGGGGATCACGTTCGCAAACTACTTCATAAACGTCTCTCTCTGCTGCCCATCGCGATCCTCCACCCTACGTGGACAGTATTCTCACAACACTCAGATTCTGACCAACAGTCCGCCCAATGGCGGTTTCGAAAGATTCCACACCCTGGGCAGGGAGAACTCAACGATTGCCACGTGGCTGCAGACCTCGGGCTATCGAACGGTGCTCCTCGGCAAGTATCTGAACGGCTACCCGGAGGGCGTGACCCAAACCTATGTGCCACCGGGCTGGAGCGAATGGTACAGCCCCGTGGCTGGAAACCCCTATTCCAATTACAACTATGCGATGAACGAAAACGGAGTACTCGCCGCCTACGGCAGTCGCCCTCAGGACTACATGACCGACGTGCTATCGCGTAAGACGAGCGATTTCATCAAGCGAACGGCTGCCGCAAATCAACCGTTCTTTGTCTATCTGGCCACGTATGCACCGCACAGTCCGGCCACACCTGCCCCACGGCACGAGAAGGCCTTTACCAACGCCAAAGCTCCACGTACCCCTTCGTTTAACGAAGCCAATGTGAGCGATAAGCCGGAATACATACGCAGCCAACCGCTGCTCGGTTCCATTGAGATCGCGCAGATCGACGCAATGTTCCGCAAGCGCCTGCAATCGCTCCTCGCCGTGGACGACATGATTGGCGATCTCATTGAGACACTCAAAGCCAACGGGCAACTTGAAAAGACCTACATCTTCTTCGCCTCAGACAACGGCTTCCACCTGGGCCAACATCGGTTGTTCATGGGCAAACAGAGTGCGTATGAAGAGGACATCCGCGTGCCCCTGATCGTGCGCGGGCCGGGGGTGCCCACCGGGCAAGTGTTGGAACACCTCGCGGGCAACGTGGACTTGGCGCCAACCTTTGCGGAGCTGGCGGGCGTGGCCGCACCCGATTTCGTCGACGGTCGCTCACTCGCACCGCTGCTTCGGAGCAACCCACCGGCAATAGATGCCTGGAGACAAGCTTTCTTGGTTGAGCATTGGTCGGAGAGGGGGAGCACACAAGCGTCAACCAACGGTCTGCTGGAGCCTGCGGATGCTCCGCAAGCGCTCTCCGCTCAGTCGCAGATCGTTCAAGTCATACCGGAGTTTCAGGCAATTCGCACGAGCGATTACTTGTACGTCGAGTATGTCACTGAGGAGCGTGAGCTATACGATCTACGCGCGGATCCCTATGAGCTGCAAAACATCTCTGCAACGGCAGATCCAGCACTTCTTGGCCAACTCTCGTCGCGCCTCTCTGAGCTAAAGAACTGCACTAAAGAAGGCTGTCGTACAGCCGAAAGCGCGGCACTAGGCACGACTGCGCTCGCGACCCTCGCTCAGCCGCCGCCAGGAGGCCAGGGCCCCTACTTTCACCAGATCTATAGCGCCAGCAGTCCCGATGGCCTCA
>MFGX01000119.1:3228-6410 GCA_001778455.1 Candidatus Fraserbacteria bacterium RBG_16_55_9 | reverse complement strand
TCGACTAAACTTGCCCGTGGACCAGTTCTAGGGGGCAGGTCAGCCAATCCTGCCGCGACAGGTCGACCACGAGCCAGCCGTTCTTCTCATCTCGGCTGTACCTCTCTTCCGCCGATAAGATGAGGTGAATCAGCCGATCTTGCACGCTGTCGTATGAGACCTCCACGATCCGATCCTCTAGCGCGTTGATCTCCCGAGTGAATCGCGCGAAGAGCTGTACCCTGAGAGACGGATGTTCCTCGAACAACTGCAAAAACCTGTCCTTATCCATGAAGCCCACATGTGTCACGGTGAGAGCTTTGGCAGAGGTCTGATACTCATCCTGGCCACTGAACAAATCGCTCTCGCCTAGCAGATCTCCTGTGGCTAAGAGTCGGAAGAGTTGGCGTTTTCCCGATTGCGCGCGCTTGATCAGCTTGACTTTGCCTCTGCAGAGAACATAACAACCTGTGACAGGCGAACCCTCTTGAAAATGGTCTCCTTGCTCTCATAACGGATTGGATGAATCAGATCTTTTAGTCGTGGTTCGCTGCGAATGAGCTCCTGCAGCATACAGGGATGCTCACAGGGGTCGCATGACAGGTTTTCCACATCAGCTCACCCCCTGAGGATGTTCACGTACATCCAGTCCTTGACAGAGTCAGGAAACGGCGATTCATCATATTGCCAGAGCTGGACCTTTTTCAATAAACTACGGCAGTCTTTCGAGTAAGGAGGGGAGCCTTGGAAGAACCTGTGGAAAGCCAAGTGACAGAGATGCCAAAGCCATCCGACGGGAGAGTTCGCCCAAAGTCTACTGTGCTCAGGTATCTTTTAGCAGCGCTCTTGGCCGTGGCCCTCTATGCTGCAGGGCTTGTCTCGTATCCGCTTTTGTTCTCTTCTAGAGAGAGCCAGCTCCAGGGTCCGCTCACGCAATTACAGCAACAGCTCGCTCAATTGAAAGAACTTCTAAACCCAATGCCCCGCGGCGTGGAAAAGGTCAATATCGAGGTGAGCCCAGACGGAGATCCACAACTTGGCTTGGCAGATGCGCCCATTGCACTCATCGAGTTTTCTGACTTCCAGTGCCCGTATTGCAAGCAGTTCAATGAGCAGACTTTGCCACAACTGCTGAAGCTCTACGTGGAAACGGGACGTATGAGATTCTATTACCGTGACTTTCCATTGCCGTTTCACGCGAATGCCCAACTCGCAGCAGAAGCAGCAGAGTGCGCGAACGAACAAGCTGCCTATTGGGCGATGCAGGATCGGCTCTTCCGAAACCAAGCCGAATGGGCAGAGAACCCACAAGCCTACGATCTATTCCGCCTCTATGCGGAAGCCCTGGGGCTAGATGGGACTCGATTCGCGGAGTGCCTCGTCTCGCAGCGATACACCGATGAGGTGAATCAAGATTATCAAGATGGCTTGGCGTATGGCGTGAATGCTACACCGACCTTCTTCATCAACGGGTACAAATTGGTGGGGGCCCAATCTTTAGAAGTCTTTCAGTGGGTCATCGAAACAGAGCTGAAACCCTAACGAGCCTCTACGCCTTGGGGGCCCTTTCGGTGGGCGGGACAGTCGTCGCCCCATTCCTCGCAGCACTTGCTGAACAAGTGTGTGTGGCTATCCTTCAGGTTCTCTGGATGCCAGCAGGTCTGGCCGATCCACACATCACGGCTGATGACCCAAGGGCCGCGGTATTTGCACTCGACGACTTCTGCCTTCACTTGAGAAATCATCTCACACCTCGTTTCAACATTCAGCTTACGACTGATGAACTTATGAGACTATGACCTTAGTCAGGCTAGCTCGATGCGCACCGCACAAGCCTTCAGTTCTGCTGTCCCACATATTGGGTCGAGTGCATCGTTGGTTAGAAGATTCGTTGGCGAGTCCTTATGATGGAAAGGCATCCAGACGGTGCCTTGTGCGATATGCCGTACTCTGGCTCGGGCCAGCACTTCACCGCGTCGGCTGGCCACACGTACTCGATCCCCATCCGCAAGGCCCAACCGCGCTGCATCTTGGGGCGAAAGCTCAACGAAATTCTCTGGGACTAGCTTTTCTAATCCAGGCACTTCCATAGTCATGCTGGCGCAATTGTAGTGTTGCAAGACCCGGCCCGTCGTCAACAAGAATGGGTATTCTTCATCGGGGACCTCAGCGGGTGGCTCTTGCTCGATGCCAGCAAGTTTCCCTCGGCCACGCGTGAATTTTTCACTGTGCAAGAACGGCGTGCCCGGATGGCTTTCATCTGGGCAGGGCCACTGTAGGCCCGGATTCTCATCCAATCTCTTGAATGTGATGCCTCCATAGGTGGGTATGAGCCGCCGCAGCTCATCGAAGATTTCTCCAGCGTTTTGATATTCCATCGGGTAACCCATTCTTCGCGAGATCTCACAGATGATCTGCCAGTCTGGCTTGCACTCGCCAGGCGGCTCGACGGCCTTTCGAAGCCGCTGGACGCGCCGCTCCGACTCCGTGTAGGTGCCGTCGATCTCGGCGAAGCCAGCGGCTGGTAGCACAACATGAGCCAGCTCGGCCGTGGGAGTCATGAATAGCTCTTGCACGACGAGGAAGTCCAGAGATTGAAGGGCTGTGCGAACTTTGCTGATATTGGCTTCTGTCATGGCCACGTCTTCACCCATGATGTAGAGGCCATGCAAATTGCCCTTGAGGATATCGTCCCACATGCGGGAGCAGAAGATGAGCGGATAGTATCCCGGTGTCTTGGGCAACTTGACGCCCCAGGCCTCCTCAAATTTGCTCACATGATCGGGATTATCCCATCGTTGATAGCCAGGCAAGAACTCCGGCAGCGCTCCCATGTCGCAAGCTCCCTGAACGTTGTTCTGGCCGCGGAGTGGATTGACACCGGAGCTAGGCTTTCCGACATGCCCAGTGATCAACGCGAGGTTCGCAATGGCCTGGACAGAGGCGACGCCTGTGGTGTGCTCCGTCACACCGAGACAATAGATGATCAGACCCGGCTGAGCGCGGGCGTAGAGTTCCGCAGCTTCTTTGATCTTCTCGGCGGGGACTCCGGTGATCGCCTCGGCGTGTGCCGGCGTGCACTTTTCAACTACAGCCCAGAAGTCTTGAAAACCCTCAGTGCGTTCTTCGATGAATCTCTGATTGTGAAGTCCCTGAGTGATAATGTGGTGTGCCATCGCGTTAGCCAAAGCGATGTCTGTTCC
>MFGX01000119.1:2996-3219 GCA_001778455.1 Candidatus Fraserbacteria bacterium RBG_16_55_9 | reverse complement strand
GGCAGATGAACATCCGCAATCTTGGCGAGCTCAATCTCCCGTGGATCGGCGACGATGAGCTTCGCCCCCTTTCGGATAGCTCGCCGAATCCGGCTGCCGGCTACCGGGTGAGCTTCCGTCGCATTAGAGCCAATCACTAAGATACAGCCGGCGTTCTCGATCTCTCGGAAAGAATTCGTCATGGCTCCGCTGCCAAAAGAACGCAAGAGTCCATGAACACTGG
>MFGX01000119.1:2208-2872 GCA_001778455.1 Candidatus Fraserbacteria bacterium RBG_16_55_9 | reverse complement strand
CGGGCCATACCGCTCTTGAAGTTCACGCAGTTTCAAGGCGACGAGATCGAGCGCCTCGTCCCAGCTCGCTTCAACGAATTCGCCGTCTTGCTTAATCAACGGCTTCTTTAGGCGATGGGGCGAGTGGACGCTCTCCATGATCCCGAAGCGCCCCTTGACACAAAGCCTGCCGTCATTGACAGGGCTCTCGGGGTCGCCCTGCACGCTCACAATGCGATGGCCGCGTATGCCCAGATAGAGGCTGCAGCCGACGCCGCAGTAGGGGCAGACCGTCTTAACCGTACGCGAAGCCCTCTGAAAGTTTTTCACCGTCAACGCTCCCGTTGGGCAACGCACCACACACTCCCCACAACTCTCGCAGTTGGAATCGATCCATAGACCGCCGCCGGAGGGGGTAATTCTCGTTTCGATGCCTCGCCATGCGAAGTCAATCGCATGTGCGCCTTGAATTTCAGCACAGGTTCTCACACAAATCCCGCAGAGAATGCACTTGTTGGGATCAAACTCGAAGAAGGGATTGCTACGATCTATGGGTCTAATTTCCTCTCGGAGAAGCCCAGGTCGACAATCTACTCCCAAGTAACTCGACACTTCTTGCAGATGGCAGTGTCCGTTCTTTCGGCACGCCAAGCAATCTCCCGCGTGATCGGCCAAGATGAGTTCG
>MFGX01000119.1:1961-2194 GCA_001778455.1 Candidatus Fraserbacteria bacterium RBG_16_55_9 | reverse complement strand
GTCGCACGGTGTTCAATTTCTCTGATTCGGTGTGGACGATCATGCCTTCTTCTGCAGGCAGTGTGCAGGAAGCCGGCAGGCCACGCATCCCTTCGACTTCGACGATGCAGAGTCGGCAGCCTCCATAAGGCTCAAGCTCTGGGTGATAGCAAAGCGTGGGAAGATAGATCCCCGCACGCCGGGCCGCTTCGAGCACAGTCCGCCCGCGCTTCGTCTGGACCTTTACCCCGTCA
>MFGX01000119.1:1572-1787 GCA_001778455.1 Candidatus Fraserbacteria bacterium RBG_16_55_9 | reverse complement strand
GCACGCGACGGCGCTCGCTCTCTTCAATCGTGAACGGCACGTCTTCGTTCGGGTCAATGAATAGTTCTTCAATGACGCCGTCGCCGCCTAGATATACATCCATGGAGCTGGCCACTCGGCGGCCCGCAGCGATGGCTTCGATGACCGAAGCTGGCCCGTGGACCACATCGCCGCCGGCAAAGACTCCCGGGCGTTGCGTCATGAGCGTATCCGGA
>MFGX01000119.1:1440-1547 GCA_001778455.1 Candidatus Fraserbacteria bacterium RBG_16_55_9 | reverse complement strand
TTGGGTCTGGGCCAACCCGAACTCACCGGGGATCTCCGGCACTTCTCCAATCGCGGAGATGACTCGGTCAAAGTGCAGCGTGAACTCGCTGCCGGGGATGGGCTCCG
>MFGX01000119.1:1187-1357 GCA_001778455.1 Candidatus Fraserbacteria bacterium RBG_16_55_9 | reverse complement strand
CCAACGGGAGCCGTGAGATAATCAATCTTGATGCCCTCGGCCAAGGCCTCGGTGACTTCTTCCGGGCTGGCTGGCATCTCTGCTTTGCTCCGCCTGTAAAGGATGTGTACTTCTTTTGCGCCCAGCCTCAGCGCCATCCGCGAGGCATCCAACACTTCTTGATCAGCATC
>MFGX01000119.1:660-1046 GCA_001778455.1 Candidatus Fraserbacteria bacterium RBG_16_55_9 | reverse complement strand
GCAATCGAGAACGCCCACTTCCTCTTCGCCCGGGATGTTGAGCTTGACTCCACGGTGTGCTCCTAGCGCGAGAAAGATGGCGTCGAAGCTCTCAGCAAAAAGCGTTGCAAGAGATTCAATCTTCGTTTTCGTGCGGATCTCGACGCCTGTTGCCACGATCTCAGCAATCTCCGCATCGAGTATATCGTGGGGCAGACGATACTCGGGTATACCGTAGCGCATCATCCCCCCAGCTTCCGGAAGAGCTTCAAAGACCGTGGCGGCATGACCTTTGCGCGCGAGATAATACGCTGCGGTCAGGCCTGCCGGCCCGGCACCGACGACCGCCACACGCTTGCCCGTCTTTTCTCTTGGCGCGATCTCAAGCTTCCAGCGGCCATCGTCTC
>MFGX01000119.1:0-648 GCA_001778455.1 Candidatus Fraserbacteria bacterium RBG_16_55_9 | reverse complement strand
CACGCTTGAGCGCCCGAATCGCGATGGCATCATCAAGGAGAGCACGACGGCATTTGGCCTCGCACGGATGGAAACAGACCAACCCGCAGATCGCTGGAAATGGGATCTTCTCACGTATGACGGCCGTGGCATCCGCGAACCGCCCAGCAGCGATCAAGCGAACATAGCGAGGCACATCAATGCCCGCCGGGCAGCTATGACTGCACGGGGCTTTGACTAAGCCCTTGCAGATAGCAGCGCGGCAGTGCCGCCGCTTGATGTGTTCCTCGTACTCATCACGGAAGTAGCGCAGCGTCGTGAGCACGGGATTGGGTGCAGTCTGGCCCAGGCCACAGAGAGAGCCCGCTTTGACCGATTCAGCCAATGTCTGCAATCTATCCAGATCTTCCATCCGGCCGCGCCCTTGCGTGATGGCTTCGAGAATGTTGAGCATCTGTTTGGTTCCCAGTCTGCAGGGAGCACACTTGCCGCACGACTCTTTTTGAGTGAAGTCGAGAAAGTAGCGGGCGATGTCCACCATGCAGGTATCTTCATCCATGACGACCATGCCGCCGCTACCCATGATGGCCCCAAGTGCTGTCAGCGAATCGAAGTCGACGGGTGTGTTGAATAGACTCACGGGTAGACAGCCCCCTGACGGCCCTCCGG
>MFGX01000118.1:43065-44205 GCA_001778455.1 Candidatus Fraserbacteria bacterium RBG_16_55_9 | reverse complement strand
CACATACACAGATGCTCGCTGCCTTGGATTTCGCTCTTGGCCCTTCACACGAAATCGTCATCGTCGGGAATACAAAAGCGAAAGGTGCTCAAGAGATGTTGCGAGCGCTCAGAAGAACTTTCATTCCCAACAAGGTCGTGCTCTTTCGGCCTAGTGGTGAGAAGTCACCCAAGATCGCTCGACTTGCTAAGTTCACACGGGGATTGCACAGCCTAGAAGGGAAAGCCACGGCCTACGTCTGCCAGAACCATCAGTGCCAGTTACCAACGACAGATGCTCAAAAGATGCTCGAATTACTAAAGCCCACTTCACGCTAAAATTATTCCCACCAGCCAGCCACTCAGCCATAGCACAATGAGCACAGCTAGAAGAGCTGCAATCTTCCGGCTGCCGTAGTCGTCCGCTAGCTCTTGGTAGGCCCCATTCGGCCACTGCCGCTTGACGATGCAGTAGCCCCCTCCGCCCACAACGAGCGCACCCAGTGCGATCCATCCCAATACCCATAGAAGCGTCGATAGCCAGCCGGAGATATGCAATGTGTAACTGAAACCGTCATTGGCTTTGTTGTTGATCTTTGCGCCTTCTTCGGAAGAGAAGCGCACCGACGCCAGGCTATCTCGTGAGAGCGCGTCCGCCTTGAGCTGATTGCTCATTCGCAAAGACAGGTTGGCTACGCTCGTGCTGAGCGTTGAGCCACTCTTGATGGCGTTGCCTTGAGCATCAATCAGTGTGAAGAGCCTTTCATCGTACTCAACCTTGATGGGGTGAGGCTCTATTGCATATGTCTCGTCGTACGAAAGCTGAAGCGCAGCTATGGGCATTCCACGACGAACTTTGCCCAGATTGCGATCCGCGCGACCGTCACTGATCGTGACCTTAGCTGCAGGTCGAAAGAGCTTATACGCGATCGACACAGATTGCTCGCGACCGGCGATTCGAAGTCCCTGGACAACAGAAGCAAGGCCAACCTCCCCTTCATAGGCTCTGTCGCCCACCAGCGAAGGGTTGATTCTCAAGGCCACGCTCCTCGTAAGACTTGGGTTCACCCCATCCTCCGCAAGTTTTTTGCCACCGCTGTCTGTGAAGTAGAAGTGCGTTGTGTCGTAGGTTAAGCGAACTTGTTGTTGATCTCCCGGCAGA
>MFGX01000118.1:34440-43049 GCA_001778455.1 Candidatus Fraserbacteria bacterium RBG_16_55_9 | reverse complement strand
TTGCGGTGAATTCCAAGGCCAGGGCCTCTTGATCCCTATAACGGGTGCCTAGATCGAGTATTGCATCCAGTGGTGCCTGCCCATTGACCGTGAGCTCAATCTCCGGCTGCGAGTAGATGAGATCGATCGGCATGCGCGGCTCTTTGATATGCACCAGACGATCCGAAGAGTTGACGAATTGGAATAGCAAGTAACCGTCAGCCTGCGAGCGATTGATCTCTGCCAGCAGATCCTCTTGCCCTGTAAGCAACCCGTAAGGTCGTACTGTGACACCGATCGGAACCGTTCGTTGATCGAAGGGCGGATCCAGAGTCTTCGGCTCGACGTCGAGCGCGATGCCCGCTTTGGCCAGAAGAGAGTCTATCACTTGGATCTTGAGTTGCCCTCTATCCGACGGTCCACCCTGAATAGAGAATTCGCACGTCACCGTACGAGAATTTCCCAGTGCCTCTTCACCCCAAAGGTTCGGACAGGTCACCCTCTCTCGGTCAAAGCCGATGACGGAGAACTCATAACCCGTGGAGAAGAACTGTGATCCATTGACGAGCACTTCATCCAGTTCCGGCGTCAACTTCATCGAGCCTGCGTAAGATCCAGGCATCAGCTCATTGCGAATCTGAAGAAGAAGCTTGCGGATGTCACGAAGGCTAAACGGTTCACCTGATCTATGATTCTGGCCCTGGTCATCGGCGAGTGTGAATTGACTTTCGTTATAGTCAACGCGGACCATCTGCTCATCCACGGACAACGCTTTGAAGACATCGTTGGGGTCCAATGTGAGAGCGAAAGAATCCTGCTCAGGCACCCACGTGGCTTGGAGTGCCGGGCGCACGTAGGGCAGATCCGCCAAGATCGCAGACTGCTTGAAATCGACGAGCAGCTCTCGGGTGTTTCCGATCTTACAGGCCTCTTCTTCTCGTTGTGAACTGGATGCTTCTAGACCCTGCACGAACTCAAAGCGCAAGTAGCCCTGAAGTCCCTGCCGTTCTGTCATGGAGGCTTTCAGTCGCGAAAACGGCTCCAGCGTGAGCTGCACATCGAACTCATCCAGAGGGACGCGCAGTTCCGCTGGCTCTGTGGCCGCTTTGATCGTGACGTCCGGTGGCAGACCGAAATCTTCAGGCCTCACGGGACGAATACGGATCTGCCCTCCTTGCAAGAGTTTCTCTTTGGCACGGTCATAGTGAATCTGAACGTTTTTTATAGTGATGGTCCGCGAATCTTCAGACGCTGAAGGCGCCCAGAGATTGGGAAAACCCAGAACCTGTCGATCCAATCGGAGGATCACCAACTGCGTGATATCCGGTGCGACCACATTCTGAACGTACTCGGCAGCTCCCTGCTCCTGGCTGGCAAGGCACTCCTCCTGCGCTTGCGTAAGATCGTCCGGATTCTTGCTGAAGAGATAACGCTTGTAGCGAAACTGCCCCAGCATCTGAAAGTTCCTCTCCTTGAGACGCCTGAGCACTTCTTCGAACGTCGGGGAATCCGGCGCATTGTTGCGGCCATCTGTATAGACAACGAGCTCTTGGGTGTGTGTCGAGACATAGTCACGTTCGCCCGAGTTCTGAAGCTCATCCAGAATGTCCAGCCCCTGCAGGATACTTTTGTAGACTCCCGTCGGACCAATGCTGATCGCAGGCTTTACGACCTCATAGACTCCTGGCCATTGGGCATCGGGAGCAAAGAGCCCATAGGTGCTCGGGCGTAAGAATTTCTTAAGAGCCAGTTTGTCTTGTTCCGTTCGGATGTCGATTTCGTAGATCGCCTGGATGGGTCCCGATCCGTCGAGATCCGTAGGGCCGTTGGCGAATGTCATCAGTATAAACTTGCCTCGTGGGAAGCGGTCGATGTCTACCAGAAGAAGATCGATGACTTCTTTGAGAATGTCACCCGCGCCCGGCTCCAGCCCGACCATCGACGAAGTCACATCGAGCAAGTACACGCCATCGGTTTCGATCTCTAAAGGCGGCTGCGCACCAGCCGAAAGTGAAACAAACGCCATGAGAGCCACAAGGATTACCAAATCAGAGGTAAGTCGAGCCCACCGCATAATCCCTCTCACCACCCGCGTGCGGACAAGTTTCAACTGGCGGATTATAACAGCATCTTCTCACATGGGTCAATAGCGACTTGCCTTGGTAAAACATCCCGTGTATAATCTCGCCCAATGTGGTCCAGAGGTGATAGGGACCCACGTGAATAGAAGATGTAAAGGAAATCGCAGACCAGCCTCACATAGGGGCTGGTCTTTTTTGTTGTCTGGTGGAGGTCCGTCACACTGATGGCGCTGCTGGCGTTGGAAGACGGGAAGATCTTCGCTGGAGAGTCTTTTGGAGCGCGCGGAACCGTCTGCGGCGAAGTCGTCTTCAATACGTGTCTCACCGGCTACATTGAAGTGCTCACCGACCCGTCGTACAAGGGCCAGATTGTGACGATGACGTATCCCCATATCGGCAATTACGGTGTCACTCTGGAAGATCTGGAATCCCATCAACCTCACGTCACCGGCTTCATTGTTCGCGAATACAGCAAGACCTACTCCAACTGGCGCGCGCAAGGCTCACTCGAAGAGTTCCTCAAGACACATGACATCATCGGCCTCTCGGAGATCGATACCCGGGCACTGACGCTCCACATCCGCCAGGCGGGAGCCATGCGGGCGTGCCTCACGAGCGAAGAGGCGGCTCCCGATGAACTCGTCGAGCGTGCCCGCGCGTTCGCTTCGATCTCTGAGCAAGATCTGGTCTCTCAAGTCACTTGTTCCCAGGTCCATGCTTGGGACGATGCCAGCGACCCACAATGGATATCTAGCATGCACGAGCAACCACCCGAAGATCTTCATGTCGTCGCCTATGATTTCGGTATCAAGCACAACATCTTAAGGTGCTTGCACGCCCACGTGCGGCAGGTGACGGTTGTGCCTGCCCAGACGACGGCGGACCAGGTATGTGAACTCAAACCCGATGGGATCTTCCTATCGAACGGACCGGGCGATCCGGAGCGCGTAAGCTACGCCATTCAAACTATTAGAAAGCTCATAGAGAAAGATATACCCATCTTTGGGATCTGTCTCGGGCATCAGCTCATGGGACTCGCTCTCGGAGCGCACTCGTACAAGCTCAAGTTCGGCCATCGTGGAGGCAATCAACCCGTCAAAAACCTAGAGACAGGCAAGGTGGAGATCACCACGCACAATCACGGGTTCGCATTGCGCGATCTTCCGCCGGAGCTTGAAATCACGCATATCAACCTGAACGATGACACGATTGAGGGAATGCGCGTGAAGGGGACGAAGTCCTTCAGTGTTCAATACCATCCGGAGGCGGCGCCCGGACCGCATGACTCGACACATCTCTTCAAGCATTTTGTGGAGTTGATGAAGTAAGTGCCTAAGCGCACGGACATCCAGAAGATTCTCATTATCGGCTCCGGGCCGATCGTCATCGGCCAAGCGGGTGAGTTTGATTACTCTGGCACGCAGGCCTGCAAGGCCCTCCTCGAAGAAGGTTTTCAGATCATCCTCGTGAACAACAACCCCGCCACAATCATGACCGATCCAGAATTCTCCACACGGGTCTATCTGGAGCCGCTCGTGCCCGAAGTGATCGAGAAGATCATCCTCAAGGAACGACCGGATGCCCTGCTCCCCACTGTCGGAGGCCAGACAGCCATCAACCTAGCTGTAGCTCTGGCCGAATCAGGAGTACTAGAGAAGCAAAACGTAGAACTCATTGGGGCAAAGCAGAATGCGCTCAAGCTCGCTGAGGACCGGCTGCTCTTCAAAGAGGCAATGGAGCAAGCGGACATTCCCACGCTCCGGGGTGAGCTCGCTCACACTCTCAAAGAAGCCGAACGAATTCTCAAGCGTTTGGGTCTGCCCGCTGTTATACGGCCTTCGTTCACACTCGGAGGTGGCGGTGGCGGCATCGCCCGAGATCTCAAGACGTTCCGCGCCATCGTCGAGCGCGGCCTGGATGGAAGCCCGGTGCACTCGGTGCTGATCGAAGAATCTGTCGAAGGCTGGAAAGAGTACGAGTTGGAGGCCATGCGCGATCTGGCCGATAACGTCGTCATTATCTGCTCCATTGAGAATTTTGACCCCATGGGAGTGCATACGGGGGATTCCATCACCGTTGCACCCGCGCAGACCCTCACAGATCGCGAGTATCAGCGCATGCGAGACTTAGCTATTCGGGTCATGCGAACTGTAGGCGTTGAGACCGGAGGCTCGAACATTCAATTCGCAGTCCATCCCGCAGATGGCCGCATGGCAGTCATCGAGATGAATCCGCGTGTCTCGCGCAGTTCGGCGCTCGCCTCGAAGGCCACCGGGTTCCCGATTGCGAAAATTGCCGCGAAACTCGCGGTGGGCTACACGCTCGATGAGTTGCCCAACGATATCACGCGCACAACTCGAGCGAGCTTCGAGCCCACGATTGATTATTGTGTAGTGAAAGTACCCCGGTGGAACTTCGAAAAATTCCCAGGGGCCTCGCCCATGCTGGGCACCGAAATGAAATCCGTGGGTGAGGCCATGGCCATCGGTCGCACCTTCAAGGAAGCACTCCAAAAGGCCATTCGCTCTCTGGAGATCGGGAAGGCCGGCCTAGTCGATCCCTACGGCGGACAGCTACCACTCTCGGAGGACTGGCTTATAGAGGAGTTGGCCAGTGCCACACCGGAACGGATCTTCAAGCTCTATGGCGCTCTCAAGGCAGGCGTGAGCGTCGCAAAGATTGCTCGCTGGACTCATATTGACCCTTGGTTCTTGAGCCAGCTGCTGGAGATCGCTGATCTGGAGCGAGAACTGAAACCTCACAAACTCGGATCCGTGCCTGCGGATCTGCTCAAGAGAGCAAAACGCTTTGGATTCTCCGACGAGCAATTGGCAGCATGCGTTAATGCAAGGGCCGAACATGTGCGTCAAAGACGGGAAGAGCTGGGCATTTCTCCCGTCTATAAGACGGTGGATACCTGTGCGGCGGAGTTCGAGGCCCGCACGCCGTACCTCTACTCCACATACGAGCCATACGACGAGTCGAAGTCCAGCCATCGCAAGAAAGTGATCATTTTGGGCGGGGGACCTTATCGCATCGGGCAAGGGATCGAGTTTGATTACTGCTGCTGCCATGCGGCATTCGCACTGAAAGAGCTGAACTACGAGGCAATCATGGTCAACTGCAATCCGGAGACGGTCTCCACGGACTATGACACATCGGACAGACTCTACTTCGAGCCGGTGACCCTCGAAGATGTGCTGCACATCGTCGAGCTAGAGAAGCCGGAGGGCTTGATCGTGCAGTATGGCGGCCAGACACCTCTCAATCTTGCGCTCGCTCTGAAAGGGGCCGGAGCGCCCATCTGGGGCACAGATCCAGATCAGATCGATCTCGCCGAGGACCGTGGGCGTTTCGAGAGATTGCTAGAGGAATTGGACATTCCCCGCCCGCGGGGGGCGAGCGTTCTATCTATGGAAGAAGCCAAAAGGGCCGCTTGCGAACTGGGGTACCCAGTGCTCGTGCGGCCGTCGTATGTACTGGGCGGGCGCGCCATGGAAATCGCGTATGATGAGAGCGATCTACTCCGATATATGAACCGGGCCGTTCAGATTTCGCCGCGTCATCCTGTACTGATTGATAAATTTCTCGAGAACGCGATCGAGGTCGATGTAGATGCCGTCGCCGACGGCGAGCAATGTGTGATCGCAGGCATCATGCAACACATTGAACACGCCGGCATCCACTCCGGTGACAGTTGTTGTGTGATCCCACCCTATTCTCTCGATCTTCTCGTACTTGAGAAGATCAGAACATATACTCATCAACTCGCGCAGAGCCTTGAGGTCATCGGATTGATGAACGTGCAGTACGCCATACGAGACGATGAAGCATACGTCCTCGAAGTCAACCCGCGGGCGTCCCGTACTGTGCCCTTTGTGAGCAAGGCAACGGGTATCCCCTGGGCCAAGATCGGCACATGGGTGATGGCAGGACAGAGTCTTAGCGAGCTGGGCTTGCCAGAAGAGTCTTGGACTCAGGGCTATGCCGTCAAGGCACCCATCTTCCCCTTCGAGCGCTTCTGGGTTGATCCACTGCTAGGTCCGGAGATGAAGAGCACCGGTGAGGTCATGGGAGTGGGGGACAGCCTGGGCGAGGCCTTCGCCAAGACTCAGATGAACCTCAAGACCCAATTGCCTCGCTCTGGCTCAGCTTTCATCAGTGTGAAAGACCCGGACCAAGAGAAAGTCGTGCCCATCGCGCGCCGCCTCCATGAGCTGGGGTTTGAACTGCTGGCAACTCGGGGCACGGCTTCTGTGATTACGGATCAAAGTATTCCCGTTGAGGTCGTTCGCAAGCTTGGTGAGGGGCACCCCAATGCGATTGATCACTTGCAGTCAGGTAAGGTAGCGTTGGTGATCAACACGCCTCTGGGCAAGGCGTCGCATCGGGATGACGATTTTATTCGCTTGAGTGCCATGCGCTATGGCATTCCGTACGTGACGACCATTGAGGGTGCATGGGCGGCTCTTGCCGGAATCGAAGCCCTCAGGCGCGGTGCGCTCTCCATCCGGGCGCTGGCGGAATCAAGCTACGTGCTCGAGAAACGATCTTCTCTGAAACCATGAAGATCTACGATATCTCGCGGACGATCTCGCCCTCGATTGCGGTCTGGCCCGGCGATCAGCGTTTCGAGCACCGCTGGACGATGCAGATCGAGAAGGGTGCTTCCGTAAACCTGGGAGCAATCACACTGAGCGTTCATACGGGCACACACGCCGATGCGCCCTATCACTTCAATGAAGCCGGTGTAGATATCAACCAATTAGCACTGGAGAAATTCATCGGGCCGGCATTCGTTGTGGAAGTCCGCGATGCGTCGCAGATCCAACTCGAGCATGTGCGCTCTCTGGACTTCACACGAGTCAAACGGGTCTTATTCAAAACCAAAGCGAGCTACCTGGAAGACTCGCGCTGGGAGAATGACTTCGTCTATCTTGCCACAGAGACAGCCGAGTTCTTGGGGAAGCAGGGCGTTCAACTCGTGGGTATGGATTCTCCGTCTGTGGATTCGATGCAGAGTAAGACTCTAGATACGCACAAGATGCTCGCCCGCTACGGCATCGCGAACTTGGAGAATGTCAACCTCTCGCAAGTTCCACCCGGGGAGTACCAATTGATCGCTCTGCCTCTCAAGCTCCAGGGTTTGGATGCATCGCCGGTGAGGGCGGTGCTCATACAAGGAGAGTACCCCTGAGTAGATTCACTTCCTCATCACCAACCCCCAGTGGTGCATACCCAGCTGGTACTTTTCTTCTGAGCCCTTTATGAACTCGGCTTGAATGGACCACTCTGCGCATTGCTCCCGGCTAGGTCGGAAGGAAAGGGTAGGCCCGCGGGGTGTTGGCACATCGGAACGCCAGTGTATGATGGCGACCTGCCCGCCAACTCGTAAGATTCGATGCGCTTCTCGGAGCAACCTCACGTTCTCTGCCTCTTCCCCATGTAAGAGGTGGGCGAGCAGGACACCCTCGACGCTCTCAGGGCTAAGCCCGGAGCCCTCCAATATGAGATCCCGCTGGAGGAGAATGATGTTCGTGAGACTCTGTTCGGCGGCCCTCCTTCGTACGGCTTCAAGCATCTGCGGTTCTACGTCAATGGCGTAGACGCGGCCGCCGACACAGCGGGCTAACGGTAGGGTGAATGTACCATAGCCACAGCCGAAGTCCGCCACCGCTTCCCGGCCCGCGTCAAAGCCCACCGTCTGGAGGAATTGCACCGGGTCGAAGAGGCTTTCCCAGTGCGATGCGTCCTCCGGCATGCCGCTCTCGCGAATCTTCATCGCTTCATCGTAGCATTAGGGGAATCAGGGCTCAACTGTTGCTACTCACTTACCTCATGAGCTCGCTCCGGGGCTTCCACTTTTACCCCCGTCTACGAATTGAACAGTACAGTGCAAGAAACCTTGATTATCCGCCCCTCGGGTGGTAGGTTACTGAACAGAATAGTCAAATTGTTCAATCAGCAGTGGTTGACGAATAGTCTTCCAATGCCCATAGAAGCTCACTAGCTCAGAAAGGAGCTACCATGCCTTACGTGCTCGTTCGACATAAAGTTACGAATTATGCCTCATGGAAGACTGTGTTTGATCAAGACGGTGCCACCCGCCAAGCCAACGGTTCCCAGGGAGGTCGTCTCTTCCGCAATGCGCAGGACCCTAATGAGGTTGTGATTCTTTTGGAGTGGAGTGATCTGGAAAAGGCTCGCCAGTTTACCCAGTCCCAGGATTTGCGAGAGACCATGCGGAAGGCCGGTGTTCTTGACATACCAGACATCTACTTCCTTGAGGAGCTTGAGCAAGTGGCTATGTGACCTTAGACGCTAACTCCGTAGGGAAGAAGATGTGAACGACACCAATCCTGTCTGGGGACTGGCCGAACATGATTTCGGATTTGTGAAAGAGTATCTGGTCGTCCACCGGGAGGGGGACCTACTGGTGGTGGAATCTTATGATGTTTTCAAGGACAACTCTGGTAGATCGAGCTACCGATCGCTCTCTCTGATGAGAAGGTAAAGCCTTCAAAGCCCTGGTCATTGTCCTACATGGGG
>MFGX01000118.1:33071-34274 GCA_001778455.1 Candidatus Fraserbacteria bacterium RBG_16_55_9 | reverse complement strand
CCGGACGCCCGCCGTTGCTCCTTTACCTTACGACGGTCGAAATACAGGCTTCGTTATTGGTCAAGTTGACGTCATTCGGATTCCTCACAGTTGCACAGTTCCTGACTTCTTTCCCCGGATCAATCTTTACAGTGACGTTGATCTGGATCTGGAGGCTCTGGCCGGGGTTGAGCGGGTTAGTGCTCGTGCAGGTGACCGTCTGTCCAACCGGTACACACACTACCCCGGGCCCGCCTGCCGAGCTGAAGACCAGGCCCGACGCCAACGTCTCCGTCACAGTGATCGTGGGGTTACAGGTTCCGCCTCCTATATTGATGACGGTAATGAAGTACGTTGCCGGCTGTCCGCTGATCAAGGGATTGGGCTTGATTTCCTTATTGATCGCCAGGTCGCACCTCCCGCCAGCGCCGGGCACGACAGCAGTTGTGACACACGACTGATTATTTGCTGGGGTGCTGTCGTTCGGATTGCTGACCGTCGCGCAGTTTTGGACACTGCTGCCCGCCGGTGCGGTCACCGTGGCGGTGAAGGTGAACGTGGCTTGATAGCCTGCGGGCAGCGTGCTCGCGGTGACGCAGGAGAGATTACCCCCAGGGAAGCTGCAGAACCAACCACCGGACGGATTTACTACCACGGGCGGATTGAAGGTCAGTCCCGTGGGCTTGGGATCTTGCGCAACAGTATCTGGCCCACACGGCCCGTTGCTCACGTTCTGCACGGTCAGCGTGATCGTCACCTGCTGGCCGCTTTGCACGGGGTTGGGAGTGACTTCCTTCTTGATCGCCAGGTCGCACCTCTCTTTTTGGTGGTTCCCGAAGCTGATGCCCGTAGCCGACGGGGGAACCGTGACCGTGTGGGTTCCCGGAGGTGCCGGGAACGTCTGGGTCCAGCCTTGCTGGGGCACTTCCGAAACCGTGTAAGTCCCTGCTGGCACAGTGACACAATACTGTCCGTTCGGTCCCGTCGTTGCCATCGCGACGATGATACCGTTCTGATCTTTGACTTCAATAGTCCAACCCGCCAGTCTCGGCTCATTGTTGGGCGGGTTAGGCTCATACACGCCGTTTCCGTTAAGATCGTTGAACTTGATGCCGCAGATCTCCGCCTTTGGCGGCAAGCCGACATTCTTCCAGAGGTAGTCTTCCGTTTCGCCGTACTTATACCCTGCCGTAGGCCCGCGGCCGTCGGGGTTGCCCCCCGTCC
>MFGX01000118.1:31574-33018 GCA_001778455.1 Candidatus Fraserbacteria bacterium RBG_16_55_9 | reverse complement strand
TGGCCGCCGTAAAGAGCGGTGTGGTGAGAATGGCTGGGAGAGTGCCTGTCGGGATGAGCTGATTTTGGACGGCCCATTCGCTGGCGAGGCCCGTAGTGGCCGGACCCAGCGGGCATTTGAAGCTGTCTTCCCAATCGCCGTCGCGGTTGTAGTCCAGCCATACGTTGACGTACAGGGGCACCGTTGTCGCTGCTGACGCAAAAGTCGATAGGGCGTAATTGAGCTTGATTTGGCCGCAGGCTGGCAGAGTAGCAGGCAGCGTTAGTCCGTCGTCGGCGCCATCTCTATCAGCGAGGTCCAATAGTGGATCGATGTTGTTAACTACATCGCAATCTGGCAGTTGGTCAGCTTCGTTCTCGCAAGTGACGTCTGCGCCTAGCCAAGCGAGCCCCTTGGGTTGTAGGTGCTTCGGCCCTGGAGGGCTCGAATTGAAAACGGTTGGGAAGTTGGCCGTCACAGGAGGAGTATAAGTCGTCATCCCTGAGCCGATGTTATTGGTGCGGTCGGGAGCGTCGCCCAGATCGGCAGTTGCTTCCGTTGGTGTCTGGGGTTTGCACTTGCCCGCGGTCGCAGTAGCAATCAACTGGATGTCCGGCTGGGGGAGCGCGACGTTGAAGACCTCCAGTTCGTTGACGGTAATCTCGCCGTGGATTGCTATTGGGTTTGGGTACAACCTCGTACCACCGATCCAGAGGGGCGTGGTGCTGTTCGTCCCAGGGACAGGGGTAAAGTTGCTGACCGGACTTCCATCGAGGTAAAACGTGCCCAAATTCCCTATGGTGCGATTGACCGTCACCGCGACGTGCATCCAACCGGGCCATGGCAGCGTCAGTGAAGACGGTACTGTGAAAGTGCTTGTATAGATAGGAGTAGTACTTTCGTAGCGAGTAATGGTAATCCCATTGCCGACCGCGAAACCCAGATGCATTTCGACAGATTGCTGGGTCCCTGTGGGTGGAACTTGAGGAGGAGGAGGACAGGTAGAACAGTTGGCCTTGATAGATAGATAAAAGGCATATCCCGTGTTGTTGCTGCCAAGCTTGTCAACGATTGGTTCCACAATCTCGACAATGCCGGGAAGGACTGGGTGGACCTCCTCCGGCTTGATCCACGCGTCGATCGTGAGATCGGAGTTCGCGAGGTCCAGGTCGCTGCTCGGAGGAACTTCCACATAGTCTGTCGGGTTAAAGAAGTACAACGCTCCGTCGGGCGGACTGGTAACGAGGTTCCCAGGCACGCTCACGGGGCCGCCGGGAGAAGATGCCACGATTATCCCCCCAGGCTGAGGTTGGCCGTTATTGGCGGGTGGCGGCCCTCCCGCCGAGGGTGCAATGTCAAAGACTGTGGGGGAGCCCGCTGGTTCATCTAAGGGCCACCAGGAGACCATGCTGGGCGGCGGCGTGGCGCAGTTGGGGCAAGTAACGGTGAGTGGTACCGAGTCAGT
>MFGX01000118.1:30694-31556 GCA_001778455.1 Candidatus Fraserbacteria bacterium RBG_16_55_9 | reverse complement strand
AAGTGGAGCAGTAACGCCATCGCGCTCGCCGTCAAACGCTCCTGGATTACCGACTGTGCTGGACCCCGTCGGATTACTTGTTGTGCCGTTGTCCCCCGGCAGGCTGGTCCAGGTGACCTTTGCGGTGTTCGTCAGGGTTGTGTTACACGGCACCGTTGGAGAGACTGTCGCCTTGTACGTGATGGTCACTACACCGTTGACGGGTATGCCGCTGAAGCCGGGGCTGATGCAGGTCACGCCTACGTTTAGGCCGCCCGTGGTAAAGCCTATGCAGCCTGATGGAGATGTGAGCAAGCTTATCGTTCCAGGGGTAAAACCAGTCGGTAACGTATCCGTAAATCGGACGTCAAAGGCGGTCGCCGTGGCCGTGTTCGTGATGGTGACGGTATAGGTGACCGTTCCACCCTGGGTGACTGTCGTGGGACTGGCGGTCTTCGTCAGCGTGAGATTGGGCTCGACGATCTTGACGTCAACCGGGCCGGAGGTGCTAGTGAAGGCGTTTCCCGCCTCGTCTTGATAATGCACCTCGAACTGGTTGGTCAAGACTACACCGTCTTGATTGCCCGGAGGAGGAGCATTTATATTGTCCACTTGGGCGTTGAACTCGATGATCACGAACTCCAAGTCCGGATCGTTATCGTTGTTCGTGATGGTGATCGGTGAAGCAGGGAAGTTAGGATCTGTCCCAGTGCCAAAGGGGAAGGTACTCGGGCTGACCGTAATTGGGTCAGTAGGCGAAGGCTTTCCAGGGCACGACACCTGCCCCTTGACAGTCCCGATACCTAAAGGATTAGTAACAGGAGTGCCTGCCACAAAGATCGCATTAGGATTGCCCACATAGGTTAAGCCCATGGGCAGCAGG
>MFGX01000118.1:28773-30590 GCA_001778455.1 Candidatus Fraserbacteria bacterium RBG_16_55_9 | reverse complement strand
TGCACCTCCGAAGTGGTCTGGATGCACTTCGCGAAGGCCCTAGGCCCAACGCAGACTTGGGCCGTGTCCTCGAAGGGGCCACCAAAACCGGCTGTTACAAAGTTGGGGCCGCCTTCGGTGTTCGAGTAGTTCTCCAACTTCGCTCGGTTGTCGCAGCAGCCCGACTTGATGTCTTTTACAAGCTTGGCGTCGAAGGTGATCACGGCAATGTTTTTGCCGTTTGCAGGATCATAAGGAGCCAGCGCGCCCTGGGTAGGGCCCTGGTCGGTAAGTTCGATCACAAAACTTCCAAATCCGCCTGGGGTGAGGGTGAACGGAATGGGGTTACCCATGCCATCGGTGACATGCAGAGTGTTAAGATCAGGATCAAAACAAGTCGGTATGTCCGTCGGCCCCAAGGGGAAGATGTCTCTGATCTTCACATCGAAGGCGCCGTTTGGCCCTGAACCCAAGTTCTCGACGACAATGGCGAAGGTAACCAGATCGTTAGCATCCACGTTTGTGAGGTCACTGTTAATCGGGAAAGCCGCCAACCCGCTCGAGTTAATCGTGCCTGTAAAACGTGGGAAGGAGCTGCCGGGCGGACTGAAGGGCACCGGCCCGATTGGCAGCGGTGAGAACATGCCGTTCTGATTATCCGTGGCCACGATGCCTTTCATAATCCTCACGTTGGGCTCAGCGACTTGAACCTGGGCAACGGCCACCTGACAGAACATGGTGCCGAAAGTGTTATCTTCGCACTCCTGAGCTTCGTTGGTCAGGAAGAGGCCGTCGGCAAAGGGCGTGTTGGTCACGGTGAGGGTAAAGAGCAAGTCTATCGTCTGAGGCGTGTTGGCCGGGTTGTTGAAAGTTCCATAGTCAAACTTGAGGCTGTTTGTTCCTGGTGGAGGAAGTGGTAGAGAAAGTGGTGACTGCGTAAGCGTGGGTATTACCGGGAGCGTGTGGCCTGGCATCAGACGACAGGCGCTACCCGGCGCGGGCGTTGTGGCGACCGGACACGTGGCAGCAACAGACGTAGGCCACGATGGGCCGGTGGAAGTATCAGCGTTGGGGTCGCTGACATCCAAGACTGGCAAAGGTAGCCAGTCCTGGATCGTGAGATTCTCGGCGTCACCCGAAGGGATCGTATATTCGAGGCGGAAGGTGACTTGGTCGCCGGGTGTCACCTGAGGCTTGGCTGGACATGCGCCCTGTTGACTGGAAATACTCGCAGGTGCACAGACAAATTGAGTGCCCCGCTTGACGGCGTAGACCGACTTCTTGAGGATGTCGGTGGCGATGTTGATCTGGCTGGCGCTGGTGTCTTGCGTGCTGCCGATGATCGCACTCGGTATATTGCTTGGATCGTTGATTGGGTTAGGACGATCAACGTTTTCATAGACCATTCCTCGAATGGTGACGCAGTTGTTCATCGGGTCGTCCTTGTCTACGAACTTGTCGCCTGGAACGAAGAACTGAAAATCGTCTCTGATTTGAGCATAGAAGACGATCGTGCCGGTGGCAGGTGTGGACGGAGGCGTCGGACCTGCAGCGTAGCTGCCGGTCAGGATTCCAGCAAGATGCCGCGGAATACCCCCCGGCGGGCCATTTAGATTTTGCATCGCCATCGCAACGTCGAACTGTAAGGTCGTGACCCCTGTGACCGTCTGGAGAAGAGGAGGCTTGCCGGCTGTGCATGTCTTGGTCGGGTCTGGCGTCGCGGTTAAGTCAGTAGCAACTCCACCGAGGTTGAAATCGCCGGACGTTGTACCGAATTGGTCCTGCACGGTAAGCATCGGCGGCGCAGGCGTAGGCGGAGACGTATTCGGAGTAAGCAA
>MFGX01000118.1:27805-28765 GCA_001778455.1 Candidatus Fraserbacteria bacterium RBG_16_55_9 | reverse complement strand
CATTCGCAAGGTGATCCTCGACCTTCAAGTCGCCGATCGTGAAGTAGTCCGAGATCTGGAACGTTAATGTGTACTCGAGGATATCGCCTGGGATCGCGTCTTGTGCGCTGGGGTGAGTATAGTTCTTGACGGACTTTTGAATTGCCAGGCACTTGGCCTGCAAGTAAGATGCATCTCCTAGCATAGTCGAGAAAGTGCTCGTGACCTGTTGCGGCGTCGGCAGATCACGCGGATCGAAGGGGGCCCATAGGCCAGTTGCGTCGCTATTGTTAATCACGTCCACCGGAGCATAATTGCAGTCTATTTCAATGATGTCGTCTCCGGATGCGTCTTTGTCCGGGATGTAGAACTCGAAGGTGATGACGATATCGTTTGCTTGTGAAGTCCCTTTAACAGGCACGCAAAAATCTATTCCGAGAATCCCGCCCGGTCCTGGGCCAGGGATTGGCAGTACAAAAGCCACCTGATCAGTAGGATTAACACACGTCATGGTCGTAGAGATGGTTGTGGAGATCGCTGGGTTAAGGACCATAACTGTTACGTTGCCGGGGGTTGGCAAAGGAAGCTGATTGAATTGTAGATTGCCGGGTAGCGTGTCGTTGATCTGGAGGCCGTCAATTGTCTGTCCGTCGGCAATGTCTACCGTGATCTTGTATTTGTGCGGAAAGTTCGGGCCAGTTGCGGTCTCGCTTTCCGGGCCGATGTACTCCTTCTTGATCGTGAAGACTGTGGGGGTGACTGGCACGCACTCCCAGTTGTCATTTATAACGTCATTCCCCTGCTCCGTGATGGGAGGGTCTGTACTCGGGTTATCGAGGGGATCTGTTCCAAAGCGGAACCCCCCACGGGTGCAGATTTGGAGCGGAACATTCACATCTGCGAAAGGGTGCACCTGCGCCGTGACCTCCACGACGATCTCCGGACGATTTCCGTTGGGCTGAGTGGGATCGTAGTTGGGAA
>MFGX01000118.1:22509-27721 GCA_001778455.1 Candidatus Fraserbacteria bacterium RBG_16_55_9 | reverse complement strand
TTCACATTGATCGGTCCCGAGAAAGTGGTACAAGCCGTAGGGACCGGGTGCGTCAGATTTATATTCGTTAAATTAAGCGGCGGGTTTACGGCCACCATCTCCGCACTGACAAAGTTTAAGCCATCACAAGGCAGCGGATTATTTGGGAGGTTGGGATCAGGAGCGTTGTTATCGGCCCCACGGGAGTCGATGGCAAGATCAAGGAACGGTCCGTAACCGATATCGGTGCCTGTATTTTTGAACCTCACCTTGAACTTAAACTGTTCACCGATGAGGACCTCACTCGGCACGTCTGGATTTGGCGGGCTCTGATTAAAGTAAGCCTCCGGTACGGGTTGTGGTCCCTGAAGAGCCAGTGATGTGGCCCCTCCGACACCGGCCAATGTGCTCAGCCCGACTAACAGCGCGAGAGTTACCCCCAGTGCTGTCCACCTCCGCGCCGGCCGTACCAGGCCGGCAGCCCTAAAGAACGTCATCAGAATCCCCCTTCAGTTTTGGCCTCTTTCCTAGTTGAGTTCATTGTACAGCACAAGCGTTAAGAAAACGTTAAGTGCACAGAACGATAAAACAATAAGAGAGCGAGCCAATCCAACGCGAAGAGTGAATTCGGAAGTATGCTCGATGGCCTCTTGAGCGATTCTGGCATGTCTGCTAGTGGCGCCCTAACGGACCTAACTGTGGCCCCCCTAAGAACCCACGGCGTTCGATGAATTTAGCAAGGATCATCTAGTGCTCGACATTGGCTGTCGAAACGCAAATCACTCTTGTGAGCTCGCGCAGCGATTTGGGTGCCGCGTTGTAGGTGTAGACCCAGTTAAGCACAGTATCAAGACAGCTCATGAAACAATCACCAGGAAGAACTTGGCTCATCTCCTAGATGCTGTCATAGGAAGAATTGAATCCATACCCTGCCCAGACAGTTCTTTTGATTTCATCTGGTGCCGCGATGTGTTGAACCACGTGCCAAATCTTCAGCAGGGGTTCATGGAATGCACTCGCGTGCTTAAACCCGGCGGGCAGATGCTCGTCTTCATGACGTTTGCGACCAACCTGCTGGAGCCTCAAGAAGCGTTACGTCTGTACGCTCCACTCGCCATCGTTCCTGAAAACATGTCCACCGAGCACTTCGAGAACGCTGTTCAGGGCTCTGGCTTGGGAATTATAGAAAGAAGCGTCATCGGCAGCGAATGGAGGGAGTGGCGAGAAGAGGAGGGCGACAGGCAGACCTCAAAGCAGTTGCTCTATATCGCTCGTATGATGCGTACGAGAGAAAGGCTGATTTGTGAACTGGGGAGCAAACTTTTCGAGAATATCTTGGCTGACTGCTATTGGGGGTCTACATCATGCTGGGGAAACTATGCCCCATGCTCTACATATTGAGAAAAGACGGTTGAAGCTGCTTAGAGCTACGGCACAATTCTCGTGCGGTCTCGCGGGAAGAAGCTCGCCTCGCGCACGTTGGAGAGATTCAAGAGTTGAGCTGTCAAACGCTCTGCCCCAATCGCCAGCCCACCGTGTGGCGGCATCCCATACTTGAAGATCTCTAGATAAAACTCAAAACTCTTCGGGTCCAGGCCACGGCTGCGCATGCTCTCCACCAGCATGTTATATGGATGAATTCGTTGGCCGCCTGTCGTGATCTCCAAGCCTCGGCAGAGCAGATCGAAACTGTTCGTGAGCGTTGGATCTTCCTCGTTCGGCATGGCGTACATCGGGCGCGTGGCCCGAGGATAATGCGTCACGAAGACGAACTCGGAGTCAAGTTCCTTCTTCGTGTACTCACAGAGCAGTTTTTCACCCTCCGGATCCAGGTCACTTTCACAGTGCTTGTTATAGCGTTTCTTTAGAATATCAATCGCCTCGGCCAGCGTCAGATGCGGGATCTCCTTTGGTACCTTCGGCACCTCTGCTTTGTAGAGCTCTAACTCTTTCGGGCAAGCCCGTTTGATGTGCTCGAACATGAATCGCAGAAGCTCGGTCTCTAGCTGCGTGATCTCCCGGAAATCGTCGATGAAGCCCATCTCATAATCCAGGCTGATGTACTCGTTAAGGTGCCTGGCGGTATTGTGCTGCTCTGCGCGATAGACGGGACCCACTTCAAAAACGCGCTCGTAGCCGGCCCCCACCAGCATCTGTTTATAAAACTGGGGGCTCTGCGCAAGATACGCGGTCTGCTCAAAATACTGAACGGCAAAGAGAGCTGTGCCACCCTCTGTACCTGCGGCCACGATCTTGGGTGTTTGCACCTCCAAGAAGCCTTGACCTCGCAGATATTCGCGGAAGGCCCAGATGAGCTCTGCTCGCACGCGGAAGACCGAGCCGATCTCCGGGTGTCTCAAACTGAGAGTCCGATGGTCCAGCGCCGTTTCCAAGCGCACCCCGATCACGTCTAGAGGGCGGTTGATTTGAATGGGAGGAGGCTCCACAGGTGAGCTGAGAATGACCAACTGTTCGATGTCGACCTCGATGCCATCGGGAGCCCGTTGATCCTGGACGACTGCCCCAATAATCTGAATCGCTGCCTCTTCCTTCAACTCCTCCGTCGGTGCCTTCTCGCCCTTGAGCTTGGCTTGCACGAACCCCGTGCGATCTCTTAATACAATGAAGCGTAGCTTCCCAATGGGCCGCAGGGTGTGTATCCAACCCTTGAGCAGCACCCGTTGGCCGATATGTCCCTTCACTTCATTAACCCAAGTCCGTTTCAGCGTCATCGCCCCATCACGGTCAACAGCATAGCCAAATCCAGATCATGGGGCAAGACAGACTTGCAATCCTGACCGGCCAGAGCGTAAAGTTTCTAACAGTCTGTAACGAAGGGGGTCGTGCGCGCGTGTACTCCATTGATCTTCGTGGCAAGACCGGGCTGGTCGCCGGCGTGGCCAACAAGCGAAGCATTGCCTGGGCCATCGCACAGTTGCTCCATAAGGCGGGGGCACGTCTTGCCTTCACGTATCAAGGCGAACGCCTCAAGTCCAGCGTGGAAGAGCTGGTCTCCCCGCTTCAGGGCTCATTGCTTCTTCCCTGTGACGTGCTTGATAACGCTCAACTGGAAATGGTCTTTCACACCATCGATAGTGAATTTGGCAGGCTAGATTATCTGGTGCACAGTGTGGCCTTCGCTCCTCACGAGGAGTTTGAAAGGGAATTCTACTACACTTCGCGCGAAGGTTTTCGAACATCACTTGAAATCAGTGCGTATTCACTCGTTCCCATGTCTAGACTGGCAATGCCCCTCATGGAGAAAGCCGGTGGGGGCAGCATCATTGCCATGACGTATCTGGCTGCCGAGCGGGCTGTTCCCACATATAACGTCATGGGGACGGCGAAAGCTGCATTGGAGCAGATCATTCGCCAACTGGCCTACGAATTGGGACCGAAAAAGATCAGGGTGAATGGCATCTCGGCTGGGCCGCTTTCGACGCTCTCGGCCCGCGGCGTGCCTGGCTTTACCGATATTCTTCATGTCTACGAAGAGCGCGCTCCCTTGAAGCGCAACATCACTCACGAGGAAGTGGGCAAAGCGGGACTCTTCCTGTTGAGCGACCTCGCCAGCGGCATCACCGGCGAGATCATCTATGTGGACGCGGGATTTCACATTATGGGCTTCTGATCGCGCTCATCTCCATCGGCGACATAAAGAGGCTGAGCAGGATAACGGTGGCCCCCTCCGGCGGATGGCATCCCGCTTTCATGGAGTGCTTGGAGCAACACACCACAACCCAGCAGAGCATCAATCCATGAGGGCGCGAGCGTAACCGTGTCGAACTCATGGATGACATCGTACAGCCTTGCCTCATCCTTAAGAGGAATGCTGCAAGTGGGTGAGAAGACCGCACTCTCCGAGCCAACTCCGCAGAGTGACTTCAGTTCAGAGACAGTCAGTTCGGGAGAGACGAGCATGAGACAAGACTGCAAGTTGCTGCAGGACTCTAGGCCTCTGAATCTTACGAAGATGAACTTCATGTTCCTCACCTCGCTGGGCTTAGGATGTTCTTAGCCTATATACATGCCAGCGGAGGGAGGGTTCCCAAAGTTTCAGAATTCTCACGCCATTTGATCCAGTTCTCGCTTCTGTGCTAGTCTGCTACTCAGAAGAGAAGATGCCGCAGAAAGGAGAGTTCGTATGGCCACATACATACTTCTAAGCACGCTCACCGACGAGGGAGCGGAGACAATCAAGAAGCGCCCGGGGCGCATCCAGGAGGTCAACAAGGAAGTGGAAACATTGGGGGCGAAGATCGTGGCCCAGTACGCTGTTCTGGGTCCATATGATTTTCTCACCATCGTGGAGGCGCCAAACAACGAGACCGTCGCACGCGTTTCTCTGGAGTTGGGAGCCCGCGGTAGCGTCAAGATTACGACTCTCGCCGCCATTCCCATCGAGCAATTCATCAAGGGGCTCAAGTAGCTCACTGAGATTCTGATGGCCAAGAGCGAAGTGAGAACGGTCAGCGTCTATCCGTTCCGCCTGACAACAAGAGGACCGGAATATCTAGCGCTGCATCGCCGCGCGGGAGATCCCGATTTTGGCGACGTCTGGATGGCCGTGCATGGGAGGATTGAAGCCGGAGAGACGGCTGCTCAAGCCGGCCTGCGCGAGGTAAGAGAAGAGACGGGTCTTACACCTGCCAGCTTCTGGTCGCTCGATTTCATCGAGCATTTTTATGTGCTTAGTGGAGATGCTGTTGAACTTGTACCTTGTTTCGCTGCCGAGCTCGATGAGAAGGTGATTCTAAACGCTGAGCACGACGACTACCGCTGGCTACCTCTAGATAAGATGCTAAAGCTCCTCATTTGGCGTGGCCAACGCGAGTCCGTCCAGACCTTGCACGAAGAGATTGCACAACCCCTCTTCGAGGGACGCCCGATCAACCCATTCTTGGTGCTCTCACTCGAGCAGCATAGGAAGTAAGCTACGTCAGCTTTCGGAGATCCATCGCCTCATCGAGCTTTTCCTTCGAGAGGAGCTTCTTTTCGAGCACGACTTCTCGAATCGTCTTGTTCTTGGCCAATGCCTCTTTGAGGACTTCGGCAGCCTTCTCGTAGCCGATGTACGGGCTCAAGGCCGTCACGACCTGAGGTGTGCTCTCAGCGTATTTCTTGCACATCTCCTCATTGACCGTGATCCCGCGTACGCATCGCTCCGTGAAGGCACTTGCTCCGCTTGCCAGAATCTGAATCGCGTGTAGCAAGTTGTACGCCATCACCGGCA
>MFGX01000118.1:18969-22482 GCA_001778455.1 Candidatus Fraserbacteria bacterium RBG_16_55_9 | reverse complement strand
CTGCCCCGTGCGCGAGACGACGTGATCGCAGCCGAGAGCCCCGTAGCAGACCATGTTCAGCATCTCCGCGAGCACGGGGTTCACTTTGCCCGGCATGATCGAGCTTCCCGGTTGCGCAGCAGGGAGAACGATCTCGTTCAAACCTGTCTTCGGTCCGGAAGCAAGCAGTCTCAGATCGTCTGCGATCTTGATCAGGCTTGTGGCTACCGTACGAAGAGCTCCCGAGACATTTACTGCCGCATCTCGATTCTGGATGGCCTCAAAGAGATCCTCCGCGGGGCGAAACCCTAGCTTGGTGATCTCGTTGATATACTTGACTGCCAGCTCTTTATACCCCTTGGGTGTATTGATGCCCGTGCCTACGGCGTTCCCGCCGAGGGCAAGTTCTTTGAGGTCTTCCGAGGCCCTCTTCACACGCTCGATGCCCAGCTCGATCATGCGCGCGTAAGCCCCAAACTCCTGGCCCAGGCGCATGGGCACGGCATCCTGCAGGTGCGTCCGGCCTGACTTGATGACGTGGTCGAACTCTCTGGCTTTCTTCCTCAGAGCTTTGCCTAGCTCGTCCAGAGCTGGCAACAGCTTGTGAGTGATCTCTTCCAGAGCAGAGATGTGTATAGACGTGGGGATCGTGTCGTTCGTGGATTGGCCACGGTTCACGTGGTCATTGGGGTGAACTTTCTTGTAGTCGCCCTTCTTGCCACCCAAGATCTCGATAGCGCGGTTGGCGATCACCTCGTTGGCGTTCATGTTCTGAGAGGTGCCTGCGCCGGCCTGATAGACGTCCACGACGAATTGATCGAGAAGTTTTCCGTTCAGGATCTCTTCTGCTGCCTTGACAATGGCCCGACCAATCTCTTTGTCAATCTGACCCAGCTCGATATTCGCCTTCGCACAGGCACACTTGATCACGGCCTGGGCACGGATGAACGCGGGCTGGAGTCTCAGCCCGCTGATCGGGAAATTCTCAACGGCTCGCTGCGTCTGTGGTCCCCAGTACGCCTCCGCTGGGACCTGAACATCACCGAGAGAGTCATGATCCATGCGGTGTTTCATAGGCAACACTCCTTTGCTCTGACACTATAGGACGGAGAATCCATCGCGATCAATGACCTCGATCAGGTTGATACATTGACAGGCGTGGGTCTCAGTACGTATAACAAACAGTCGATGACTCAACGGTTTCAACTTATGAGCGCACGCAGAAAGTTCTTGTTCACCTGGATTGGGCTTGCTGTCTTCCTTACGGCAGCCTTCAGTGGGATCTATCTCCATTACGCGATCCAGATGCGAACGGATGAGTTCCGCGCTCGTGCGGAGCTCCTGGCCTGGGCTTTTGCCGATCGCGCCGCCTTCGATTTAGCTCAAGGGAACAAACAAGATCTGGAGTTCCTGACCGGAACTCTCGTCTTGGGGAATGTGCTCTATGCCGAGGTTGTGCACCAGGGGCAGACGTTAGCCGTCGTCAGCCGATTGGCAGAGCCCCTCTTGCCTGCTGCGATTCCCTCGGGGACCTGGCAGATTGAACGCAAAGTTTCGCAAAACCAGGCATATTGGGACATCCAGCGGGCCTTGCCCGATGTGGATGGCTACATTCGTCTGGGGTTGATCGTAGGGCCCTTGGAAAACGCCACCCGATCTCAGATCTTCTTCGTTGCCGGAATCGCTATCGCCTTTCTAGTCCTGGTAAGCCTCGTCGCCATCTACTGGGCTGGGCATCTCTTCGCGCCTCCGGTTGCCGAGACTCAACCCCCTACAACCGTTCCTGAGAGCACTGTTGCTCCTGGCGTAGCAAGTGTGCCAACAGAGCCTCCTCCTCTTGAGGCCAACCTTTCGATCATTCAGATCGGTGAATTGGTCATCGATGATGCCAGCAAGCGCGTAGAGATGCGAAATCAAGCAGTGGAGCTCTCTCCCAAGGAATTTGAACTGCTGCGGCTTTTGGCCCGCGAACCGGGCCGCGTCTTCTCCAACGAAGAGATCCTCTCACAAGTCTGGACGGATAGCCATCTGGCCACAGCCCAAGACGTCAAGCAGTACATCTACTTCCTTCGCCAAAAGCTGGAAGTGAACCCCAAAGAACCCCAGCTGATCGTTACAGCACGCGGCTTCGGCTACAAACTCCAAGTCTGATTTTGACCCGTTTTCTACCATGCTTCTATGGCATTCGAATGGGCAACGAATCTACATTCATGAAACCGGAGGAGATTGCATCATGGTGCAGAAACGACAGAGATGGCAGCGTACGTATTCGAAACTCGTGCTCTTGGTTCTACTCGGCGGACTGCTCGCTGGACTGACGGCGGGGACTCTCGGACAGGCACAATCCACTGCTCCCTGGCCCCCCGAAGTGCAGCAGTGGGCTCGCCAAGTCGTGGAACAACTAAGTGTAGGCATTCGAGAGACCGTTTTCGCCTTGCCTGCAGCCGACTTGGGCGAGATCCAACAACGGGCACAACGAGTGCTCAATGTGCTGGTGGGCAAGCAGAGCCCGGACTATCAGACGAAAGCGGGAGATCCCCTTGGCGCCGACGGCATAGGAGTGCAAGCGTATCTCGAACGCCTACGAAACGCTATTGAGCCCCGAGCCCAAAGCAATGACCGCCTACGTCCGGCGCTTTTCGCTTTGAACATCCTTCAAGCCTACCACCGGGAAGCCCTCGATCACATCAAAGAGATCCTACGAGTGAATGAGGAGGGCCCGGCGCGACGCAACTTGAACCAGTTACTGGCGTTTCTAGTGGCGGCTCGGGGGAGCAGCGAGGATCCTTTAAGCGAGGGTGGCGCACGCGCTCTGCTCATTTATCTGGGTGGCAAGTAAGAGCGAAAGGAGGCAAGACGATGTCGGAGTTTGATCCAGTTCAGGCAGCACACTTGCTGCGCCGCGCCGGTTTTGGCGGCAACCAAGAGGATATCAAATACTTGGTCCTTCTGGGGCGTGAGGGCGCAGTGGATTATCTCATGAATTACGAACAAGTGAACGATAGCGCCATGGAGCAGGCTCTGGCCGCTCAAAACTATCTCGGGCAGCAACCGCTCAACCTGCTTGGCATTTGGCAGTGGTGGCTCTTTCGGATGCTCCACACCCGTCGCCCGCTTGAGGAGAAGATGACCCTCTTCTGGCATGACCACTTCGCCACAGCCATCAGCAAGGTCACCATCGCGGAACTCATGCTCCAACAGAACCAGCTCTTCCGCAGCTTGGCGCTCGGGAGCTTTCGAGAGATGCTTCTCCAAATCTCAAGGGATCCGGCCATGATCATCTGGCTGGACAACAACACGAACATCAAAGGCAGCCCCAATGAGAACTACGCCCGGGAATTGATGGAGCTCTTCACCATGGGCATCAACGACGTGATCAGCGGTGAGCCCAATTACACCGAGCAGGACATTCACGAGTCTGCAAGGGCGTTCACGGGCTGGACGATTCGCCGCGGACGCTTCTTCTTTAACCCCAGCCAGCACGACGATGGCACGAAGAGCTTCCTGGGCGAAACCGGCGCCTTCGACGGCGAA